>NZ_JAVREK010000010.1:0-189003 GCF_031845375.1 Streptomonospora wellingtoniae
CGTTGGCCACCGCGTCGCAGGCCGTGATCCCGCCGAAGACGTTCACGAACACGCTCTTGACGCCCGGATCGCCCAGGATGATCTCCAAGCCGTCGGCCATGACCTCGGCCGAGGCTCCGCCGCCGATGTCGAGGAAGTTGGCCGGCTGGACCCCGCCGTGGGCCTCGCCGGCGTAGGAGACCACGTCCAGGGTGGACATGACCAGCCCGGCACCGTTGCCGATGATGCCGACCTGCCCGTCCAGCTTGACGTAGTTCAACCCCTTCTCCTTGGCCCGCGCCTCCAGTGAGTCGGCCGCGCCGCCGTCGTGGAAGGGGAAGCGCTCGGGGTGGCGGTCCAGGGCGTTGTCGTCCAGGGTGACCTTGCCGTCCAGCGCGAGGATGCGGTTGTCGGCGGTGCGCACCAGCGGATTCACCTCGACGAGCGTGGCGTCCTCCTCGCGCGCCACCTCCCACAGCCGCTGGAGCACGACCGCGGTGGGCGGGTGGACCTCCTGGGGAAGGCCGGCCTTCTCGCAGATGGCGAGGGCGGTCTCGCGGTCCAGGCCGGCCAGGGCGTCGACGGGAGTGCGCACGACGGCCTCGGGGCGCTTCTCGGCGACCTCCTCGATCTCGACGCCGCCCTCGGCGGAGCAGATCGACAGGAAGCCGCGGTTGGCCCGGTCCAGCAGGAAGGAGACGTAGTACTCCTCGGCGATGTCGCTGGCCTCCTCGATGAGGACCCGGTGCACCGTGTGCCCCTTGATGTCCATCCCGAGGATCTGCCCGGCCTTGGTCCTGGCGTCCTCGGGGTCGTCGGCGACCTTCACGCCGCCGGCCTTGCCGCGGCCGCCGACCTTGACCTGGGCCTTGACGACGACTCTGCCCCCCAGCCGGGCGGCGCTGAGCTCGGCCTGCTCGGGCGAGGTGGCTAGCTGGCGCTCGGCCAGGGGCACGTCGTGGTCGCCGAACAGCTGTTTGGCTTCGTACTCGTAGAGGTCCACCGAGCCTCCTCGGCATAGCTGTCTTCTGGGGCCCTCCCCATCTGTCTTACGCGAGATCGTATGCAGTATGCAATACCGCCATGAGAGACAGCCCGCTCCGTTTCGCCGATCACCCGGCGGCCGACCCGCATACGAGCCGACCCGGCCGGCCCTGCTGTGAATCCGCGAAAGATCTTCGCGCCCTCTTCTCAGAATCGCATCAGCGACGCATACTGTATACGATCCACCGTCGATGTGAGGTACGCCATGAAACACCCGCCCCCCGCCCCAGCCCCGCCGGGCCATCTGGCGTCGCCCTATGTCCCCGCTCCCCGCGCCGGCGAGATGCACGACTGGAGCGGGCGCCGCTACGTCGTCGGGCAGCCGGCCCGCGAACTGGCCGGCACCGGGCGCGCGGTTCAGGCGGCGCGGGCGGTCGCGGCGGTGGCCGCCATCGGCTCCCTGCAGTTCGGCTACGGCGCCGCCATCCCCCTGCTGGTGGCCGCGCACGGCTGGAGCCCGGCGGCCGCGCTGCTGCCGTTCGCCGTGTGGGCCCTGGTCCAGGGCGGCAGCGCGTGGCCGATCGCACGCCTGCGCGAGCGCGGCCTGCTGCCTCCCGCGCGTGCCATCGTGATCGGAGCGCTGCTGTGCGCCGCCGCGCTGGCGACGCTGGGCTTCGACGGCGGCCCGGCCTGGGCGCTGGCGGGCTACGGGCTGGCCGGCGGCCTCGGCGCCGGGCTCGTCTACCACTCCAGCGTGCACACGGTCGCGGCCTGGTACCCCGAGCGCCCGGCCGCCCCGGCCGCATGGGCAGGCGCCGGCTTCGCCCTGGGGGCCGCCCCGCTGGCCGCGGGCCTGGCCCTGGCCGACCCCGCGCACCTGGCCGCCGCGCCGTGGCTGGGGGCCGCGACGGCCGTCGTCGTGGCCGCCGCGGGCGCCGGCCTGCGCACGCCGCCGCAACACTGGTGGCCGCCCGAGACCGACCCGCGGGACTGGGCGCTGCGCCGCCGCGACGAACCCGTCGCCTGCTACGACCACTCCCCCGCCCAGGCCTGGCGCAGCGGCGCCCTACCCGGCCTGCACGCGGTGGTGGCGCTGGCCGGCGCCGCCGCTCTCCTGGACGTGGCGGTGCTGCCGATGCTGCTGGTCGAGCGCGGGCTGCCGCCGGCCGCCGTCGCCGCGGCGCTGGCGGTGCTGGTGGCCTCCAGCGGACTGGGCCGCGCGGCGGCCGGGCGCTGCGGCGAGCGCCTTGGTCGGCGGCGCGTCCTCGTAGTGGCCCTGGCCGCGGGCGGAGCGGCCCAGTTCGGGCTGGTCGCCGCCGCGCTGGCGGGCTCGCCCGCGGTGCTGGTGCTGATGGCCGTACCCGCGGGCGTCGGCGGGGGCTGCTGCTATCCCCTGACACGCACACTGGCCCGCGACTTCTTCGGCAGCCGCGACAGCGCCGACATCCCCGGGCTCGTCTACAGCGCCAAGGCGCTGGCCGGGCTGCTGGGCGTGGGCGGCGCCGCGTTCCTCGTCGCGCTGGCCCCGAATGCGGGGCCAGCCCTGTGCCTGGCGGCCGCCGGTCTGGCGGGCCTGGGTGCGGCCGCGGTCGCGGCCCGCCTGCGGCGCCCGGTACCCATTCGCACGCTTCCGCTCTAGACACCGAACGGGGGGTCGTGTAGCAATGGAAAACATACGGTATGCAGTATCCAATAAAGGAGATGTGTGCTCAGATGACTGACGACAAGGGTGGGGACACCACGATCTCCGGCGGCCACCTGGTCGCCAAGGCCCTCAAGGCCGAGGGGGTCGATGTGATCTTCACACTCTGCGGCGGCCATATCATCGACATCTACGACGGGTGCGCCGACGAGGGCATCGACGTCATCGATGTCCGCCACGAGCAGGTGGCCGCCCACGCCGCCGACGGCTACGCGCGGGTCACCGGCAAGCCCGGATGCGCAGTGGTCACCGCCGGCCCCGGCACCACCGACGCGGTCACCGGCATCGCCAACGCCTACCGCGCCGAGAGCCCCCTGCTGGTGATCGGCGGCCAGGGCGCCCTCAGCCAGCACAAGATGGGCTCGCTGCAGGACCTTCCGCACGTCGACATGATCGGTCCCATCTCCAAATTCGCCGCGACCGTGCCGCACACCGAGCGTGTCGCAGACCTGGTCTCGATGGCCTTCCGCGAGTCGCTGAACGGCGCGCCCGGCCCGTCCTTCCTGGAGATCCCGCGCGACATCCTGGACGCCTCGGTCCCGGTGGAGTCGGCCCGCGTACCCAAGGCCGGCCACTACCGCGCCTCCACCCGCCAGGGCGGCGACCCCGCCGCGATCGAGCGCCTCGCCGAGCTGCTGGTGCGCTCCGAGCGCCCCAGCATCCTGCTGGGCAACCAGGTGTGGACCACCAGGGCCACCGAGTCGGCCACCGACCTGGTCCGCACGCTCAACGTCCCCGCGTTCATGAACGGCGGCGGCCGCGGCACCCTGCCCCCCGGCGACCCCCACCACTTCCAGCTCTCGCGCCGCCATGCCTTCTCCAACTCCGACCTGATCATCATCGTCGGCACCCCCTTCGACTTCCGCATGGGCTACGGCAAGCGGCTCTCGACCGACGCCACCGTGGTGCAGATCGACCTGTCCTACGCGACGGTCGGCAAGAACCGCGACGTCGACCTGGGCATCGTCGGCGACGCCGACGTCGTCCTCTCCTCGGTGCTGCAGGCGACCTCGGCTTACGGCGACAACGGGGCGCAGGGCCGCAAGACCTGGATGGAGGAACTGCGCCAGGCTGAGAACAAGGCCCTGGAGAAGCGGGCGCCGCTGTTGACCTCCGACGCCTCGCCGATCCACCCCTACCGCCTGGTCAGCGAGATCAACGACTTCCTGACCGAGGACTCCATCTACATCGGCGACGGCGGCGACGTCGTCACCTTCTCCGGCCAGGTCGTCCAGCCCAAGGCGCCGGGGCACTGGCTGGACCCGGGTCCGCTGGGCACCCTGGGCGTCGGCATCCCCTTCGTGATGGCCACCAAGTACGCCCGCCCCGACAAGGAGGTCGTGGCGCTCTTCGGCGACGGCGCCTTCAGCCTCACCGGCTGGGACTTCGAGACGCTCGTGCGCTTCGACATGCCCTTCATCGGGATCATCGGCAACAACTCCTCGATGAACCAGATCCGCTACGGCCAGATCGCCAAGTACGGCGCCGACCGCGGCGAGATCGGCAACACGCTGGGCGATATCCGCTACTCGGAGTTCGCCACGATGCTGGGCGGCTACGGCGAGGAGGTCCGCGAGCCCGGCGAGATCGGGCCGGCGCTGCGCCGGGCCCGCGAGTCCGGGAAGCCCTCGCTCATCAACGTCTGGATCGACCCCGAGGTCTACGCGCCGGGGACCATGAACCAGACCATGTACAAGTAGGCGCTGGAGGATCCACATGAGCAAGGCACTTGACGGGGTCCGCGTCCTGGACATGACCCACGTGCAGTCGGGCCCCTCGGCGACCCAGATCCTCGGCTGGCTGGGCGCCGACGTGGTCAAGCTGGAGGCCCCCGCGGGTGACGTCACCCGCCGCCAGCTGCGCGACCTCCCCGACGTCGACAGCCTCTACTTCACGATGCTCAACGGCAGCAAGCGCAGCATCACGCTCAACACCAAGAGCGACGAGGGCAAGCGCATATTCCTCGACCTGGTCAAGCGCAGCGACGTGCTGGTGGAGAACTTCGCACCGGGAGCGCTGGACCGGATGGGCTTCACCTGGGAGGTGCTGCGCGAAGCCAACCCGGGGCTGATCTACGCCTCCATCAAGGGGTTCGGCCCGGGCGCCTACGCCGACTTCAAGGCCTACGAGGTCATCGCCCAGGCCATGGGCGGGTCGATGAGCACGACGGGCTTCGAGGACGGGCCGCCCACGGCCACGGGCGCGCAGATCGGCGACTCGGGCACCGGAATGCATACAGTCGCCGGTATCCTCGCCGCGCTGTACCAGCGCACGAGCACCGGCGAGGGGCAGCGCGTCGAGGTCGCCATGCAGGACTCGGTGCTCAACCTGTGCCGGGTCAAGCTGCGCGACCAGCAGCGCCTGACCCACGGCCGGCTCACCGAGTACCCCAACTCCGACTTCGGCGACGAGGTCCCGCGCTCGGGCAACGCCTCGGGCGGCGGGCAGCCCGGCTGGGCAGTGCGCACCGCCCCCGGCGGCCCCAACGACTACGTCTACGTGATCATCCAGCCGACCGGCTGGGAGCACATCACCCGCATCATCGGCAGGCCCGAGCTGGCCACCGACCCCGAGTGGGCCACGCCGGAGGCGCGGCTGGACAAGCTCGACAAGTGCTTCGGGCTGATCGAGGAATGGTCCTCCAACCTGCCCAAATGGGACGTGCTCGCGGCGCTCAACGAGCACAACATCCCCTGCGGGCCGATCCTGTCGACCCGGGAGATCATCGACGACCCCACGCTCAACGAGAACGGGATCGTCGCCACGGTCGAGCACCCCAAGCGGGGCACCTACAAAACGGTGGGCCTGCCCATGCGGCTGTCGGCCTCCCCCGCCGACATCGGCCGCTCCCCCCTGCTCGGCGAGCACAACACCCAGGTCTACCAGGACGAGCTGGGACTGACCCCCGAGGACCTCGAAGCCCTCAAATCGAACGGAGTGATCTGAGAAGATGGCAACGGAAACCGGTTACGACCGCGATGCCGTCCGCGCCGTGCTCGACCGGGCCCGCTCCGAGAGCCGCGCCGCGCTGACCGCGCCCGAGGGCAAGGCGCTGGCCGAGGCCTACGGCATCCCCATTCCCGGCGAGGCGCTGGCCACCAGCGCCGACGAAGCCGTGTCGCTGGCGGTGGAGCTCGGCCTGCCCGTGGTCGCCAAGATCGTCTCGCCCGACATCCTGCACAAGACCGACGCCGGCGGCGTCGAGGTCGGGCTCTCCTCGGCCGAGGAGGTCAAGGCCGCCTACCAGCGCATCGTCGACAACGCCCGGGCCTACAACCCGGGCGCCGACATCCAGGGCGTCCAGGTGCAGCAGATGGTGGGCGGGGGCCAAGAGGTCCTCATCGGCGCCACCACCGATCCCACGTTCGGCAAGGTCGTCGTGTTCGGCCTCGGCGGGATCCTGGTGGAGGTGCTCAAGGACGTCGCCTTCCGCCTGGCCCCCGTCTCGGCCGAGGAGGCCCGCGCGCAGATCGGCGACATCAAGGCCGCCGAGGTGCTCAAGGGCGTACGCGGCGGCGAGGCGGTGGACACCGAGCGCCTGGGCGACGTCATCACCCGGCTGTCGGACCTGGTCACCGACTTCCCCGAGATCTCCGAGGCCGACCTGAACCCGGTCTTCGCCTCGGCCTCGGGCAGCGTGGCCGCCGACCTGCGCTTCGTGCTGGACTTCGACCCGCCCGAGCCGCCCGCGCGGTTCACCCGCGAGGAGATCCTCGCCTCGATGAACCGCATCTTCAAGCCGCGGTCCATCGCGATCATCGGCGCGTCCAATGAGCCGGGCAAGATCGGCAACTCGGTCATCCGCAACGTCGTCGACGGGGGCTACGCCGGGCAGGTCTACCCGATCAACCCCAAGGCCGACGAGGTCTACGGGCGGGCGGCCTACCCCACCATGGCCGACGCCCCCGACGGCATCGACGTGGCGGTCTTCGCGATCCCCGCGAAGTTCGTCGCCTCGGCGCTGGAGGAGGCCGGCCGCAAGGGGGTCGCCGGCGCGATCCTCATCCCCTCCGGCTTCGCCGAGACCGGTGAGCAGGAGCTGCAGGACGAGGTGCTCGCGGTCGCCCGCCGGCACGGGGTGCGGCTGCTGGGTCCCAACATCTACGGCTACTACTACACGCCCGAGCACCTCTCGGCGACGTTCTGCACGCCCTACGACGTCGCCGGCGGCACCGCGCTGACCTCCCAGTCCGGCGGCATCGGCATGGCGATCCTGGGCTACAGCCGCAGCACCAGCACCGGCGTCTCGGCGATCGTGGGCGTGGGCAACAAGGCCGACATCGACGAGGACGACCTGCTGACGTTCTTCGGCCAGGACGACAACACCAACGCCATTGCGATGCACCTGGAGGACCTCAAAGACGGCCGCGCGTTCGTGCAGGCCGCCCGCGAGGTGGTGCCCAAGAAGCCGGTGGTCGTGCTCAAGGCGGGCCGGACCTCGGCGGGTGCGCGGGCCGCGGGCTCGCATACCGGGGCGCTCGCGGGCGACGACAAGGTCTACGACGACATCCTGCGCCAGGCCGGCGTCGTGCGCGCCCCCGGGCTCAACGAGCTGCTGGAGTACGGCCGCGCGCTGCCGGTGCTGCCGACGCCCGGCGGCGAGAACGTCGTCATCATCACCGGCGCCGGCGGTTCAGGGGTGCTGCTCTCCGACGCGGTGGTCGACAACGGCCTGTCGCTGATGGAGATCCCGCCCGACCTCGACGAGTCGTTCCGGGCCTTCATCCCGCCGTTCGGCGCGGCGGGCAACCCGGTCGACATCACCGGCGGGGAGCCGCCGTCCACCTATGAGAAGACCATCCGCCTGGGCCTGGAGGACCCGCGGGTGCACGCGCTGATCCTGGGCTACTGGCACACCATCGTCACTCCCCCGATGGTCTTCGCCGAGCTGGTCGCCGACGTGGTGGGCCAGGCCCGCGCCGCGGGGATCGACAAGCCCGTGGTGGCCTCGCTCTCGGGCGACACCGAGGTCGAGGCAGCCAGCGCCCACCTGTTCGCACACGGTGTGGTGGCCTACCCCTACACCACCGAAAAGCCCGTTCAGGTCCTCGGCGCGAAGTATCGCTGGGCACGCGCGGCCGGGCTACTCTGATCACTTGATCTTCGATTTGTAACGCGCATCACACCCGGTGGCCGCTGAGCCGCCACGAGGCGGCCACCGGGTACCCCGCAGCGGCGGCCTCCGCCAGGCCCGCCGCCGCAGGAGCCGCAGATCACCCCGCCAGCCACGACTAGGAGGTTCGGGAGAAGCAGGGGGCTACCGAGGGGGCAGCCAGCCCGCATCAGCGATCCAGCGAGGGAGAGCTCCACGCATGGACTCCTCAGACATCAACTCCGACCGGCCGCTGGGCCGTGATGACCTCACCGGCACCGATACGCCCGATTCACAGGTGCCTGCGCAACGAGGCCCCGCTCCGACCGAGGCAGGCGGCTCCGGCAACGGAGCCGGCGGCTCCGGCGACGCGGCCACCGCCGAGGCCCACGAGCCCCCGCAAGAAGAGCGCTACTGGAAAGCGGGTCGGCTGGAGCCGATGCCGATCCGCACCCTGCCCAAAGCTCCGCCCTCCATCCACCTGCTGGGTCCGACGGTCTTCCTCGTCGCCTTGGGCGTGGGGATGGGCGAGTCCTACATGTGGCCGCGGCTGGTCCTGATCTTCGGACCGGAGATCCGCTGGCTGTTCCTCATCGGCGTCAGCCTGCAGGCCGTGGTCATGCTGGAGATGTCGCGCTATGCGATGGCCACCGGCGAGAGCATCTTCTTCGGTGCCGCGCGGGTGTTCAAACCGCTGATGTGGTTCTTCTTCGTCACCGCGATGCTCGTCTACATATGGCCGGGCCACCTCTCAGCGGGCGCATCGGCCTTCGAACGGGTGAGCGGCATCCCCTGGCAGGCCACGGCGGTCACCGGCATGCTGCTGGTGGGCGTCGTGTTCACCTTGGCCAAGGTGATCTACAACCTCCTGGAGAACGTGCTCTCCATCCTCATCGGCGTACTCGTCGTGGGCACCTCGGTCGTCGCCGCCCTGGTGGGAAACCTGGCCGACCTCTCCAGCACCATCACCGGCATGTTCGCCTTCGGCTACATGCCCGAAGAGGCGATGAGCCCGGCCTGGTTCCCCGTCATCGTCGGCTCGATCGCCTTCGCCGGCCCGTCGGGCATGCAGCAGATGTGGTACACCCTGCACCTGCGCGACAAGGGCGCCGGCATGGGTACCCACATCCCCCGCATCCGCGGCCTGCGCCACGCCGACGAGCAGGAGACCATGCCCACCCGGGGCTTCATGTTCGACACCGACAACTCCGATGAGATGGCCAAGTGGAAGGGCTGGCGCCGCTGGGTGACCTTCGACGCGTTCGTCCTCTTCTGGGGCATCACGATGCTGGTGACGATCTCCTTCACCGTGCTGGCCCAGGCCTCGGCGCGCTTCGACCCCAACGTGGCCGATGTCATCCGCGGCGGTGACCGCGACGCGGCACTCGACGCCATGGCGGCCTCCTTCACCGCTGCCGGAAGCCCGATCTTCGGCACCGTCTTCTTCCTGTTCATCTCTCTGATCGGCCTCAACGCCACGCTCGGCCTGTTCGACTCGTTCTCCCGCGGCCAGGCCGACATGACCTACTATTTCATCCCCGGCGCCAAGCGCTTCAGCATGTCCAAGCTCTACGCCTTCTTCCTGTGGGGCGTCATCGGCTTCGGCATCGCCATCCTGCTGTTCGGGCCCGCCGACGGCCCCGCCGGAATCCTGGACACACTGGCGTTCCTGTCCACCTTCGCCATGGGCGCCTACTGTGTGACGCTGCTGCTGGTCAACAACCTGATGCTGCCCAAACCGGTGCGTCCCGGGATCCTGTCCAACCTGATCATCGCCTTCGCCGCGGTGTTCTACCTCGGCATGCTGTTCTACTCGCTGTTCGCGTACGGGGTGGTGGTGAGCTGATGAGCACCCACGTCACCGCCGCGCGGCACATGCCGGTAGCGCTCCAGTACGCCGAGGTGGCCGTTCCGGGAGCGGGCGTCGGGCTGGTCGCCGGCGTCTTCGCCGCCGGGGTGGCGGCGATGGCCGGCCTTCCCGCCGTGCAGATCGCGACCATCGCCGCGGGGCTGGGAGTCCCGCTGGCCCTGCTGGGGGCGGGGTACTGCGTCCTGCTCGCCCTGGGGAAGTTCGGGGTCGGCGCGCTCGGCCCGGTGGCCTTCTACTGGCTGATCGGCTTTCCCTTGGCGCGGCTGGTCGACCAGTACGCGGTCGCCGCCGTGCTCGGCCACGACCAGGCCCTGCGCGAGCCGCTGCTGTCGTTCCTGGCCTTCCAGGCGATGCTCAGCATGGGCTTCGCCATCGGGTTCCTGTGGCTGCACGAGCGGATCGCCCCGCACCTGCTGGTCCGCATCAAGGACCACAACAGCGTCGCCGCGGGCCTCGTCGAGCGCTACGTCTCGCAGGCGACCGAGCTGGAGGAGCGGCGCGCAACCGCCAAGGAGGAGCGCGCCGCCAAGCGGGCCCGCCGACGCGCCTCCTCCTGAGATGTAGTAGACCGGTCTCGGGCGCCTCCGGCGCCCGGGACCGGCCCGGACGCGCCACCGAATCTTCTGGAGTACTGGCTTGGATATCGCACCTTGGGTTTGGGGAGCGACGATCGCCGTCCTGCTCGGCGTCATCGCGCTCGACTTCCTCATCATCACGCGCAGACCCCACGAACCGTCGATGCGCGAGGCGGCCATCTGGGTCTCCATCTACGTTTCGCTGGCGATCGCCTTCGGCATCGGCCTCTCCTTCTTCACCGAGGGACAGGCCGTGGACTTCTTCACCGGCTGGATCGTCGAGTACTCGATGAGCATGGACAACCTGTTCGTGTTCATCCTCATCCTCGGTTCCTTCGCCGTTCCGCGCGAGCACCGCCAGCGGGTCCTGCTGGTGGGCATCGCCCTCGCACTGCTCTTCCGCGGCCTGTTCATCGCCGCGGGCGCCGCCGCCGTCAACACGTTCGCGGGCGTCTTCTACCTCTTCGGCGCCTTCCTGCTCTACACCGCCTGGAAGCTGGTCTCCGGCGGCGGTGAGGATGACGAGTACGAGGAGAACGCCGCGCTGCGGATGGTGCGGCGGGTGCTGCCCACCTCAGAAACCTACGACGGGCACAAGCTGACCACGCGCGTCGACGGCAAGCGCCTGGTCACCCCCATGCTGATGGTGATGCTCGCCGTCGGCATGACCGACATCCTCTTCGCGCTGGATTCCATCCCCGCCATCTTCGGCATCACCCAGGAGCCCTACCTGGTATTCACCGCGAACGCCTTCGCGCTGATGGGCCTGCGCCAGCTCTACTTCCTCATCGGCGGGCTGCTGGACAAGCTGGTCTACCTCAGCTACGGCCTGTCGGTGATCCTCGGCTTCATCGGAGTCAAGCTGATCCTGCACGCGATCCACGAGACGACCGACCTGCACGTACCCGAGATCCCCACGGTGCTGTCGCTGGTGGTGATCGTGGTGACGCTGGCCCTGACCACGGTGCTCAGCCTGCTGAAGTCGCGCCGCGACGCCCGAGCCGGTGCAGGCCCGGCCGCGAAGACGGGGTCCGAGCGCGGCTCCTCCAGCGGCCCCAGCGACGATGACGACGACCTGGACGAGCGGGTTTCGCTCTGAGGCCTGCGGGGCGTTTCCCCTGCAGCCCGCCATCGCCCACCGTGCGAGAACGGAGAGGGCCCCCGCGGGCGGCGCGAGCCGCTGCGGGGGCCTTGTCCGGGTCCAACCTCCCCGGCGAGTCCGGCCGCTGGATCCCTGCGGCTAGTCGCCCCGGCCGCGATTGAAGGCGTTGAACGCGAGGTCGCGGCAGACCCGGGAGAAGTCCAGATCGGCGGCCTCGACCGCCAGCGGGAAGGTGGAGGTCTCGGTCAGCCCGGGGGCGACGTTGACCTCCAGGAACCGCACGCGCCCCGCGCCGTCGACGATGAGGTCGGTGCGCGAGTAGTCGCGCAGGCCCAGGACGCGGTGGGCGGTCAGCGCGGCCTCGGCCGCCGCGCGGGCGGTCTCCGCGGACAGCCGGGCAGGGCTGAAGAACTCGGTGCGGCCCGGGGTGTAGCGCGCGGCGTAGTCGTAGACCCCGCCGTCGGGCACGATCTCGACCGGCGGCAGGTCGAAGGCGCCCTCGCCCAGGTCGAGAACGCCCACGGCGATCTCGGTGCCCTCGATGCGCTCCTCGATCACCGCGCGGTCGCCGTAGGCGAAGCAGCTGACCATCGCGGCCGACAGCGCCTCGACGGAGTCGACGGGCGTCGCTCCGAAAGCGGAGCCGCCTTGGTCGGGCTTGACGAACAGCGGCAGGCCCAGTCGGGCCACCACACGCTCCAGCAGGGCCGGCGCACCCAGGTCGTGGAAGGCCGACTTGGGCAGACTCACCCCGCGCGGAACCGCAACGCCGTGCTGGGCCACCAGCGCCTTCGCGGTCGGCTTGGCGAAGGCGATCCTGCAGGACGAGGGCGGCGCGCCCACGTAGGGCACCCCACTGAGCTCAAGTACCTCGGCGGTGGCCCCGTCTTCGCCGGAGGCGCCGTGCAGCACCGGGAAGACCGCCTGGGGCGGGTCGGTACGCAGCCGGTCGAGCAGCGCGGCGTCGATGTCGGCGGTCTGCACCTCCACGCCCAGGCGGCGCAGCGACTCTGCGACGCGCCGGCCCGAGCGCACGCTGACCTCGTGCTCGGGAGACATGCCGCCCGCGAGTACGAGCACCCGGTCGAGATCGGCCACGATCCTGCCTTCCTGCTGTGCTGCTGTGGGGGTCACCGGATCCGTCCCGGATCGGCGTCAGGGGAGGTCGGGGAACGGGGAGCCGTCGCCCGCGGCCGCGGGCGGCGACATGCCGCCGAACGTATCACGCAGTTCGGTCTCGCCCTCGATGACGCCGACCAGCCGCCGCACGCCCTCGCGGATCTGGTCGCACGTGGGATAGCAGAAGGACAGCCGCATGCTGCGGCGGCCCTCGTCGGAGGCGTAGAAGCCGGTGCCGGGCACGTAGGCCACGCGCTCGTTGACGGCGCGCGGCATCATCGCCTTGGCGTCCAGCCCTTCGGGCAGGGTCAGCCACACGAAGAACCCGCCGTCGGGGCGGGTCCACTCGGTTCCTGCGGGCATGAGGGCATCCAGCGCACCGAGCATGGCGTCGCGCCGCTGCCGGTACATCTCGTTGAAGTCCTTGATCTGCTCGCGCCAGGCGTGGGTGGTGAGGTAGCGGCGCACCACCATCTGGTTGAACGTGGAGTGGCTGAGCATCGCCGACTCCGCTGCGAGCACGAGCTTGGCGCGCACGGCCGAGGGCGCGAGCGCCCAGCCGATGCGGAAGCCCGGCGAGAGCGTCTTGGAGAACGAGCCGAGGTAGATGACGTTGTCGGGCGCCTTCGACCGCAGCGGCGCCACCGGCTCGCCGTCGTAGCGCAGCAGGCCGTAGGGATTGTCCTCCAGCACCAGCAGGCCGTGGCGCCGGCAGATCTCCAGCACCCGGTCGCGGCGCTCGGCCGAGAGGGTGACGCCGGCGGGGTTGTGGAAGTTGGGGATCGTGTAGAAGAACTTGACCCGCCGGCCCTCGGCTGCCATACGGGTCAGCGCCTCGTCGAGCGCCTCGGGGACGACGCCGTCGCCGTCCATCCCGACGTGGCGCACGTCGGCCTGGAACGCCGCGAAGGTGTTGATGGCGGTGACGTAGGTGGGCGCCTCGCACAGCACCACGTCGCCGGGGTCGACGAAGACGCGCGTGACCAGGTCCAGCGCCTGCTGGGACCCGACGGTGACGATCACGTCGTCGGCCGCGGCGTCGATCTCCTCCTCGGCCATGACCTCGCAGATGTGCTCGCGC
Source organism: Streptomonospora wellingtoniae (assembly GCF_031845375.1). Classification (NCBI taxonomy): domain Bacteria; kingdom Bacillati; phylum Actinomycetota; class Actinomycetes; order Streptosporangiales; family Nocardiopsidaceae; genus Streptomonospora; species Streptomonospora wellingtoniae. The sequence goes on from NZ_JAVREK010000010.1 coordinate 13,505, forward strand.
AGTACGGGGTCGCCCTGGGCGGAGCCGTACTGCAGCGCGGTGGCGCCCTGCTCGGCGACGACCTCGTGCACGATGCGGCCGATGTCGTCCAGCGGCAGCGCGCTGACGTTGGGCATCCCGCCCGCCAGCGAGACGACCTCGGGGCGCGAGGCCACGGCGAACAGTGCGCGGACCTCCGATGCCACCATGCCCTTGGTCCGAGCCGCGTAGCTGCCGACGTAGGGGTCGATGCGCGAGCCCTGGACCGAGGGCTGCCGGTGGGACTCTCGGGGATCCTGCACGATCCACCTCCGCTGCGGGGACGATGGTGCTGCCTATGGCCTGTAGGACGCCCGGACGGCGCCGCCGGTTCGCCCGAAGCCCGAGCCGGAGGCACAGCCACCCGCCGCGGTGTCCGAGGACGGCCGGTCCCGGCCCAGTCTATGCAGGCCCGCCGCCGCTCCCGCGGACCCCTCCCGAGGCCGCGGGCAGCGGCACGCGCCACTGGAGAGAAGGTTCCCACTGCTGCCGGGCCATCCGACCGCGCTTTGCCGATTCCAGACGGGATCCTTGGCCCGGGCTTCCCCGGCGCTGAGGATCCGGACATGCGGCGGCGGCCCCGACGGGTTCCCCCACCCGTCGCGGGCCGCCGCCTCTGGAAGGTCCGCCCTGCGTGATCGAACCCGGTACCCCCCTCAAGGCACGGGCACGGGCGGACTCGGTCGCCGAATCCTTCGGGGCGCTCGGCCCGTCGGGTATGCGCGAGGTCGCGCGGCCTTCCTTGCCGTCGCACTACGAACTCAACTGCATCACCCTGCTCACGTGCAAAGGTTGCAACAGGTTGCAGTACGACTACTAAGAGTTACATTCGATTGCGGCATGCGTCCACCTGCGGCGAACCCCCGGCAGCGGGGCCGCCGGGACCGGATCAGCCGTGCGCGGCGCGGGCGGCCTCCTGCCGGGCGCGCCGGATGCCCGGCGCTCTGGACGCCGGCAGCAGGTCGGCCGCGTAGCCGGGGGTGCGCACCTCCACCCGCAGGCCCTCGTTGAACCGGTAGGGGCGGCTCTCGACGACTCCGCCCAGGTGGCGGCGCAGACGCGACATCTCGGCCCGCACGGTCACCAGGCGGTCGGGGTCGCCGAACAGGTCGGCGGCCAGCCGAGCCGCACTGCAGCCTTCGCGATGGCGGGAGAGCAGGTACAGCAGCTCGCAGTGGCGCAGGGTCAGCCGGTGCGTCCAGCTGCCGCTGGGTCCGCACACGGTCACCTCCGGCGCCGCGCCGGCGAGGTCGAGCACCACCTCCGTGGGGCTGGGGGCCTCGCCGCCGCCGGGCCGGATCAGCCATCCGCCCGGCAGCGGTTCGACCTGGCACTCCCCCAGGCCCGACAGCCAGGCGCCGCCGTCCTGCAGCCCGCGCGGCAGCAGGACGCGGCGCGGCGGCTCCATGCCCGCCGCGGTCGCCGTCCAGCCGTCGCTGTCGACCACCAGGACGTTCTCCCGCTTGCCCGAGAGCAGAGGCGCGGCGACGGCGCGCAGCCGCTCCAGGTGCGCATGGTGGCGGCCGCGCAGCTGCGACTCGGCGTGCTGGGCGACGGCGCTGACCAGGGCCAGGGTGGCGGGGTGCACGGTGTGCGCGGGCCCGCTCAGGATCACGGCCCCCAGCGCGCGCCCGTTGCGCGGGTCGTGCACCGGTGCGCTGGAGCACGTGACCTGGTGCAGGCCGCGGGTGTAGTGCTCGGCGGAGTAGACCTGCAGCGGCCGGTCGACGGCCAGCGAGGTAGCCAGGGCGTTGGTACCGACCGCGTCCTCGCCCCACTGCGAGCCCTCGACCACGCCCGTGGCGTCGGCGATGCGCCGCATTCGAACCGGGCCGTCGCGCCAGAGCACGCGGCACCTCTCGTCGGCGACCACCATGACGTAGGAGGCCTGCTCGGCGATGCCCAGAAGCGACTGGCGCAGCATGGGCAGCAGCTCGGCCAGCGGCGAGGCGGCGCGGTGGCGCTGCAGCTCGTCGCGGGGAAGCAGCGGGGCGGGCCTGGGCGAGTCGGGGTCGACGCGGCTGCGGCGCACCCGCTCCCAGGAGTCGGCGATCACGGGACGCACCGACGCGGGGGGCCGGGCGCCGGAGAGCACGGCCTGGTGCACCCGGCGCAGCAGCCGGGCGTACTCGCCCGGGTCGACGCCCGCGGGCACCGAGGTGTCCAAGTACGGCTGCGTCATCGCACCCCCCGCTGAGCCGGCTGCTCCACGATGCCCCCATCCTTCTCGGCGCAGGTGAGCGCGGCAACCGGAACGGTGCGAAGCAGCGTCTTCGGGAGGCCGAGCGGCCGCCGCGTCTCCGAATGCGCACTCGACCGCCGCCTGCCGCCCGGCGATTCGTCGGCTCCTCGCGTGCGGCGCCGCCGCTTGCCCGATCTTGGCGACATCTTGGCCCCCGCGCCCCGTGGCGGTTTCCGCCGACCGGGGCGCGGTACGCGAGGGTGGGCGCCAGAGTCGGCAGAGGCCGAGCGGGGCGCGGCGGGTGCCCCGTGGGCGCGCGCTCCGCCGCGAAGGGCGCGTAGGGAGGCACACGATGGGGCGTTGGACCGCCCGAGCCGCGGGAGCGCTGCTGGTGCTCGCGGGCGCGGCCGCGCTGCAGGGCTGCACTCAGCCGGAGTCCGAGGACGCGCAGACGATGCGCACGGCCACCGCCAAGCTGTCCGCGGTGCTGCTGCGCCCCGAGGCCGAGCAGGCCTTCGAGCGGGCGGGCCACCCGGTGCGGGCCGGAATGGAGTGCCGCAGCCGCACGGGCGGCGACGAGCGGTTCACCGTGGTGTGCACCGGGCGCAGCACCGAGGACGGCAAGCTGCGCTTCCGCGGCCGCATCGACCCGGGCGCCCTCGCCTCCCAGCCCGATCTCGCCGAAGGCCTGCCCGGCACCTACACCGGCACCGCCGACGGCGACGAGGTCTTCCGGATGAACTGCTTCAACTGCGAACCCGGCGAGGTGGAGGAGGACTCCTCCCCCGAGGCGGGCGCGGGAAGCTGACCCGCCGACCGCCCGGCCGCGCCGCGTCCGCGGCGGGCTCAAGCGCAGTCGAGCGCGAGCAGGCTGACGAGGTCGAAGGCGGCGTGCGCCGCCGCGGTCGCGGTGATCTGGGCGTGGTCGTAGGCCGGCGCGACCTCCACGACGTCGGCGCCCACCAGGCGGCAACCGGCCAGCCCGCGCAGGATCTCCAGCAGTTCCCTGCTGGTCAGGCCGCCCGCCTCGGGGGTCCCCGTGCCCGGCGCGTGCGCGGGGTCGAGGACGTCGATGTCCACCGAGACGTACAGCGGCCGCGCCCCGACGCGCTCGCGCAGGGCGGCGGCGACATCGTCGACGCCCCGCCGCATGACGTCGGCCGCGGTGACGATGCCGAAGCCGAACCGCCGGTCCTCCTCCAGGTCCGCGCTGCCGTAGAGCGGCCCGCGGATGCCGACGTGGCACAGGGCCGCGGTGTCGAGCAGGCCCTCCTCAGCGGCGCGGCGGAAGGGCGTGCCGTGGGTGTAGGGCTCGCCGAAGTAGGTGTCCCAGGTGTCCAGGTGGGCGTCGAAGTGCAGGAGCGCGATCGGGCCGTGGCGGCGGTGCAGCGCGCGCAGCAGCGGCAGCGCGACGGTGTGGTCGCCGCCCAGGGTGACCAGGCGCGTGCCCTGCTCCAGCAGCGCCGTGGCTCCGGCGTCGACGGTCTCGACCGCCTCCGCGATCGAGTAGGGATTGACCGCGATGTCGCCGCCGTCGGCCACCTGCGCAGCGGCGAAGGGGGCGATCCCCGCGCCGGGGTTGTAGGGGCGCAGCAGCCGGCCGGCCTCTCGCACCGCGGCCGGGCCGAAGCGGGCTCCGGGCCGGTAGGAGACCCCGGTGTCGAAGGGGACGCCGATGACGGCGATGTCGGCGCGGCCGACCTCGTCGAGCCGGGGCAGCCGGGCGAACGTGGCCGGGCCCGCGAAGCGCGGGACGCGGCTGGAGTCCACGGGGCCGATCGGGGTGTTCATGGCGGGAGTGCCCCCTTGTCGCCGGTGTCTTCGGCCGCACCGCGCGGCCGCCCACCAGCATGCCGCAAAGAGCGTCACCGTTGATCTTGTAGCCATCGCAAATGGCAATCGATTTCCATCACGACAGCTACAAGATCACCGGGGGTTCGGCCCCGCGGACGGGTGATCGTCCGGTGCCCGACAGTCTGTCAGGCGCGGGTGGGCCGCTCCGGAGGCTCGTCGCTGTCATCGCTGTCCCGGTCGTAGGAGGCCGGGTCCGAGGGCGAGGGCTCGCTCTCGGCGGCGATCTCCTCGTCGGGCGAAGGGCGGGCGCCCTGATCGGCGCGGCGGTCTGCCAGCGGCCGGTCCTCATCGGCGTTTCCGCCCCCGGCCTCGCCGCGGGCGGCCCCGGCGTCGTCGCCTGCGCCGTCGCGCCGGCCGTGTTCGGACATCGTCGTCCCTCCTGCCTTCGGTCTCCCGGCCTCGGTCGGCCGGGGTGCGGCCACTGCCGCACCCCGGCGGATCAGCGGCGCGGCGAGATGAACTCCTGCAGCTTGGTGCGCAGGCCCTTGGTCATCAGGCCGAACCGGTCGGGATCTCCCGAGGCCAGCGCCTTGGCGGTGTCGGTGAGCTGCTCCATCTCCACGTAGGGCGGGATCGGCGGGATATCGGGGTCGCAGTGCACGTCGAGCACGACCGGGACCTCGGCTGCGAGCGCCCGATCCCAGGCCCCCGCGACGGCGTCGGGCGTGTCGACCGTCTCGCCCTTCAGGCCGATGGACTCGGCGAAGCCTGCGAAGGACACCGAGGGCAGGTCCTGGCTGTAGGGCGTCTTGGGCGAGCCGCCCATCGCTCGCAGCTCCCAGGTGACCTGGTTGAGGTCGTTGTTGTGCAGCACGCAGACGATCAGCCGCGGGTCGTCCCACTCCTGCGCGTAGCGGCGGACGGTGATCAGCTCGGCCATCCCGTTCATCTGCATGGCGCCGTCGCCGACCACGGCGATCGCCGGACGGTCGGGGTGGGCGAACTTCGCGCCGATGGCGTAGGGAACGCCGCAGCCCATGGTGGCCAGCGTCCCCGACAGCGAACCGCGCATGCCCTTCTTGAAGCGCAGGTGGCGCGCGTACCAGTTGGCCGCCGAGCCCGAGTCGGAGGTGACCATGACGTCGTCGGGCAGCCGCGGCGAGAGCTGGTTGAAGATCAGCATCGGGTTCACCGGGTCGGCGGGCACGTGGGCCTGCTGGTCCATCGAGTCCCACCACTCGCGCACGCTCTTCTCGATGCCTTCGCGCCAGCGCTCGGGCGCCTTGTCGCCCTTGCGATTGCGCACCTTGGGCAGCAGCCGGCGGAGGGTCTCGCCGGCGTCGCCGACGAGGTTGACCTCGGTCGGGTAGCGCATCCCGATCATGTGCGGGTCGACGTCGATCTGGACCGCCCGCTTGCCGAACGGCGGGAAGTGCTGGGCGTAGGGCACGTTGGAGCCGACGATGACGAAGGTGTCGCAGTCGCGCAGCATCTCCCAGGTCGGACGCGTGCCCAGGAGGCCGATCGAGCCGGTGACGAAGGGGTGCTCGTCGTCGAGCACGTCCTTGCCCAGAAGCGCCTTGGCCACGCCCCCGCGGGTGGCCTCGGCGAGCTCGACGACCTCGTCGGCCGCGCCGCGCGCGCCCTGGCCGATGAGGATCGCGGTCTTCTCGCCCTTGTTGAGGACGTCGGCCGCCCGCTGCACCTCGTCCTCGGGCGGCACCGACTGCGCCCGGCTCAGCCCGGGCTTGCTGGAGGGCACGTGCTTGAACTCGTGCTGGGGCGGGCTGTACGCGGCCTCCTGCAGGTCGGCCGGGACGATGACCGCGGTGGGGCACCGCTCGGAGAGCGCCGTGCGGATGGCGCGGTCGATCAGGTTGGGGAACTGCTCGGGCACCATCGCGGTCTGCACGTAGGCGCCCGCCACGTCCTTGTAGAGCGTGTGCATGTCCACTTCCTGCTGGATGCTGCCGCCCATGCCCGTGCGGGCGACCTGGCCGACGATCGCGAGCACGGGGACGTGGTCCAGCTTCGCGTCGTAGAGGCCGTTGAGCAGGTGGATGCCGCCCGGACCGCTCGTGGCCGTGCACACGCCGAGGTTGCCGCTGAACTTGGCGTAGCCGACGGCTTCGAAGGCCGACATCTCCTCGTGGCGGCTCTGCACGAAGTGCGGCCCCTCGGCCCGGCCCAGCTCGGAGATGATGCCGTTGATCCCGTCGCCCGGGTACCCGAAGATGTGCTCGACCCCCCAGGCCCGCAAGCGCTGCAGCATGTGGTTGGCAACCGTCTGACTCACGTCGGTCTCCCCTTGGTCGCGGCCCTTCGTGCTTCGCCTATTGCCTCGGGCGCGCCGCTGCCCGCCCGCCCACAGGGCAAACGTGAGCGGGCCGGCGCGCCGGGGCCGAGCGGCCAGCGGAGGGGTGCGTGTTCGCCGAGAGCGAACACCGTCGCCGCGGCGGGCCCGCTCTTGCGCCGCGCGGTCGGTCAGGCGGGAGCTCGCGGTCAGGCGGGCGGGAGGTCGCCGGTGTTGTAGCGCTCCACGCCGACCAGGGCCAAGTCGGTCACCCGGTCGACGAGGCCGTCGGGGCTCTCACCGGGGTGCTCCAGCAGCCAGTCGCTGAGCGAGTCGGCGGCGCCGATGGCGATGCGGGCGAGGATCTCGGCGTCGCGCTCGGAGACGATGCGCTCTCCGCCGGGCATGCGCGTGCCGGCGACCACCATGGCGGTGATCTCCTCGATGACGCGGCTGCGGGCGGCGCGGACCTCGTCGGCGAAGGGCTCGCCCTGGGTGCGGGCGTGCTGGTAGAGCACCGTCCAGCTGTCGCGGTTGTCCGCGACGAAGCGGAAGAAGACCCGCAGCCCCGACCACAGCCCCAGCTCCGGCGGCTCGTCGGGGTGCAGGGCGGCGCGCACGGTCTCGACCACCCGGTCGGCCTCGCGGTGGATGCAGGCCGTGAACAGCCGCTCCTTGGATCCCAGGTAGATGTAGACCATGGGCTTGGAGATTCCCGCCGCACCGGCGATCTCCTCGACACTTGCCGTGTGGTAGCCGACCTGGGAGAAGACCCGCACCGCGGCGTCGATCATCTGCCGCTCGCGCACCTCGCGCGGCAGCCGCTGCTGCTGTTTGCCCGCCACGCCCCGACCCTATCGCCGACACGGCGCCCCGCGCGGCGGACCCGGCGAACGCGGAGGACCGCACTCGCGGGCCGTCGCCCGGCCGTTCCGCGCACGCTGCGCTGACCGGCGGGGCGCCACTCCCTCTGGTAAACCGACCAGTCGGTCTTGTAAAGTCGCCGTACTTGCGAGTAACCGGAATCACACGAGGGGTCGTTCATGAGCACCACCGTCAGCGCCGCCGTCGTCGCGGAGACCGGGGCGCCGCCGCGGATCGAGCGCGTCGCCCTCGACGATCCCGGGCCGGGGCAGGTGCGGGTTCGACTGGCGGCGGCGGGGGTGTGCCACTCCGACCTCTCGCTCGCCGACGGTGTGCTGCCGCAGCGGCTGCCGGCCGTGCTGGGCCACGAGGGCGCCGGCACCGTCGAGGCGGTCGGGCCCGGCGTGCAGGGCGTCGGGCCGGGAACTGCGGTGGTGCTGAACTGGACCCCGCCGTGCCGCGCGTGCTGGTTCTGCGAGAACGGCGAGCCCTATCTGTGCGAGCACGGCCTCGACGCGGCGCAGCGGCCCTACGGCGCCCTCTCCGACGGCACGGCCGTCTACCCCGGCCTGGGCACTGCGGCGTTCGCCGAGGCGACGGTGGTCCCGGCCAACGCCGTGGTGCCCGTGCCGGAGGGGGTCGACGCCGCGACCGCCGCCCTGCTGGGCTGCGCCGTCCTCACCGGCTGGGGCGCCGTCACCAACACCGCCGGCGTGGCCCCCGGCCAGTCGGCGGCGGTCATCGGCCTGGGCGGCGTCGGGCTGGCGGCGCTGCAGGCCGCGGCCCTGGCGGGAGCCGACCCCGTCATCGCCGTGGACGCCTCGCCCGCCAAGCGCGAACTGGCGACGGCGCTGGGCGCCACCCGCTTCCTGCAGGCGGGCGAGGACCTGGCCGGCGAGGTGCGTGCGCTGACCGGCGGGCGGGGAGCCGACCACGCCTTCGAGGTCGTGGGCTCCAGCTCCACGATCCGCGCCGCCTGGGACATCAGCCGCCGGGGCGGATCGGTCACCGTGGTAGGCGCCGGCGCGCTCCAGGACACCGTCGGGTTCAGCGCACTGGAGATCTTCCACCAGGCCCGCACGCTGCGCGGCTGCTTCTACGGCTCCTGCGACCCCGACCGCGACCTGCCCCGCGTGGCCGAACACGTCCGCCGGGGCGGCCTGGACCTGGCGACCATGATCACCGACGAGGTCGGGCTGGACGGACTGCCCGACGCCTTCCAGCGCATGCGCGACGGCAAGGGAGGGCGCACGCTGATCCGCTTCGACTGACCGGCGGCGGCGCGGGTGTTCGCCCGGCCGCACGGCCGCGGACCGCGCCGCCCCTCGGACCCGCCATTGGCCCGGACCGACCGTGGGGAGTGCATGTGAGTGCCCGACAGCAGTTGACCGACCCCGAGATCACCCGTCCGATCCGCTCGCTGGCGGCGGTCACCGCTCGGCTGCTGGTGGGCGGGAGCCCCTTCGAGATGGAGACGGCCGAGATCGGCGGCGTGGCCACGCGGGTGTGGAAGCACGCGCCCGCGCACATGCGCGCCGTCGTCGAGTCGTGCGCGGAGAACGGCGACCGGGCGGCGCTGGTCTACGGTGACGAGCGGTTGAGCCACGCCGACTTCCACCGGCGCACCGCCGGGTTCGCCCGCCGGCTGGTCGCCGACTACGGGGTCGCCGAGGGCGACCGGGTGGCGATCGCCATGCGCAACTACCCCGAATGGGTCGTCGCCTTCTTCGCCGCCACGGCTGTCGGCGCGGTCGCCGTTCCGCTGAACTCCTGGTGGAGCGGCCCGGAACTGGAGTTCGGGCTCGCCGACAGCGGGGCGAAGGTGCTGATCGCCGACCGCGAGCGCATCGAGCGGCTCGGGGAGGGCCTGGGCCGCCTGGAGCTCCCAGTCATCGCGGTGCGCACCGGCGACCTGCCCGAGGGCGCCCGCACCTGGGAGGAGGTGCTGGGCGAACCCGGCGCCGACGCGCGCCTGCCCGACGCCGCCGTGGCACCGGACGACCCGTGCACGCTGTTCTACACCTCGGGAACCACGGGGCGGCCGAAGGCCGCCGTCGCCTCGCACCGCAACCTGGCGACCAACATCGTCTCGGGATCCTATTCCCGGTTCCGCTCGCTGATGCGGCTCGGCCTGGAGATGGAGGAGGTCCAGGCCTACGTGGACGCGCTGGGGCCGTCGGTGGTGCTGTGCGTGCTGCCGCTGTTCCACGCCACCGGCGCGCAGACGGTCATGCTGCCGACCCTGGCCAACGGGGGCACGCTGGTGCTGATGCACAAGTGGGACCCCGAGGAGGCGCTGCGGCTGGTCGAGCGCGAGCGGGTCAGCGCCATCACCGCGGTACCGGCGATGATCTCGCAGATGACGGCCTCGCCGCGGCTGCGCGACTACGACCTGAGCAGCCTGGTGCTTCTGGCCTCCGGCGGCGCGCCCGCCGCGCCCGCGCTCGTCTCGCGCACCCGCAGCAGCATGCACGACATGCTGCTGGGCCAGGGCTACGGGCTCACCGAGTCCTCGGCGACGGCGACGGTCAACGGCGGCAGCGACTACCTGCTCAGGCCCGACAGCGCCGGGGTCCCGGTGGCCACCGTCGACATCAAGGTGGTCGACGCCGCCGACCGGGAGCTGGCCCCGGGCGAGGTCGGCGAGGTGTGGATCCGCGGCCCCGGCGTGGTGCACGGCTACTGGCGGCGGCCCGATGCGACGGAGGCCGCGTTCACCGGCGGCTGGCTGCGCACCGGCGACCTGGGGCGCCTTGACGAGGAGGGCTTCCTCTACGTCGTCGACCGCGCCACCGACATGATCATCCGCGGCGGAGAGAACGTGTACTGCGCCGAGGTCGAGGCCGCCGTCCACGAACACCCGGCCGTGGGCGAGGTGGCCGTGGTCGGCGTGCCCGACGAGGTCTACGGCGAGGAGGTGGGCGCGGTGGTGCGCCTGCTGCCGGGTGCCGGGCTCACCGGGGCGGAGCTGGTGGAGTTCCTCAAGCCGCGCGTGGCGGCCTTCAAGATCCCCTCCCACATCCGGATCTCCGCCGAGGACCTGCCGCGCAACGCGTCGGGCAAGCTGCTGAAGAAGCGTCTGAAGCAGGAGCACGGCTGGACGGCCGCCGAGCAGGGCTGATCGGCCGGGTCCCGGGGCGGACCCCCGGGACCCGGCTGCGGGCGGACCGCGCACGGAGGCCGAGGCGGCGGCGGGTGCGGCCTCAGCCGGACGGAGCGCCGTCCTCATCACCGCCTTCGCGGTCCTCGCCGCCGCCCTCTCCGGCGTCGGGGGCGCCCGCATCGTCCTCCCGAGACTCGGCAGACGTGCGGGGACGGCCGCGGCGCGGGAGGGCGCCGGCGTTGCCGGGCAGCCGGCCCGCGTCGGAGAGGGCGCGGCGCAGCAGAAACTCGATCTGGGCGTTGGTGCTGCGAAGCTCGTCGCCGGCCCAGCGCGCCAACGCGTCGTGCACGGCCGGGTCCAGCCGGAGCAGGATCTTCTTCCGCTCAGCCACGGTCTTCCAGGGGTTCCCTACTGGTAGAGCGTTCCGGTGTTGACCACCGGGCTCGCGGGACGGTCCGAGCACAGCACGACGAGCAGGTTGCTCACCATCGCCGCCTTGCGCTCCTCGTCGAGCTCGACCACGTCCCGGTCGGCCAGACGGGTCAGGGCCGCGTCGACCATACCCACCGCGCCCTCGACGATCTCGCGGCGCGCGGCGACAACGGCGCCCGCCTGCTGGCGCTGCAGCATGGCCTGGGCGATCTCCTGGGCGTAGGCCAGGTGGGTGATGCGCGATTCGACGATGCGCACGCCCGCCGACTGCACACGTTCGGCGATCTCGGCCGACATCCGCTCGGTGACCTCGTCGGCGTTGTCGCGCAGCGACATCATGCCCTCGCCCGGCGCGTCGTAGCGGTAGTTGTTGGCGGTGTGGCGCACGGCGGCCTCGGTCTGGATGGAGACGAACTCGACGAAGTCGTCCACCTCGAAGACGGCCCGGGCGGTGTCCTCGACCTGCCAGACCACCACGGCGGCGATCTCGATGGGGCTGCCCCCGGAGTCGTTGACCTTCAGCACCGAGGTCTCGTGGTTGCGGATCCGCGTCGAGACCGACCTGCGCGTGGTCAGCGGGTTGACCCAGCGCAGGCCGTCGGCGCGCACCGTGCCGACGTAGCGGCCGAGGAACTGCAGCACGCGGGCCCGGTTGGGTGCGACGACCGTCAGGCCGGCGGCCAGCGCCAGCGCCGCCGCCGCGAGCACCGCCCCCGCCAGGACCAGCAGCGGCGAGCCTCCGCCCGCGCCGAGCAGACCGGTTCCGGCCGCGATCAGGGCCGCTCCCGCGAGCAGCATGAGCAGGCACACTCCCGCCGCGGGGAGGCCGGGCAGCTGGGGAGCGGGGCGCTCGCGGTACTTGGGCGCGGGCATCCGGACGCCCGCGGCGGGGGATTCGGACGGCGTCATGGGCGGCGTCCCCTTTCCTTCGTTCAATGATTGCTTCATAGTAGCATTGTGATATCACTTTTTCAGTACGCCGCTTCGCCCGACTTCCTGAAGGAGGGATCCGGGACATGACCGTCACCCGATCCGCACCGCCCGAGACCCGGCTGCGGCCGCCGCGCCACCGCGTGCAGCGCCGCGCCGTCGCCTGGTGGAGCGCCCGCATCCTGCTGGTGGCCGCCCCCCTCGCCGGCGCGCCCGCACTCGCCGCCCTGCTCCTGCCGGCGGTGGCCCCCGTGCCCGCGGCCCTGGTCTCGGCGCTGTGGACCGCGGCGGCGGCGCTGGGCGCAGCCGGCCTGGCCGTCACCGCCGTCGTGCCGCAGTGGCGCTACCGCGTGCACCGGTGGGAGGTCACCGACACCGCCGTCTACACCGCCTCCGGCTGGTTCTGGCAGGAATGGCGGGTGGCGCCGATGTCGCGCGTGCAGACCGTCGACACCAGCCGCGGGCCTCTGCAGCGGCTGTTCAGGCTGGCCGGCGTCACCGTCACCACCGCCTCCGCCGCCGGCCCCATCGCCATCGAGGGCCTGGACGGCGCCCGCGCCGACCGCGTGGCCGCCGAGTTGACCGAGGCCGCCCACAACGCGGAGGGAGACGCGACATGAACTCGACCGGACCCGCGGCCGCCGCCCGAACCGCCGGCGTCATCGGCGACGCCCGGAGCGCCGAGGGCTGGCGGCGGCTGCATCCGCTCACTGTCTGGGCCTGCGTGCTCGTGCTCGGCGCGATCTTCGTCCCCGGCGCGGCGGCCGGGGCGGTGGCCACCGGCCTGGCCGGCGCGCTGTGGCCGTGGGGAGCGCTGATCGCCGCCGGCAGCGCGGCGTCCGTCGCGCTGGTCACCGCGGCCGAATGGCTGCGCTGGCATCGGACGCGCTACCGGGTGACCGGGGAGCGCCTGGAGATCCGCAGCGGGGTGCTGGTCACCGCGCACCGCTCCGTGCCGCGCGACCGCATCCGCAGCGTCGACGTGGCGGTGCCCATCTGGCTGCGGCCGCTGGGGCTGTGCAAGGTCACCGCCGGAACCGGCCAGAGCACGGGCGCCGGCGGCGACGAGATCCGGCTGGAGTACGTCCTGCGCGCCGAGGGCGATCGGCTGCGCGCCGGGCTGCTGCTGCGCGCGGCGGAGGCGGCTCCCGGGCGGCCGCGGGAGGACGGCGGCCTCAGCGGCGCCGGGCACGCCGTCCGCGAGCTGGCGCGCCTGCGACCGGTCTGGTTCGGCTTCGCTCCGCTGTCGGCCGCGACCCCGGCGCTGGGCGCCGCCGCCCTCGGGGCCGTGTTCAACCTGCTGAGCATGTTCGGCCAGCAGCGGGCGAACGGGATCGTGGTCGGCGTCTACGACCAGCTCGCGGCCCGGCCCCCGCTCGTCCTGCCCGCAGTGGCGGCGGTACTGTTCACCGGCGCGCTCGCGGCGACCGCCGTGCAGGTGGACGCGTGGTGGGGCTACCGCCTGGACCGCGAGCCCGACGGCACGCTGCGGTTGCGGCGCGGCCTGGTCACCAACACGTCGCTGTCGCTGGAGGAGCGGCGGCTGCGCGGGGTGGAGCTGCGCGAGGCGCTGCCGCTGCGCTGGTTCGGCGCCGCACGTGTCCGGGCGGTGGCCACGGGCCTGGGCGCGGCCGAGGGCAAGGGCGGCGCGGTGCCGCGCAGCGCGCTCTCGCCGGACATGCCCCGCCGGCGCGCCCTGCGCCTCAGCGCCGAGGTGGTGCGCACCGCAGAGTCGCCGATCGCGGCGCCGCTGCGGGCCCACCCGCGCGCGGCCCTGCGCCGGCGGCTCGTGCGTGCGCTTGCGGGCACAGCGGTCCTCGCCGCAGCCGCGGCGGTGGCGGCCGCGGCGGCGGAACGGGCCGCCGGGGCCATTCCGCTTCTGCCCGCGGGCCCGCTCCCGCTCGCCGACGGCGGAGCGGGGCCGGGCGCCGTGACGGCGGCCGCGGTGGGAGCGCTGGTCGGTGCGCTCGCGGGGGGCCTGCTCCTGGTGCCGTGGGGGGTCTCGGCCTACCGGGGCCTGGGCCACGACCTGACGCGCGGCTTCCTCGTCGTCCGCAAGGGGGCGCTGCTACGCGCGACGGTGGCGCTGCGGCGCGAGGGGATCATCGGCTGGCGCATCGCGCGCACGCCCTTCCAGCGCCGGGCCGGGCTGGCGACGGTCTGGGCCACGACCGCGGCGGGCCGCGGGCGCTATGCCGCGGCCGACGTCAAGCTCGGCGCGGGGCTGCGGCTTGCGGACGAGGCGGTGCCCGGACTGCTGGCCCAGTTCCTGGAGCAGGAGACCCCCGGGCCGGCCGAGCGCGGCGGCGGCAAGCCGCACCCGGCGCGCGGCACCTCCCCGGGCGCCGGCGAGCACGGCCTCAGCGCGGACTCGCCGATCGGACACTGACCGCAGGCTCGGTCGGCGGAACCACCGGGAAGAGGTCCGCCAGGCCGAGCACCTCCAGAGTCCGCAGGACGGCGGCGGAAGGCCCTCCCAGTACCGTCCGCACACCGTCGGCGTCGAGGCGGCGGCGCGCGGCCATCAGCGCGCGCACACCGCTGGCGTCGAAGAACTCGACCTCGGAGAGGTCGGCCGTCACCGTGGCGCAACCGCTCTCGCCCGCCGCGGCGAGCATCCGGTCGCGCATGTCGTCGGCCGTCGCGATGTCGATCTCGCCCTGCACCGCGACGACCACCGTATCTCCGCAGTCGCTTCGCGGGCCGTTCGCTCCGGTCTGTCCGGGCACGCCGTGCCGCCTCTCACTCGCCGATCCGGATCCCTCCCCCCGACGCATGATCGTATCGGGTACAGCGGGTTTCCGGGCGCACCCGCGAACCCCGGGATCGACCGATTCGCGGGAGTTCTGCGAAAACGCCCGCGGTGGCGTCAGGCGTCTGCCGAGGTCGGCGCCCCCGCACGCGAGCGGGCCGGGAGAAGGCGCGCGCACCGGCGTGTCCGGCGGCGGTCCGCGGCGCGGACCGCCGCCGGACGTCAGCGCACGGCTTCGGCCAGGAACTCCTCCCAGCTCCGCCCACCCGTGGTCACCGCGGCGTTTCGGACACCCGCAACCGACAGGTTCTCACCGGCGCGGTAGGCCCGGCCGGCCTTGCCCGGGATGCGGATCCTGACGAGCGGCCGACGGCCCCCGCGGGCGCTCAGGTACCCGCGGATCAATTCGTCCATGGCATAGACCCGGGGGCCGGCCAGGTCGGGCACCCGCCCGGCGGGCTCGCCCTGGGCCAGCTCCACGAGCCGCTCGGCCACCTCACGCGGGTCGACCGGCTGGAACCGCAACCCGCCCGGCGCCGGAACGACCGGCAGCTTGGCCATCGCCCGCACGGCGGACAGGGTCAGGTCGTGGAACTGGGCGGCGCGCAGGATCGTCCAGGGTATCCCGGACTCGGTCACCGCCCGCTCGGCCCCCGCCTGGGACCGGAACCAGGCCAGCGGCACCCGGTCGGCGCCGATCACCGAAATGTGCACCAGGTGCTCCACTCCGGCGCGCGCACCGGCGCTCACCAGGTTGCGGGTCGCCTCCTCGTCGCCCTTGGGTCCGCCGGCCAGGTGCAGGACGGTGCGCACACCGCGCACCGCCTCGTCGACGCCTTCGCCCGTGGCCAGGTCGCCGACGACGTGGTCGACACCGCCCGCGGACGCGCGCGGGGTGCGGCTGAGGACGCGGACGCGGGCGCCGGAGCCCTCCAGCATCGGGACGGCGATGCTGCCGAGGGTGCCGGTTCCGCCGGTGACCAGAATGGGTGCGGTCATGATGCGTTCCTTTCACGCCGGGCCGCCGCTCCGGGAGGCGCCATGGGCGCCTCCCCGTCACACCGGCCGGATTTCGGGGGTCTACTTGAACGACACACCGCATGGAAGGAACGTGACGGCATGGACGAGCAAGCGTGGCTGACGCACCACTTCGAGCAGGACCGCGCCCGGCTGCGCGCAGTCGCCTACCGCATGCTCGGCTCGTACAGCGAGGCCGACGACGCGGTGCAGGAGGCGTGGCTGCGCATCGACCGCTCCGGCGGCGACGGCGTGGAGAACCCCGCGGCATGGCTGACGACGGTGGTGGCCCGGGTGTGCCTGAACATGCTGCGCTCACGCCGGGCGCGGCGGGAGGAGCCGGTTGCGGACTACGGAGAACACGGGGGGCACGCGGAACGCGGGGGGCACGGTGGCCCGGCGCCCGGCGGCGGGGAGGCCCGCGGCGAGGCGGCCGATCCCGAGCAGCAGGCCGTGCTTTCCGACTCGGTGGGCCTGGCGCTGCTGGTGGTACTGGACACCCTCACCCCCGCCGAGCGGATCGCCTTCGTGCTGCACGACATGTTCGCAGTGCCCTTCGACGAGATCGGGCCGATGATCGACCGCTCCCCCGTCGCCGCCCGGCAGCTCGCCAGCCGCGCCCGCCGCCGGGTCAAGGAGGGCGCCCGTCCGCCCGAGACCGACCGGGCGCGCCGGCGCCGGGTGGTGGAGGCGTTCCTGGCCGCCTCCCGCGAGGGCGACTTCGACGCCCTGGTGGCGGTCCTCGACCCCGAGGTGGTGTTCCGCGCCGACGCCGCCACAGTGCCCGGCCGCACGCCCGTCATGCTCCGCGGTGCGCACAACGTCGCCAAGGGCGCCTCCGCCGCGGCGCAGCGGGCGCGCGAGACCGTGCCGGGACTGGTCGACGGCTCGCCCGCCCTGGTGCGGATGCAGCAGGGCCGCGTGTCGCTGGTCCTCACGTTCACCGTGGTCGGCGACCTGATCACCGGGATCGAGGCGGTCGCGGATCCGGAACGCCTGCGCACCCTGGACGTCGCCGTCCTCGACGGCTGAGACGCGCCGACGACGGGCGGGGACCGGCGGCCGCGACGGCGTTGACATGGCGTGGAAGTGCTGCCTACATTGACTCGGCAAGCGCTTTCCATTGCCGGTCGCACGCCCGGCGACGCAGAGGAGGCCGCACCGCGGGCACGCCGCGCACCTCCCCGACTCCGCCCCTCGTCCCCGCCCCGGCCAGGACCGGAACGACGTACGCGCGAAGGCAGGCCCCATGAGTGAAGCCCCCGTTCCGGTCGTACTCGCCGGTGCCCACGGACACGGCCGCTCGCACCTGCGCAATGTCCGGACGCTCGCCGAGGAGGGGCTGGTCAGGCTCGTCGGCGTGTGCGACCGGGTGCCCCTGCCCGCCTCCGAGCTCGCCGACCACCCCGGCGCCGAGCAGAGTGCCGACCTCGGCGGGCTCCTGCGGCGCACCGGTGCCGCCGCCACCATCCTGTGCACGCCGATCCACACCCATCTCCCCCTCGCCCGCGCCGCCCTGGACGCCGGCTCCCATCTGCTGCTGGAGAAGCCGCCCGCCGCGACCGCGGCCGAGTTCCGCGCCCTGCGCGATGCGGTGTCCGCCTCCGGGCTCGCCTGCCAGATCGGGTTCCAGAGCCTGGGCTCGGCGGCGATCGGCGCGGTGCGCTCGCTGGTCGCCGACGGCGCTGTCGGCGAGGTCCGCGGCATCGGGGGCGCGGGCACCTGGGTGCGCACGTCGGAGTACTACGCGCGGGCCGAGTGGGCGGGCCGCCGCAGGATCGGCGGCCTCGACGTCGTGGACGGCGCCCTGACCAATCCGTTCGCCCACGCCGTGGCCACCGCGCTCGCCGTCGCGGGCGCGCAGCGCGAGACCGCCGAGGACATCGAGCTCGAACTGTTCCACGCCCACGAGATCGAGGGCGACGACACCTCCTGCATGCGGCTGCGCACCTCCGCGGGCGTCCCGGTGAGCATCGCGGTCACCCTGTGCGCGGCCACCCACCGCCCGCCCCGCTTGGTCGTCCACGGCGACGCCGGCCGTATCACGCTCTTCTACACCCTCGACCAGGTCCGGCTGGAACGCCCCGGGCGCGAACCGGAGACCAGTGTCCACCCCCGCACCGACCTGCTGCGCAACCTCGTCGCCCACCTGCACGGCGAGGCGCCGCTGCTGGTGCCGCCCGAGGAGACCGCCGGATTCACCGCCGTGCTGGACGCAGTGCGGCGGGCACCCGCTCCGCTGCCGATCCCGCCCGCGCTGCAGCGTGTGACCGCCAGTGACGGCGGCGTCCAGCGCGTGGTGGCGGGTGTCGACGACCTGGTCGCGCTGAGCGCCGAGCGGGTCGCGCTGTTCTCAGAGCTGGCGGCGCCGTGGGCGGCTCCCGGCGCCTCCGGCGCGAGCGCCGCGAGCCGCGCCGGCGCGGCCCCCGACGGCGGAGGCGGCTGACCGGCCGCGCGCCGTAGGACCGCACGGAACCGAGAGCCGACAACCGAGGACGAGGAGGGGCACCGATGGGCGGGGCGGGCGGCGCCGGGCAGGCGCCCGGCGCGGACGGCGGCGACGGAGCGGTACTGCGGTGCCGCGGCGCCGCCGTGGCCGAGTGGAACAGCGGCGCCGGGGTCGAGCCGCACCTGTCGCCCCGGCCCTACCTGCACCCGGTGCGCACGTTCGGGGGCACGGTGGTCACCGAGGTGCGCCCCGAGGACCACCGGCACCACCTGGGCGTCGGCGTGGCGGTTCCCGACATCGACGGCAGCAGCTTCTGGGGCGGCACGACCTTCGTCCGCGACCGCGGGCCGGTCCTGCTGGACAACCACGGCCGCCAGGAGCACCTCGGCTGGGACGCCGCGGAGGAGACCCGGCTGGTGGAGCGGCTGTCGTGGACCGGGCGCGACGGCGTCGAACTGCTCACCGAGGTGCGCGAGACCGCCGCCTGGGAGCTGGACGCATCCACGTGGGCGCTGGACCTGCGCACGCGCCTGCACGCGGGCGAGCGCGACCTGGAGGTCAGCAGCCCGGCAACCAAAGGGCGCCCGGGCGCCGGCTACGGCGGCTACTTCTGGCGTGCGCCCAAGCACGCCGAGCCGCCGCGGGTCCTCGGGCCCGGCGCCGAGGGCGAGGAGGCGCTGCACGGCTCGCGCGCCCCGTGGCTGGCCCTGCTGGGCACCGCCGGCACCGGTGCGCGCTGGAGCCTGGTGTTCGCCGCCGCCGGAGGGTTCGCCGACCCGTGGTTCCTGCGCGCCGCCGAGTACCCCGGCGTCGGCGGCTCGCTGGCCTGGCGGCACCCGCTGCGCATGGCCGCGCGCTCGGCCGTCGAACGCCGCGTGGTCACCCTCGTCACCGACGGCCACCCCGACCCCGCCCGCCTGCCCGGCCTCGTGTCGTCCGCCCGCGCCCGCCTGGGAGCGCCCGAACCGGTGCGGTTCACCTCCGTGGAGTGACCCGGACACACGGCCCCGGCGCCGAACGCGCGGATCGCCGCAAAGGCAGGGCGGTAGCCCCGGGAAATCCCCGGAAAACGGATCCCCGCTCCACGAACGTCCGCCGCGGGCCCGCGCCGCCGGGATCCCGACCGCCCCGACTCGTTTCCCGGTGAGCGCGGCCGCGGGCCGCGGCCGCGCTCACCGCC
This sequence comes from Streptomonospora wellingtoniae, assembly GCF_031845375.1. Classification (NCBI taxonomy): domain Bacteria; kingdom Bacillati; phylum Actinomycetota; class Actinomycetes; order Streptosporangiales; family Nocardiopsidaceae; genus Streptomonospora; species Streptomonospora wellingtoniae. The sequence continues at coordinate 32,519 of NZ_JAVREK010000010.1, forward strand.
CGGTGCGCGGCGTTCAGCCCCGACCGGGCGGCAGAGCAACTAGGCTGGCGCCCGCAGCGGACTCGGCGCACCGCGCAGGTGGTGGCCCGGCCTCCGAAGGCTGCTGCGCGCGGCCGCGCGCACGCGCATCGCGGCGGCGTGTCGGGCGCCACCGCTCCGCAACGCGGTTTCGACTGTCGGCGGTGTCCGAAGCCGCCTATGATCGAACCGGGAAAGAGTTTTCCATGAATGGCGCGAAAGGTGAGGCCGTGGGCAACGGATACGTGACATTGGAACAGGTCGCCCGGCACGCCGGCGTTTCCCTGGCCACCGCCTCGCGCGTCCTCAACGGCAGCACGCGCCAGGTGGGACGCGGGCTGCACGAGCGGGTCACCGCCAGCGCCCACGAGCTGGGCTACCTCGCCAACGCGTCGGCGCAGACACTCGCCCGCAACACCAGCTCCCTGGTCGGGCTGATCGTGCACGACATCGCCGACCCCTACTTCTCCAGCATCGCCTCCGGCGTCACCCGCGCCGCCGAGGACGAGGGGCTGGTCGTGGTGCTGGGCACCACCGGCCGCACGCCGCAGCGCGAGCTCGCGCTGCTCGCCATGCTGCGCTCGCACCGCGCCCGCGCGGTGGTCCTCGCCGGCAGCCGGACCGTCGAGGAGGAGACCACGCGGCGGCTGGTCGACGAGATCGCCGCCTTCAACGCCCGCGGCGGGCGGGTCGCGTGCGTCTCCCAGGAGGGTCTGCCCGCCGACACGGTGGTGCCCAGCAACCGCGACGGCGCCGCCGAGCTCGCCCGCCACCTGATCGGGCTGGGCCACCGCCGCTTCGCGCTGCTGGCGGGGCCGACGGACCTGCGCACCGCCCGCGACCGCCTGGACGGGTTCCACGCGGCGCTGTCGGGTGCGGGCATCGAACTGGACCCGCGCAACGTGGTGCACGGCGCGTTCACCCGCGACGGCGGCTACGAGTCCACCCGGCGCCTGCTCGCCGCCGAGACCAACGCGACGTGCCTGTTCGCCGTCAACGACGTCATGGCCACCGGTGCGGTCGCGGCGCTGCGCGACGCCGGCCTGCAGGTGCCGCGCGACCTTTCGGTGGCCGGTTTCGACGACATCCCCACACTGCGCGACCTCACTCCGGGGCTGACGACGGTGCGCCTGCCCCTGGAGTGGATGGGCGAGGAGGCGGCCCGCCTGGCGCTCGACGACACCGAGGACATGGAGCCCCGCACGGTGCGGGTCTCCGGCGAAGTCGTGGTCCGCGCGAGCACGGCGCCCCCGTCGGGAACCTAGGCGCGAACCCCGCCGATCTTGTAGCTATCGTGAGGGGAAATCGTTTTTCATCACGATAGCTACAAGATCGACGGTGCTGCGGCGGGCTCGGGGTCCGCTCAGGCCAGGTAGCGGACGTGCCGCCGGGCCAGGGTGGCCAGCACTGCGTCGGGGTCGGCGGCCCACACGTCGGCGTTGAAGACCTCCACCTCGATGTCGCCGGTGTAGCCCGCGGCGTCCACGGCCCGGTGCAGTGCGGCGATGTCGGCGTGCCCGTCGCCGACCATCCCCCTGCCCAGCAGGGGGTCGGCCGGCAGCGGCAGCACCCAGTCGCATACCTGGAAGCTCGCGATGCGCTCCGCGGCCCTGGCGATGTCCTGGTAGACGCGGGGGTCCCACCACACGTGGTAGGTGTCCACGACGACGCCGACCTGGCCCACGGGAAAGCGTTCGGCGATGTCGAGCGCCTGGCCCAGGGTCGACAGCACCGCCCGGTCGGCGCAGAACATCGGGTGCAGCGCCTCCAGCGCCAGGCAGACTCCGCGCTCGGCCGCGTAGGGCGCGAGCTCGGCGATCGCCTCGGCCATGCGCTCGCGAGCGCCGACGAGGTCGCGGTCGCCCTCGGGCAGCCCGCCGACCACCATCACGAGGCAGGGCGCGCCCAGCTCCGCGGCCTCGTCGATGGCGCGGCGGTTGTCCTCCATCGCCTCAGCGCGGTCGTGGCCGGTGAGGAAGCCGCCGCGGCAGTAGGAGGACACGCGCAGCCCGGCGTGGCGCACGAGCCGGGCCGAGGCGGCGATGCCGGTCTCGGCAGCGGGCTCGCGCCAGAGCCCGATGGCGCCGATACCGGCGCGCAGGCAGCCCTCGACGGCCTCGGGCAGGCTGCACTGGTCGACGGTCCGCTGGTTGAGCGAGAGGCGGGCCAGCCGCGGGTCGCCGGGTTCCGGAGCGGCCCCCGCGGGCGCTCCGGAGGGGACGTCGAACGCGGTCGGCGGCGCCTGGCCGCTGCCTGCTCCGGTCGCCATCACCGCACCCCCGAGATCTCCAGCAGGGACCGCATCCGGGCGACGGCCAGGCCGGGGTCGGTGAGGACCCCCGCGTCGTCGGCCAGGCGCATCGCCTCCGACAGGTGGACCAGGTCGCGGGCGCTGTGCAGGCCGCCGACCATCGTGAAGCCGGGCTGGTGTCCGTTGAGCCAGCTCAGGAACGCGATCCCGGTCTTGTAGTAGAACGTGGGCGCCGCGAAGATGTGGCGGGCCAGCGGGACGGTGGGTTCCAGGGACGCCCGGTAGCCCGCGGTGTCGGCGTCGTCGAGCGCGCGCAACGCTGCCGCCGCGGCAGGCGCGATGGCCGCGAAGATGCCCAGCAGAGCGTGGGAGTGGCCCTCGGCGTCGCCTTCGATCAGCTCGGGGTAGTTGAAGTCGTCGCCGGTGTAGAGGCGCACGCCCGCGGGCAGGAGCCGGCGCAGCCGCACCTCCAGGTCGGGGTCCAGCAGCGACACCTTGATGCCGTCGACGCGGGAGGCGTGGTCGGCGATGATGCCGGCCACCGTGTCGATCGCCTCGGCCGGGGCGCCGTGCCCCCAGTAGCCGGCCAGCGCCGGGTCGAAGGCGGTGCCCAGCCAGTGCAGGATCACGGGTGCGCGCACCTGCTCCAGCAGCCGGCCGTAGACCTTGGCATAGTCGCCGGGACCGCGGGCGCAGGCCGCGAGGTGGCGGCTGGCCATCAGAACGGGGGTGGCCCCGGCGCCCTCGACGGTCTCCAGCTGCTCCGTGTAGGCGGCTTCGACCTCCTCCAGGGTGGTGCCCGCGCCGGCGTCGATGTGGTCGGTGCCGGCGCCGCAGCACAGCAGGGCGCCGCGCCCGGCCGCCTCGGCGGCGCTGCGCCGGATCAGCTCGGCGGTGGCGGGCCAGTCCAGGCCCATGCCGCGCTGCGCGGTGTCCATGGCGTCGGCGACGCCCAAGCCCAGGTCCCACAGCCGGTGCCGGAACGCGAGGGTGGAGTCCCAGTCCAGGCGGGCGGGTGCGCCGAAGGCGTTCCCGGCCACGGGGTCGGCGACGACGTGGGCGGCGGCGTAGGCGGTTCGCGATCCGGGCGGGGCGGCGCCGGCGGGAGCGGGGGCGGCGCCGCGGGGCGTGAAGCCGTGCAGCCGGCCGTCGGCTCCCGGCAGCCGCAGGGGCGGTCCGCTCACGGCAGGTCCACCTCCTCCAACTCGACCCGGTTGCCCGAGGCGGCCGAGCGGAGCCCGGCCTCGGCCAGCTGCAGCCCGCGTGCACCCGAGAGCAGGTCGAAGGGGAAGCGGGTGCCGGCGCACACGTGGGAGATGAACTGCTCCCACTGGGCGCGGAAGCCGTTGTCGAACGCGGCGTTGTCGGGGACGCGCTCCCACTGGTCGCGGTAGCCGCCCTGGTCGACGGGGGCGTCGGGGTCCCAGACGGCGCGGGGCGTGGCGACGCGGTGCTGGATGCGGCAGTCGCGCAACCCTGCGACTGCGCTGCCCTCGGTGCCGTCGACCTGGAACTCCACCAGCTCGTCGCGGTCGACCCGCACGCACCAGGAGGAGTTGATCTGGGCGGTGATGCCGCCCTCCAGCTCGAAGACGGCGTAGGCGGCGTCCTCGGCGGTGGCGGCGTAGGGGCTGCCGTCCTCGGCCCAGCGGCGGGCGATGTGGGTGGCCGTGGTGGCGGTGACCGCGCGGACCGGGGCGAAGAGCTGCTCCAGGATGTAGTGCCAGTGCGGGAACATGTCCAGCACGATCCCGCCGCCGTCCTCGGCACGGTAGTTCCAGCTGGGGCGCTGGGGCTCCTGCCAGCCGCCCTCGAAGACCCAGTAGCCGAACTCGCCGCGGATGGACAGCACCCGGCCGAAGAAGCCGCTGTCGAGCAGCCGGCGCAGCTTGAGCAGGCCCGGCAGGAACAGCTTGTCCTGCACGACGCCGTTGCGCACGCCCGCGTCGCGGGCGAGCTTGGCCAGCTCAAGCGCGGCGCTGAGGGTGGAAGCCGTGGGCTTCTCGGTGTAGATGTGCTTTCCGGCCGAGATCGCCGAGCGCAGCGCCTCCTCGCGCGCGCTGGTGATCTGGGCGTCGAAGTAGACCTCGATCCCGGGGTCGGAGAGCACGGAGTCGAGGTCGGTGCTCCACCGCTCGATGCCGTGCTCCTCGGCGATGCGCCGGAGCTTGTCCGCGGACCTGCCCACGAGGACGGGCTCGGGCACGACCCGCGAGCCGTCGGGCAGCTCGACCCCGCCGGCCTTCCTGATCGCCAGCACCGACCGCGTCAAATGCTGTCGGTACCCCATGCGGCCGGTGACGCCGTTCATGGCGACGGCCAGCACCCGATCTTGCATGCGTCGTCCTATCACTCGATTGAGAAAGCGCTTTCCAACGTACTTTAACCTGCTTTCCTACGCCAGAGCAGCGTTCATACCCTTTCTCGACCGCTCTCCGCCGGGAACGGCACGGGCGCGCCCGGTGATACGCCGCTCCTGCCCCCGACTGCAGGCTCCTGACCTGGTGAAGACTACGGGAAGGCGCTTACCAGCGCCTAGTGCGGGGCGCCCGCGGATCCGCAGGGTCGCGGGCGCCCGCCGCTCAGTGCACCGCGGCCCGGCAGAGGTCGGTCTCGATGTGCGTGCACAGCCAGGCGTGCTGCGCATAGGCCACGCGCAGCGCGAACACGCGGCACCGGTCGCCGCAGTCGACCACCGCACTGATCTCGACGGCGTCGGGCGAGGGCGTGCTCAGCACGGCCTTGCGCACGCGGGGGCTGCGCGCGCAGGCGTAGCCGCCGGCGCGGCGCCGCAGCAGCTCATAGGCCCGCCGCCCGAGCAGCGGCCGCACCTGTCCGACGGGGCGCTCCCCCGCCAGGACCTCGGCCAGAATCTGGGCGAAGCGCGACAGCTGCCGCGGACTGCGGCGGTGCGGATAGGCCACCGCGCCCGGGCGTACCGGGCCGCGGTGGGAGCGCGGCCGCGGGGACGCCGGCGGGCGGGCCGGAACGCCGGTGCGGACGGGCGGGCGGGTGGCGTGGCGGGCCGGGGCGTAGGCGGGCGAGGGGGCCGAGAGGCGGGTCGGGGAGAGGGCGGTGTCGGGCTGCTGACCGGCCAAGGACGAGTCCCTTCCGAGGCGAGTGCTGCCGTCCGCGGGCGGGCCGGCCCGCGGCGCTGGAGCGGACGTCGCCGTCCGCCGCCCCCTCAGAGCACGCCGCCCGGTTCCGATGCCACCTGGAATGCCGGGTTTCTGCAGCAGGCCCCGTTCCGCGCGCCGAGCGGGCTGCGGTGGGGCGGAGACCGCCACGCAGGACGGCGGGGCCGCCGGCGCCCGCGGTCGGCCCCCGCGCTCGGCCCGCCGCATACCGCACGCTGCCGGGCTCCCCCGCCGCCCGCCCGGCCATCCCTCCGGCGTGCCTCCGCGCCCCTGATACGGGCATACTGCTCCATGTGACTCACCGGTACCTCGACGCGCCCGGCCCCATCGCGCTCGCCCACCGCGGCGGCTGGCGGACAGACGGGGCGGGCGCGGTCGACGCCTCCCTGGAGAACACCGCCGTCGCCTTCCAGTACGCCGTCGACCTGGGCTACCGGTATCTGGAGACCGACGTGCACGCCACGGCCGACGGCGTGCCGCTGGCCTTCCACGACCCCACCCTGGACCGCGCGACCGACCGCGCCGGGCGCATCGCCGACCTCGGCTACGCCGAGGTGTCGCGGGCGCGCGTCGCCGGGCGCGAACCCATCCCGCTGCTGGAGGACCTGCTCGGATCCTGGCCGCACGTGCGCCTGAACATCGACGTCAAGGGGGACGGGGCGGTGGAACCCCTGGCGCGGGCGCTGCACCGGACCGGCGCCTGGGACCGGGTGTGCGTGGGCTCCTTCGACCAGCGGCGGCTGGACCGCGCCCGCAGGCGGTTCGAGCGGCCGGTCGCCACCTCGTGCGGCCCCGCGGACGTGGCACGGCTGCGGGCGGCGTCGCTGTCGCCGCTGCTACGGCCGCTCGCTCCAAGCACCCCCGTCTGCGCACAGATACCGCTGAGCCACGGACCCGTCCCGCTGGTCAGCCGCGACGTGCTCGCCACCGCCCACCGGCTCGGCATGCAGGTGCACGTGTGGACGATCAACGACACCGCCCTGATGCGGCGGCTGCTGGACGCCGGTGTCGACGGCATCGTCACCGACAACACCGAGGGCCTGCGGCGCGTGCTGATCGAACGCGGAGCCTGGCACGATTCCCCCGGCGGCCCGGTCGGCGACCGGTAGCCGCCGCACAGCCCCCTGTCGACGAGGACCCTCCATGGCCACCACTCCCCCGGCCCCGCCGCCGTCCGGCACACCCGCGGCCGACCCCGCCGGCCTTCGCCGCGAACGCCGCGCCTGGTACTTCTACGACTGGGCGAACTCGGTCTTCTACACCTCGGTGATCTCGGTCTTCTTCGGCCCCTACCTGACCGCGCTGGCCCAGGAGGGCGCAGGCCCCGGCGGCCGGATCGGCGTCCTGGGCCTGGCGATCGACCCCACGGCGCTCTACCCCTACGCCACGTCGGTGTCGGTGCTGCTGCAACTGGTGGCTCTGCCGGCGGTCGGCGCGGTCGCCGACTACACCGGCCGCAAGCGCGAGCTGATGGGCCTGCTCGCCTACATCGGCGCTTTCGCCACGATGGGGCTGTACTTCGTCGAAGGCTCCGCCTACATGCTGGGCGCCGGACTGTTCGTGCTGGCCAACCTCACCTTCGGCGCCTCGGTCGTGGTCTACAACTCGTTCCTGCCCGACCTGGCCCAGCCCGACGAGCGCGACACCGTCTCCTCGCGCGGCTGGGCGATGGGCTACCTCGGCGGCGCCCTGCTGCTGAGCCTGCACCTGGTGCTCTACCTGTTCCACGGCGGCCTCGGCCTGGATCAGGGCCACGCGGTGCGCATCGCCATGGCCTCGGCGGGCGTGTGGTGGGCGGTGTTCACGATCATCCCGCTGACGCGGCTGCGCAACCGCTACCGCGGCGCCGTGCTGACGGGCACGCGGCCCGCCGAGCCGGGCCGGGCCGGCGGCGGGCGGGCGGTCGCGAGCAGCTTCGGCCAGCTCTGGTATACCGTGCGCAGCCTGCGCGCCTACCCCCGGACGCTGGTGTTCCTGGTGGCCTACATCCTGTTCAACGACGGCATCCAGACCGTGATCGCGTTCTCGGCGACCTTCGCCGACCAGGCCCTGGGCCTGGGCCAGGAGGTGCAGATCGGCGCCATCCTGATGGTGCAGTTCGTCGCCTTCGGCGGCGCGCTGGTGGTGGGCGCGATCGGACGCAGGCTGGGCACCAAGCGCACCATCCTCGGCAGCCTGGTCGTGTGGACGGCGGTGGTGGCCGTGGCACCGCTGCTGAGCGAGGGATCGGCGGTGCAGTTCTTCATTCTGGCCTTCTTCATCGCCATCGTGCTGGGCGGAACCCAGGCGCTCTCGCGGTCGCTGTTCTCGCACCTGATCCCGCGCGGCAAGGAGGCCGAGTACTACGGGCTCTACGAGATCAGCGACAAGGGGTCGGCGTTCCTGGGGTCGCTCGCCCTGGGAGTCGCGCTGGACGCCACGGGAGGCGACTACCGGCTGGCGATCCTGTCGCTTGTGGCGTTCTTCGTCCTCGGTTTCGCGGTACTGGCCTTCCTCGGGGTGTCGCGGGGCATCCGCGAGGCCGGCAACACCGTGCCCGAGCGCATCTGAGGCCCGGCGGCCGCACTCGGGCGGGCGGAGCGGCACCGCCCGCTCGCCCGGTGCGTGCGCGGCCGCGCACGCACCGGGCACGGCTCAGCGGAACCCGCGCTCGATCTTCGCGCGGCGCTCGCCCGCGTCGTCCAGCTCGGGGATCCCCTCGGCCATGGCGGCGGCCTCGTCGCCCACGCCGGCCCACCGCTTCAGCGCCTCGGTGGCCTTCGCCCGGTCCGCGTCGGCCAGCGCGGCGATGTCGGCGCCGTGGTTGGCGCCGGGAGCGACGAAGCGCATCGTGTCGCGCTTGGCGCTGCCGGCGCGGAAGTGCTCGGCGCCCCAGGGGTCGTACTCGCCGTCGACGAAGAGCATCCGCTCGGAGCGGTGGCTCACCCAGTGGTCGACGTCGGGCATGGCCCACCGGTCGAAGCGCGGCACGTCCATCTCGTCGGGCAGGTAGCTGCGCGCCTGGAACAGCCCGGGGTAGCGCAGCAGGCCGTCGAGGTGGCCGGTGGGCACGCTGGGCGTGCCCAGCTGGGTGGCGGCCTGGAAGTAGTAGGGAATGTAGGGCAGTGTGCCCTGGTCGGTGTAGAAGGAGAAACCGGCGACGTCGTCGAGGAAGGCCGCGATCTCCTCGGTGGAGGCGTCGGGCGCGGGGACGTCGGCGCAGGCCTCGGGGTAGGGCTGGTACTGCCAGAACGCCCAGGCGGTGTCCAGCACCAGGATCTCGAAGGCGCGGTCGGCGCTGCCGAGCGTGCGGTCGAAGGTCCAGTCGTTCTTCTGAGCCAGGGCCGTGTAGTGGTCGACGAGCTCGCCGCGCCGTTCCAGGGCCTCATGCTGGAGGCCCTCCAGGTCGTCCTGGCACTGCGGGTCGTCGCCGACGGTGCGGAAGAACTTCCGGTAGGCGTGGTCCTCGCGGTCGACGACGTCGTTGGGCGCGACGTAGGCCACCGTGCCGTCGATGTCGTCGGGGTAGAAGCGGCGGTGGTAGACGGAGGTCATGCCGCCCTTGGAGGCGCCGGTGGAGATCCACTCCTGCCGGTAGATGTCGTTGAGTGCCTCGACCAGGCGGTGGTGGTCGGCGGCGGCCTGGCGGATGTCCAGGTCGTCCCAGTCGGCCGGATCGGGCCGGGACGGCTCGAAGAACCGCTGCTCGGTCGAGATCTGGTTGGCGTCGAGGATGCGCGCGGGTTCGCTGCGGAAGGCGCCGACGCTGACGTTGTAGCCGCTGGTGTGCAGAACGGTCGGCCGGTCGAACCCGCGGTGCAGCAGGGTCAGCCGCTGCTCGAAGGTCCGGCCGTCGGCGTCGCCGTGGTCGGCGGGCTGCTCATAGCCCAGGACGAAGTGGCGGAAGCCCGGCTCCGTCTCGGTCTCCTCGATGATGCGCAGGCCCGGCACGGCTTCCAGCCGGTCGGCGATGTCGGTGGGGGCGGGGTCGGCGCTCGCCGGCGCCGCGGTGAACAGCAGGGCGGTCGCGGTCAGCAGGGCTCCGGCGGCGGCGCGCCAGGAAACCGCCGAATGTGGTGTGCGGGGGGTCACCCGTTCAACCTCCTCGATGGGTCTCCGCCCCGGCGGGGGTGAGCACGGGGCGGGTCGGATGCCGACTGACCGATCATTGGGTGTGCCGCCGACGCAGTCAAGGCGCTACACCGCGTCGATCGGGGCCCGGCGCGCCGGGGTGAGACCGTCGCCGCAGGTGGGTAGGGTGACGGCGCCGTCGAAGACGAGTCCTGCGGAATCGGGATACGGGGAGCGCGGCGGCACCCGGCGCCGCCGCTCGGGGCGGTGGCGCGCGACCGGAGGGGCTCGCGTAGCACACAGCGCCGCCGCCGGGCCGGCGGCGGGCGACGGGAGGCACGTTGCTGTACGGCAAGGAGCACGTCGAGCGCTACCGGGCGACCGGCGGCGAAGAGGGCCACGAGTGGCAGGGCACCACCACGCTCATCCTGACGACGACCGGGCGCACGTCCGGTCTCCAGCGCAGCACGCCGTTGATCTACCGCACCGACGGCGGGGCCTATGCTGTCGTCGCCTCCAACGGCGGCGCGCCCGACCACCCGCAGTGGTATAAGAACCTGGAGGCCTCCCCTGAGGCGGAGGTGCAGGTCAAGGCCGACCGCTTCCGCGCTCGGGCGCGCACCGCCACCCCCGAGGAGAAGGCGCGGCTGTGGCCGCTGATGACGGAGGTGTGGCCGCAGTACGACCAGTACCAGGAGCGCACCGACCGCGACATTCCGGTCGTCCTGCTGGAGCCGGTCGGCTGAGTCCGGCACGCGCCGCCCGCTGGAGCGGGGGTGCGCAGCCTCGGAGCGGCGCCGGTCGGGGCCGTCCGCGCATCTCCTCGGACACGGGGGAATCCGAGGGTAGGGGTGGATTGTTAGCGCTGTGAGTCGGCGGTGCGAGGTTCGGGCCGCCTCAGGGCCCGCCGCGCACGCCGCGGTAAAGATTGTGTCAAGAAGACGCCGACGGACCTGGAGCGCGATCCCGCCGTGTGCGGGACGTTGCGCGGCTGTGTCCTGCGCCTAATACCGTTCGGCGCGGCCCGGTCACCGCCGACCGGCCATTATCGCACGGTTGGATGACCGATGCGCGGGGAATCTTGACACGGACCGACGTGTTAAACCCATGTATACCGCAAGAGCGCCTGGAGGCACGCAACCGATGGCCGAGCGAGCACTTCGCGGCACACGACTCGGGGCGACGAGCTACGAGAACGACCGCAATACCGACCTGGCACCGCGCCAAGAGGTCACCTACGACTGCCCTCGGGGTCATCGCTTCTCCATTACCTTCGCGACCGAGGCCGAGGTCCCCACGAACTGGGAGTGCCGCTACTGCGGCGACACCGCCCTGATGGTCGACGGCCGGGAGCCGCAGGAGAAGAAGGCCAAGCCCGCGCGCACCCACTGGGACATGCTCCTGGAGCGCCGGAGCATGGAGGACCTCGAGGAGGTTCTCAACGAGCGGCTGGAGCTGCTCCGGGCGCGGCGCCGGGAAGAGCAGGAACACATGCGGGCGATGGCCGAGGAGCGGCGCAGCGCCTGAGCACGCGCGAGGGGCGGAGGCGGGAGGGCCGACCGCCCCTTCGCATGCGCGGGCTCACCGCCGCGCGAGCCCTCAGACGTGCTGGGCTTCCTCGGCACCCTGATCGCCGAAGGGGTCGCCAGTGCGGCCCACGAGATCGGCCACCGAGTCCAACACCTTCGTCGGCCGGTAGGGGAACAGCTCGGCCGTCTGGCGGCCGGAGATCCCCGACAGCACCAGCAGCGTCTCCAGACCCGCCTCCAGGCCGGAGCGCACGTCGGTGTCCATGCGGTCGCCGATCATCACGGTGCTCTCGGAGTGCGCACCCAGAGTGCGCAGCGCCGAGCGCATCATCAGCGGGTTGGGCTTGCCCACGTAATAGGGGGCGCGCCCGGTCGCGCGCTCGATGAGCGCGGCCACGGCACCGGTCGCCGGCAGCGAGCCCTCGCGGCTCGGGCCCTTCTCGTCGGGGTTGGTGGCGATGAAGCGCGCGCCGCTCTCGACCAGCCGGATGGCGCGGGTGATCGCCTCGAAGCTGTAGGTGCGGGTCTCGCCCAGCACCACGTAGTCGGGGTCGCGGTCGGTAAGCACGTAGCCGATGCCGTGCAGCGCGGTGGTCAGCCCCGACTCCCCCACCACGTAGGCCGAGCCGCCCGGCCGCTGCTCCTTCAGGAAGCGCGCGGTGGCCAGCGCGGAGGTCCAGATGGACTCCTCGGGGATATCCAGTCCGCTGCGCTTGAGCCGGGCGCGCAGATCGCGCGGCGTGTAGATCGAGTTGTTCGTCAGGACCATGAAGCCGATGCCGCTCTCCCGCAGCTCGGAGACGAACACGTCGGCCCCGGGGACGAGGTGCTCCTCGTGCACCAGCACCCCGTCCATGTCCATGAGGTAGTTCCACGGCTTGTCGTTCACGCCCGCCACACTATCGCCACGCCCGCGCCGGGACCGTACGGCCGGGCGCCCCGGCGCGGAACCGGCCGCCGGGCTCGGACGCCATCCGGCGATCAGGTGGCGGTAGGCCCGTTCCAGATCGGCCTGTTCGCGCTCGTCCTCGCACGCCCGGGAGTCGGCGGCCCACGGGATCGGCCACGGGCCGGGGTGGAGGGGGTCGGGGCACAGCAGTCCGCAGAGCGCCTCGTGCACCGCATCGGGTTCATCGGTGACCACGCCGAACCGGACTCGGGCGGTGATACGCCCGCGCAGATCCCGGCCGGGATCTGCGCGGGCCCACTGCTGCGGCAGTTCGCCGTGGAGGCCCTCGACGGTGAGCGAGGCCTCCGCGCCCCCTCCCGAAGGGCAGGCCGACTCTGCCTCCTATGCGATCGACACCGTCCATCGCCGCGCCGCCGCGCCCTCGGGGCCGGCCGGCAGAGCGCGGGCCCGGTGGACGAAGTCGCGGACTCCTTCGGGGGTGGCGAACACGCCGACCCTCAGCTCGTAGAGCGCCGGCGGCCCTCCCCGTCCCCCGGTGCCGACCGCTGGGATCACTCGTCCTCGACGATCCGGCCCTGGACGATCCGGCCGCCGCCGGGCCCGCGCTCGCCCGGCTGCCCGGGCTGGGGCGGGATGCGGCCGCCCTGGGCGACGAACTCGGCCTCGGCGGCGTCGCGCATGCGCTTGATGCGGCGCTCGGCCCAGCCGGTGAACGCCCACCGCAGCGCCGGCCGGGTGAAGGGCAGCGCCATCACGGCGCCCAGCGCGGCCGTGACGAATCCGGGGGTGAGGAGCAGGATGCCCCCGACCATCAGCATCAGCGTGTCCAGCAGCCCGCCCTCCGGGCGCTTGCCGGTGCGCATCGCCTGGTCGGCCTCGCGGAAGGTCTTGGTCCCGGCGCTGCGCAGCACGAGGACGCCGGCGGCGCTCAGCGCGAACAGCAGCGCGATGGTCCAGGCGACGCCGATCTGCTGGCCGACCAGGATCATCAGCCAGATCTCCAGGAAAGGCAACGCCATCAGCGCGATGACGATCAGCAGCGGCATGGGTACCATCCTCGGCTCGGCAGGGCTCCCTCACCCGTCAACGCCCGGCAGGCCCTCATCGTTCCCGCTGGGGCCCCGGCGACACGCCTGCGGGCCCGGGCGCCAGGCCCTAGCCGGCCGAGGTCCCGCCCGCCGGGTTCCGCTTCGCGCGGCGGGCGGCGACACCGGCGGCGGCCAGGGCGCCCAACGCCAGCGCGCACAGCGCCGCCTCGGGCAGCGCGCCGAGGCGGGTCGCCGGGGTCAGGCCCGACATGGCCTGAAGTTCGGCCACGTGCACCGCGGGCCGCGCCTCGGGCGAGCGGTAGGTCACCTCTCCGCCGGCGGTGACCACGGCGCTGATGCCGCTTGTGGCGGCGACGACGGCGGGGCGCCCGTGCTCGACCGCGCGCAGGCGGGTGATCGCCAGCTGCTGCTCAGACTGGCCGGTGAAATTGTAGTTGGCGTTGTTGGTGGGGACCGCGATGATCTGGCCCCCCTCGGCCACCGATTCGCGCACCGGCCGGTCGAAGGCGACGTCGAAGCAGATCGCGGTCGCCACCGTCGTGCCGCCCAGGGTCAGGGCGCCCGGCTCGGTGCCGGGCACGGCGTCGCTGGTGACGTGGTCCAGGCGGTCGACGTACCGGGTGAAGACGTCGCGGTAGGGGATGTACTCGCCGAAGGGCACCAGGTAGCGCTTGGTGTAATGGTCGACAGGCCCCTTCCGGGGGTCCCAGACCACACTGCGCACCTCGCGCTCGCTGCCGCCGGAGCGGTACCGGGTGATGCCGAACAGCAGCGGCGCGTCGATGTCGCGGGCCGCGTCGCCGATCATCTCGGCGGCGGCCGGGTCGGCGTAGGCGTCTAAGTCGCTGGCGTTCTCGGGCAGCACGACCAGATCGGGCCGGGGCTCCTCGCCGGCCTCCACCCGGTCGGCGAGGCGGTGCACCGCCTCGACGTGGTTGCGGAGCACCTGCGCGCGCTCGCCGAGGACGCTCATCCGCCCGACCCCGGGCACGTTGCCCTGCACCACGGCCACGGTGGCGGTGTGGTCGACGGCGGGGGCGGTGAGCGCGGGCACGGCCGAGCCGGCGGCGGTGAGCGCGAGGGCGCCGGCCGCCAGCCCCGCGGTCGCGGCCAGCGGGGCCCTCGGCCGGCGCGCCAGGCGCAGCACGGCCGCCAGGAGCAGGGCGCCCACGAGCGCCACGGCGAAGGTCGCCAGCGGAGAGGAGCCCAGTGCGGCGTAGCCGGAGAAGGGCGTGTCGGGCTGGGCGAAGGCGAGTTTGCCCCAGGGGAACCCGCCGAGCGGGAACCGGGCCCGCACCGCCTCCTGCAGGACCCACAGGGCCGCGGTCCACACCGGCCATCCGGGCAGCCGGGCGACCCAGGCGAGGCCGACCGCCATCGGCGCGAAGTAGACGGCCTCGGCGGCGGCGATGATCAGCCACACGTCCACACCGAAGACGTCCTGCCAGCGGATCAGCGGAACCATCAGAGCGGCGCCGGCGAGCAGGCCCAGCCACGCTGCGCGGCGGGCGCGGGCGCCCATGACGGCCAGGGTGAGCAGGGCGGCGCCGACCGGACCGAGCCACCACACTTCGTAGGGAGCGAGGGCGAGAAGTTGGCACAGCCCCGCCGCCGCGGCCGCGAGGGCGCGCGGGGCGGGACCGGCCAGCGAGCTTCGAGGGGGCCGAACCGCCGCGGTGGCGGCGTGTGCGTTGTCGCCCGTGTGCTGGGCGTCCTCGGTAACCACGCCTGGCTCGCTTTCACCTGTGAATGGGGGGACGCGGAAAAGGCCCGAAACCACCCTTCGGACCGGATCCGTCTCGTCGGCGGCGAGCGCGGAGACCGTTGTCTACTGGATGTTCGGGCCTTCTCCGGGTCCAACCCCCCGCCCGGTCGCGGAACCCCGGTCCTTATCAGGCCGCCGACCGCACCTGGTGCGTGGTGCGACGTCCGGCAAGACAACGACCGGACCGCTCGACCGGTCCGTCCAGTGCTGGACTGGTCAGTAGATTACCCAGACTCGGAGCCGTGCGCCGCAACGCTTCGCCGACGTGTCGGGGAGAGGTGTCCCGCCCGCTCACGCACGCGGAGGATGCGAAACGACCGGATCCGGGCAACCGCCGCCAGGCTAACGCACCCCGTGGCCGCACGCCAGTCCGCCCGGTCGGGGCAGAGGCCACCGAACCGGCCCCTGATCGGCGCTGTGTACTGGGACGATGCCCGGACCGCCCGATGTGCGGGCACATCCGTCTCCCCCGCACGCCGCGCACGGAGCGCGCGCCGCGGGCACGGGCGCGAGTGCCCGGGCGATGCGTGCACGCGGGCGCCCGCGGACTGGCGGGACCGAAGCCGGCCCGTGCGGGCGGCGACCCCCTTCCCGGACCACTGCCCACCTCCCCCGCCCTTCGCTCGGCACCTCCGCCCACCACGCGCATCTCACATGTTGGACGCAATCGGATCGAAACCGCGCGAACTATCGACAGATCGGCACCACTAGTGTTCGATATTGGCCAACGGATCGATACAGAGTGATCACCACAGTGAGAAGCCTGCTCCCGGAATCCGGAGCGGGCAACGGACACGGGAGCTGTTACCCCATGGCGAAGATCGTCCTGGACGGCGTCGACAAGGTGTACTCCGGCGGAGTCAAGGCCGTCGACAACCTGAACCTGGAAATCAACGACGGCGAGTTCATGGTGCTCGTCGGCCCCTCGGGCTGCGGCAAGTCCACCGGCCTGCGGATGATCGCCGGCCTGGAGGAGATCACCGGCGGCGACCTCTACATCGGCGACGAGGTCGTCAACGACCGCCCGCCCAAGGACCGCGACATCGCGATGGTCTTCCAGAACTACGCGCTCTACCCGCACATGACGGTCGAGCAGAACCTCGCCTTCGGCCTGAAGCTGCGCAAGATCCCCAAGCAGGAGATCCAGAAGCGCGTACAGGACGCCGCCTCCATGCTCGGCCTGGAGTCCTACCTCAAGCGCCGCCCCGCCGCCCTCTCCGGCGGTCAGCGCCAGCGCGTCGCCATGGGCCGCGCCATCGTCCGCGAGCCGCAGGCCTTCCTGATGGACGAGCCGCTGTCCAACCTC
The DNA here is from genome assembly GCF_031845375.1 of Streptomonospora wellingtoniae. Classification (NCBI taxonomy): domain Bacteria; kingdom Bacillati; phylum Actinomycetota; class Actinomycetes; order Streptosporangiales; family Nocardiopsidaceae; genus Streptomonospora; species Streptomonospora wellingtoniae. The sequence goes on from NZ_JAVREK010000010.1 coordinate 48,534, forward strand.
GACGCCAAGCTGCGCGTGCAGATGCGCGCCTCGCTGAACCAGCTGCACGAGCGCCTGGGCGTCACCACGGTCTACGTCACCCACGACCAGACCGAGGCCATGACCCTCGGCGACCGCGTCGCGGTGCTGCGCGACGGCCGCCTCCAGCAGGTCGACACACCCAAGAACCTGTTCGACCGCCCGGCCAACCTGTTCGTCGCCGGCTTCATCGGCTCCCCCGCCATGAACTTCGTCAACGCCGAGCTGCAGAAGGACGGATCCGGCGCGCTGCTGAAGTTCGCCGACCAGACCCTCGCGGTGCCCGGCGCCGTCGTCGACGCCCGCCCGGGCCTGCGCGACTACATGGGCAAGCAGATCATCCTGGGCATCCGGCCCTCCGACTACGAGGACGCCGCGATCGCCGGCAACGGCACCAGCGCCACCATGGAGGCCGTCGCCGACGTGACCGAGGAGCTGGGCACCGAGATCAACGTGATCTTCTCGGTCAACGCCCCTCCGGTCCGCCACGAGGAGGCCGCCGCGCTGGCCGCCGACGCCGCCGGCGACGAGGCCGGCGAAGAGGCAGCACTGCCGCTGAGCGGCGACAAGTCGCAGTTCACCGCCCGCGTGAGCCCGCGCAGCTCGGTGCGCCCCGGCGGAACGATCACCCTGGCGGTCGACACCTCCCAGATGCACTACTTCGACAAGGACAGCGGCCTGGCCATCGGCCAGCCCGCCTAGCCGGCCCTTGACGGCGGGCCCCGCTCCCCTCCCGCCGGACGCCGCGCTCGCCAGTCGTGTCCGGCGCGGGCCCGCAGCAGTCGACGGGCCCCGGAACGTGTTCTGTTCCGGGGCCCGTCGGCCTGCGCACCGCCGCGCCGCTCAGGCGGGCGGGCGACTCACTTCACCGCGCCGGCCATCACACCCTGCACGAAGTACCGCTGGAAGGCGAAGAACACCAGCAGCGGCACGACCATCGACAGGAACGCCCCGGCGGAGATCACGTCGATGTTGGCGCCGAACTGGCGCATCTCCGACTGCAGCGCCACCGTCATGGGCTGGCTGGCCTCCGAGGCGAAGACCAGGGCCACCAGCAGGTCGTTCCAGACCCACAGGAACTGGAAGATCCCCAGCGAGGCGATCGCCGGGCCGCCCAGCGGCAGGATCACCCGGCGGAAGATGGTCAGCTCCTTGCCGCCGTCCATGCGCGCCGCCTCCAGCAGGTCCCGCGGGATCGCCGCGAAGAAGTTGCGCAGCAGGAAGATGCCGAACGGCAGCCCGAATCCCACGTGGAACAGCACCACCGCCGGGATCGACCCGTAGAGCGGGGTACCCCCGTAGAGGCTGGAGATGGGCACCAGCGCCACCTGGAGCGGCACCACGAGCAGGCCCACCACGGCCAGGAACAGCCAGTCGCGTCCGGGGAACTCCAGCCATGCGAACGCGTAGGCGGCCAGCGAGGCCACCACCACGATGAGCACGGTCGAGGGCACCGTGATCAGCACCGTGTTGGCGAAGGACGCGACGAAGTCGGGGTTGTCCAGCAGCTCGGCGTAGTTCTGCAAGGTCAGCTGGGAGGGCCGGGTGAGCACCGCCCACCAACCCGAGGCCGCGTTGTCCTGGGGCGAGCGCAGGCTGGAGAACAGCAGCCCCAGGGTCGGTACCAGCCAGAACAGGGCGATGAGGATCAGCATCACCTGCACCGCGCCGGAACCCGTGCGGGCAACCAGCCGCGCGGCCACCGACCGGCGCGGCGCACCCTCGCTCGGATCGGCCGGTGCCGATCCCGCGTCCGGCCCGTTCGGCTCCACCTCTCGTGTGCTCATGAGTCCTCCCGGCGGAACCGTCGGATCTGGAAGACCATCGCGGGCACGACCAGCAGGAGCAGGAAGACCGCCAGCGCGCTGCCCAGCCCCTGGTCGTTGATGCCGAAGGAGACCTGCCACATCTCCAGCGCCAGGACGTTGGCGTCGGCGCGCACCGAGCCCGGTGCGATCACGAACACCAGGTCGAAGATCTTCAGGACATAGATCATCAGGGTCACGAAGACCACCATGAGCACCGGTGAGAGCAGCGGGACCGTCACGCGCCGGAACACCTGCCACTCGGTGGCCCCGTCGACCCGGGCGGCCTCCAGCGCCTCCCGCGGGATGGCCGAGAGCCCGGCGGCGATCAGCACCATGGCGAAGCCCGCCCACACCCACAGGTAGGCGGCGATGATGGAGGGGGTGATGAGGGTGGGCCCCAGCCATGTCAGCCCGTTGTAGGGCTCGGAGAAGTTGGAGGCGGCCAGCCGCAGCGTGTAACCGCCGCCCTCCAGCCCGGTCAGCATGAAGGTGCCGTCCTCCGCGGTGGTGGCGGTCGCGACCGCTTCGCCGTCGCGCACGGCCTCCACACGCAGTGCGGGCAGGCCGGTCTCGGTGGCGTCGATCTCCCCCTCCCGGCCGCCGCCTCCGCGGGTGAAGTCCACCCAGACCGTGCCGGCGACCCCGTCCGGGTCGGCCTGCGGCCGGGCGGCGTGCTCGGTGCCGCTCGCCAGCTCGTCGCTGTTGACGCCCACCAGCGGGATCGTGACCGTGTCTCCGGGGGCGACCGGCTCGGCGAGCCGGTAGCCGCCCTGCGGGGTCTCCTCCAGCGGCACGCCCTCGCGCGGGTTGGCGCCGGGGTAGGCGCCGGTCGGTGCGACGGTGTCCTGGACGGTGGTGATGACCGCGTTGGCCAGGCCCCGGTCGGGGTCCTGCTCGTAGACGAGCCGGAAGATCACGCCGGAGGCGAGGAAGGAGATCGCCATCGGCATGAATACGACGATCTTGAAGGCCGTCGCCCAGCGGATGCGCTCGGTCAGCACCGCGAAGACGAGGCCGGCCACCGTCACCACGGCCGGGGCGACCGCGATCCAGACGACGTTGTTGCGCAGGGCGATGAAAGTGTCGGCGCGGGTGAACATGCGCGCGTAGTTGTCCAGCCCGACGAACTCGGTGCCCGGGGCGTCCCACAGGCTGCGGTAGACCGAGAACAGGATCGGGTAGACGACGTAGATGCCCAGGAACAGCAGCGCGGGCAGCAGGAAGAAGAGGGCCAGCCAGGGCGGCGGGCCGAGGCGGCCCCGCCGGGGGGCGGGGCCGCCGGCGCGCTCCGCAGCGGGGGCGGGGCCGTCGGTGTCGGCGGTCATCGCAGGCGGCCGCCTTTCCCGCCGGGCCGCCGCTCGCGCGGCGGCACCGGCGTACTCGTTGTCGTGGCCGTCGTCATGGGGCTACTCCGCCTTCGAGGCGGCCTGTTCGAGCTTCTCGGCCGCCGCCTCGGGATCGGCGGGGTCGCGCAGGTAGTCCTGCAGGACCGCCCACATCCCCTTGCCCTCGGTGGCGCCGAACTGGCTGGGCACCTGGTCGGAGAGGTCGTAGCGGACGTCGTCGCCGGCCTCCAGGATGGTCTGGGCCAGGGTCTGGGTGAACTCGTCGGGGTAGGCGTCGGCCTCCACCTTGGAGTTGGCCGAGAGGTAGCCGCCCAGACCGGCCCAGGTGGTCTGGGCATCCGGCGAGGCGAGGTAGGCCATCAGCTGCTGGACGCCCTCGGCCTCGCTCATGGCCACGGCGATGTCGCCGCCGACCACGACCGGGGCGTCGTCGCCCACGGCCGGGAAGGGGAACGCCTGCGCGGTCTCGCCGACGGTGGCCCCGGCCTCCTGGGCGCTGGCGGCCACGAAGTCGGCCTCGTAGACCATGGCGGCCTGCTCTTGGCCGTAGACCTGCGACACGCAGGTCGGGAAGTCGGTCTGCACCGCGCCTTCGGTGCCGCCGGCCATCCAGTCCTTCTTCCCCCACACGTCGGCGAGGGTCTCCAGGGTCTGCACGACGCTGTCGTCGGTCCAGGGGATCTCGTGGGCCACCAGCTGGTCGTACTTCTCGGGGCCGGCCTGGGACAGATAGACGTTCTCGAACCAGTCGGTCAGCGTCCAGCCCGAGGCGCCGCACATGGCGAAGGGCGTGATCCCGGCGTCGGAGAGCGTGCCGGCGGTGGTGCCGGTGAGGGCGTCCCAGGTCTCGGGCGGGCTCACGCCCGCCTGGTCGAAGGCGTCGGGCCGGTACCAGATGATCGACTTGTGCGCGGCCTTGAGCAGCACGCCGTAGGCGTCGCCGTCGACCGAGCCCAGGTCGCGCCAGTAGCCGGTGTAGTTGTTCTCCAGCGCCGAGGCCGCGTCACCCGACAGCGGCACGAGGGCGTCCTGGGCGGCGTACTCCCGGACCAGGCCGGGCTGGGGCAGGACGGCCACGTCCGGCGGTTCGTCGGCCTCGATCTTGGGGCCGAGGTAGGCCCCGGTGTCCTCGCCGGTGGACTCGTAGGTGACGGTCGCGCCCGTCTCCTCCTCGAACCCGGCCAGCACCTCGGTGAAGTTCTCCTGCTCCACGCCGGTCCACTTGGCCGCCACCAGCAGCTCCACGCCGGCCAGGTCGCCGGCGCCGCCGGGCTCCGTCGATCCGGGACTGCAGGCGCTCGCTGCGACCAGGGCACCGGCCGCAGTCACCGCGAGCGCGCCGCGCCCCCTCCACATGTACTCACGCATGTGTTCCCTCCTTCGGCTGAGTGGCGGAAGCCGGCTCGCCCCAGATGCCGTCTCCCGTGGCGGGGTCGAAGAAATACAGCCGCCCGGTGTCCACCCGCACCCGCACCGGGTCTCCGGGTGCGGTCTGCGAGCGGGGGCTGAACCGGGCGATGGTGTCGGTGTCCGGAGCGTCCGCGTCGACCTGGTCGGCGCCGGCGTCCCGGGCGAGTTCCTTGGTGTCCTCGGTGACCACCGGCGGCGCCGACAGCCGGAAGTGCACCAGCAGTTCGGCGCCGAGAGCCTCGACGAGATCGGTGGTCGAGGTCAGGACCGCGCCCCCGTCCGCGCCGCCGAGGTCGGCGTCGTCCATGTCCTCGGGTCGGATGCCCACGGCGATCTCGCCGCCCAGGTAGTCGCGCAGGTGAGGGCGCTCGTTTAGCAGCGCCCCGGGCACGGCGAGCCGCTGCCCGCCCAGCTCCAGGCGGGCCCCCGGTCCGTCGGCCTCGATACGGGCCTGGAAGAGGTTCATCGACGGCGACCCGATGAAGCCGGCGACGAACAGGTTGGCCGGGCGGTTGTACAGCTCCTGGGGCGGTGCGACCTGCTGCAGGACGCCCTTTTTCAGAACGGCCACCCGGTCGCCCAGGGTCATCGCCTCGACCTGGTCGTGGGTGACGTAGACCGTGGTCACACCCAGGTCGCGCTGGAGGCGGGAGATCTCGGCGCGCATCTGCACACGCAGCTTGGCGTCGAGGTTGCTCAGCGGCTCGTCCATCAGGAAGGCCTGCGGCTGGCGCACGATCGCCCGGCCCATGGCAACCCGCTGGCGCTGGCCGCCGGAGAGGTTGCGGGGACGGCGGTCGAGGTGCTCGGTCAGGCCGAGCGTCTCGGCGACGGCCTCCACGCGCTGCTTGATCTCGCGCTTGGGGAGCTTGCGCAGCTGCAGCCCGAAGGCGATGTTGTCCCGCACCGAGAGGTGGGGGTAGAGGGCGTAGCTCTGGAAAACCATGGCCACGTCCCGGTCGCGGGCGGGTGTGCGGTTGACGACGCGCTCGCCGATGGTCAGCGTGCCCGAGGTGATCTCCTCCAGGCCGGCGACCATGCGCAGCGCCGTCGTCTTGCCACAGCCCGAGGGCCCCACCAGCACCAGGAACTCGCCCTCTGCGATGTCGAGGTCGAGCCCCGCCACCGCGCTCGTCCCGTCCGGATAGGTCTTGCCGATGCCGGACAGTCGGACCTGCGCCATATTCTCCTCCGTGTACCGCGCCGTTCGGACACGCCGCGGCCGGCAGTTGTCGACCGCGGTGTGAGGCCGGTCTGCGTCATGCGGGTTTTTGACCCGTGCCGCAGCAGCACTGGCAACTCTTGTATCAGGCGATGTCGCGGCTGCCCAGGGGCCAAGATCGCCCTGTTACAAAGCTGTATCCGCTACCGCCGGGGACGTGCCGACGCGTCGGCGGACCGGGCGAGGTCGCGGCCGATCACCATGCGCTGGACCTGGTTCGTGCCCTCAACGATCTGCAGTACCTTGGCTTCGCGCATCAGCCGTTCGGCGGGCACGTCGCGGGTGTAGCCCGAGCCGCCGAGGACCTGGACGGCGTCGGTGGTGACGCGCATCGCGGTGTCGGTGGCGAAGAGCTTTGCCATGGCGGCACGGGTGCCGAAGGGCAGACCCGCGTCGCGGCGCCGCGCGGCGGCGAGGTAGAGCTGCCGCGCCGCCTCGACACCGGTGGCCATGTCGGCGAGCATGAACGACACGCCCTGGAAGTCGCCGATCGGCCGGTCGAACTGGCGGCGGGCGCGGGAGTGGGCCACGGCCAGGTCCAGGGCCGCCTGCGCCACGCCGACGGCGCAGGCGGCGATGCCCAGCCGCCCGGAGTCCAGCGCCGCCAGCGCGATGGCGAACCCCTGGCCCTCGTCGCCGATGCGCTGCTCGGTGCGCGCGCCGTCGAAGCGTACGACCGCGGTGGGCGAGGAGGCCATGCCCATCTTGCGCTCGGGCGGGTCGGCCTGGACGCCCGGCGTGTCGGCGGGCACGTGGAAGCAGCTGATCCCGCGGGCGCCCGAGCCGGGCTCGCCGGTGCGGGCGAAGACGGTGTAGAAGTCGGCGACCCCGCCGTGGGTGATCCAGGCCTTGGCGCCCTCGACGGTGTAGCCCCCGTCCCCGTCCTCGCGGCGGGCGCGGGTGGTCATGGCGGCGGCGTCGGAGCCGGACTGGGTTTCGGACAGGCAGTATGCGCCCAGCCGTCCGCCGCCGATCATCCGGGGCAGCAGCCCGGCGCGCTGCTCCTCGGTTCCGTAGCGGGCCAGCGGAAAGCAGGACAGCGTGTGCACGCTCAGGCCCAGCCCCACGGCCAGCCAGCGGGCGGCCAGTTCCTCGACGACCTGCAGGTACACCTCGTAGGGCTGCTCGCCGCCTCCGTAGGCGGCGGGGTAAGGCAGGCCCAGCAGCCCGGCGTCGCCCAGCAGGTCGAAGGCGTCCCGGGGGAAGGCGCCCCGCTCCTCGTCGCGGGCGGCGCGGGAGGCCAGCTCCTTGTCGGCGATGTCTCGGACCAGGTCCAGCAGGTCTGCGGCCTCGGGTGTGGGCAGGACGGGCTCGTGGGCCATGCCTTCGCTCCCCTGGAGTCGTCGGGCGGGATCGCCGCCGCGAACTAGTCGGACATCCTAATTATTACTAGGATGACCTACTATATAGCGAGCCGCCGACACGGCGCCTGGGGAAGCGGCCGCCACGCCGAGCGGAGTCGGCAATCACCGCCGATCTTGTAGCCATCGCACATGGAAATCGCTTTCCTTCACGACAGCTACAAGATCGGCGGGCCACTCCGGGCCCCGTGGTCTAGTCGGCGATCGTCTCCAGCCGGGCCAGCATCCGCTCCCACGTCCACTCCCGGCATACCCGGTCGCGGCCCCGCTCGCCCATCGCGCGGGCCGTGTCGGGGTCGGCCAGCAGCAGCGACAGCTTCCCGGCGACCGCGCGCGCGTCGGCGCCGTCGACCACGTAGCCGGTCTCGCCGTGGCGCACCCGCTCGCCCGCCGCCGCCCGGCCGACGACCACCGGCCGGCCGCAGGCCGCGGCCTCCAGCAGCCGCGCCCCCGCATCGGCGTTCCGGCGGCCCGAATCGGTCCGACACGGTAGCGCGAAGACGTCCGCTGCGGCATGGAGTGCGGGCAGCTCGGCCCGGGTGAAGGGCCCGGCGAAGACCACCTGCCGCTCGACCCCCGCCCAGGCGGCCAGTTCGCGCAGCCGCCGCAGGTCCGGGCCCTCCCCTGCCACCAGCAGCCGCACTCCGGGAAAGCGCACCCGCAGCCAGGTCATGGCCCTCACCAGGCTGTCGGCTCCGCTGTCGCGCACCAGACGGGCCGCGCACAGGATCACGGGCCCCTCCCCGAGCCCGTGCTCCCTCCGCAGCGGCGCCCCGTCCCCGCCGGGACGGAAGAACCCGGTGTCGACGCCTTCGGCCAGGCGCACCAGCCGCACCCGCGAGTCGGGCGCCAGCACTTTCTCCACCCGTCTGCGGGCGTCCTCGTTCGGGCAGGCGAGCACGTCGGCTCCCGCGGCGATGCGGCGCAGGATCGGCCGCGCGGCCGGGCCCCAGGCACCGGCGCCGCGCGTGGAGGCCACCACCTCCCCGTCGGCGGCCGCGCGAACGGTCGGCGCCATCAGCCCCAGCCCGGCTTCGGCCAGCAGTACCCGGTCGCAGCCGTAGCCGCGCATCAGCGCCGCCACGCGCCGCGCCGTGCGCCGCGTCGGCAGCAGCCGCGGACCGGCGTCGCGCTCGATCGGATAGTCCTGGTGGTCGTCGAACCCGCCGGTGCCCGACGAGACGGTGTGCACGACGACGCCCATGCCGTCGCGCCCGGCCAGGTGCCGGGCCAGCCGGCTCCCGAACGTCTCGAACCCGCCCCCGCGGCCGGGAAAGTCGTTGGTGACCAGCAGCGTGCGCGCCGCCATGGTGGACCCCCGCATAGCTCGTCATGGCAACGGCTCGATGGCCGTCGAGTTCCTCGGCTGCGGCAGCAGCCGCACCGGCCGCGGACGACCGCGGCGCCGCTCGCGCCAGCCGCAGCGCTCGCGTCGAAGGAACCGGCGCCCCCGCGCCGTCCGCCCCCGGACAGCCGACACCGCCATTGTGCCGCTCGCGCACCGGCGCCCGCGAGGGGACGTGCGAACCGTGACGGGGCACACGCCGGCACCTCGCACGCCGACCGCCTTCGCCCGCCCCGGTGCGGCCGGGCGCGCCGAACCGCGGAGGGGGTCAGCCCACCGACGAGAAGGCGACCACGCCGCGGCGGACCAGGTCCACGGCGCGGCGGGCGCTGCGGCGGACGCCGCTGTCCTCGGGGGCGGCTCCGGCGATCTGGCCGAGCATGTCGACCAGCTGCTTGGTCGTGCGCACGAAGTCGCCGGCGGGCATCTCGGCCTCGCCGAGGATGCGGTCGAGCCGGTCGCCCCGCGCCCAGCGGTGGGTGGTCCACACGAACCCGAGATCGGGCCGGCGCAGGAACGCCACGCCGTTGTCGCGCTCGACCTCGTGCAGCTCGCCCCAGAGCCGCTCCATCTCCTCCAGCACCGCCGCGGGCGGGCCGTCGGGCACCCGCGGGAACGGATCGTCGTTGCGCCGCGACTCGTAGACCAGCGAGGCGACGCACGTGGCAAGGTCCTGGGGGTCGAGGTCCTCCCACAGCCCTCGGCGCAGGCACTCCGAGACGAGCAGGTCGAGCTCGGAGTAGACCTTGGCCAGGCGGGAGCCCTCGTCGGTGACCGTGTCGCCGTCGAGGTACTCCAGGGTGTCCAGCACGCCGCAGACCCGGTCGAAGGTCCGGGCGATGACGTGCGAGCGCCCCTCGACCCGGCGGCGCAGCGAATCGGTCTCCTTGCGCAGCCGGAAGTACCGCTCGGCCCAGCGGGCGTGGTCCTCGCGGTCGTCGCAGCCGTGGCACGGATGCTGCCGCAGCTCCCGGCGCAGGCGGGTGATCTCGGGGTCCTCGGTGTCGTCGCCGCGGCGCCCCTGCTTGCCGGGGTCGACGCCGCCGGTCTCGTCGAGCTTGTTGCGCAGCGAGGACGCCAGGTCGGTGCGCGACTGCGCCGAGCGGGCCGAGAAGTTCTTGGGGATGCGCAGCCGCCCGGCCGGCTCCACCGGAACCGGGAAGTCCGCGGCGTTGACCCGCTTGACCTGGCGCTTGGTCGTCAGCACCAGGGGCGCGGGCACGTCGCCGCGCAGGCCCGGGTCGAGCACGACCGCGAAGCCCGTGTGGCGCCCCGAGGGGACCCGGATGATGTCGCCGGCGCGCAGCCGCTCCAGACTGCGCACCGCCTCGTCGCGGCGGCGCGCGCTGCGGCTCTTGGCCGCCTGGTTCTCGCGGTCGCTGAGCTCGCGCCGCATCCCCGCGTACTCCATGAAGTCGCCCAGGTGGCACTGTGCCGCCTGCGCGTAGCCCTCAAGTGCCTCCTCCTGCTTGCGCAGCTGCCGGGTCAGGCCCACGACCGCCCGGTCGGCCTGGAACTGGGCGAAGGAGGCCTCCAGCATGGTGCGGCTGCGCTCGCGGCCCACCTGGCCCACGAGGTTGACCGCCATGTTGTAGGACGGCTGGAAGCTGGAGTTCAGCGGGTAGGTGCGGGTGCTGGCCAGGCCGGCGACGGACTCGGGGTCGGTGCCGGGCTGCCAGATGACCACGGCGTGGCCCTCGACGTCGATGCCGCGCCGCCCGGCCCGCCCGGTCAGCTGGGTGTACTCGCCCGCCGTCAGTGGAGCGTGGGTCTCGCCGTTCCACTTGTCCAGCTTCTCGATGACCACGGTGCGCGCCGGCATGTTGATACCCAGCGCCAGGGTCTCGGTCGCGAAGACCGCGCGGATGAGGCCGCGGGAGAACAGCGTCTCCACGACCTCCTTGAAGGTCGGCAGCATGCCCGCGTGGTGGGCGGCCACGCCGTGCTCCAGGGCGCGCAGCCATTCGTCGTATCCCAGCACCCGCAGGTCGGCGGCGGGGATGTCGGCGCACTGGCGCTCAGCGTAGGCGCGGATCTCCGCCGCCTCTTCCTCGGTGGTCAGGGCCAGGCCGGAGTACATGCACTGGCGCACGGCGTCGTCGCAGCCGGCGCGGCTGAAGACGAACACGATCGCGGGCAGCAGGCCCTCGCGGTCGAGCTCGTCGATGATCTGCACCCGGCTCGGCGGCGCGTACTTGGCGCGCGGCCGCGCGGAGGTGCGCGCCCGGGCCTGGGGATGGCGCCGGCGGTGCGCGAGCTGGGTGATGCGGTCCTCCTCCTGGGCGAGGCGGATCAGCCGCGGATTCACCGCCATCCGCTCGCCGTTGACCATGATCTCGGCGGGGCGGGAGTCGGCCTTGCGGTCGCGCTTGCGGGTGCGCTTGCCGCCCCGGCCCGGCCCCTGCCCGTCCTCGCCTCCCTGCCCGTCCGCGGCCTCGTCGACCGGCACGAACAGGTCGTGGATCCGCTTGCCGGCCATGACGTGCTGCCACAGCGGCACCGGGCGCTTCTCGTCGACGATGACGGTGGTCTCGCCGCGCACCTGCTGCATCCACTCGCCGAACTCCTCGGCGTTGCTGACGGTGGCCGACAGCGCCACCACCCGTACCGACTCGGGGAGGTGGATGATGACCTCCTCCCACACGGCGCCGCGGAACCGGTCGGCGAGGTAGTGCACCTCGTCCATGACCACATACGCCAGGCCCCCGAGGGTGTGCGAGCCGGCGTAGAGCATGTTGCGCAGCACCTCGGTGGTCATGACCACGATGGGCGCCTCGCCGTTGACCGTGTTGTCGCCGGTGAGCAGGCCCACGCGTTCCGCCCCGTAGCGGCGCACCAGGTCGGTGTACTTCTGGTTGGACAGCGCCTTGATGGGGGTGGTGTAGAAGCACTTGGCGCCGTCGCGCAGCGCCAGGTGCACGGCGTACTCGCCCACGACGGTCTTGCCCGATCCGGTGGGCGCTGCCACCAGCACCCCGTCCCCCGCCTCCAGCGCCTTGCAGGCGCGGAGCTGGAAGCGGTCGAACTCGAAGCCGTAGAGCCCCTGGAACTCCTCGATGGCGGCGCTGGATTCGGCTTGGCGCCGACGGAAGGCGGCGTACCGCGCGGCGTGGGTACTCATATCCACCAAGCCTATGGCGTTGCGGCGGGTGAGGCGCACGTGGCGCAGCGCGGCGCCGCCGCAGTGGCGAGCGGGATCGGGCGGGCTCGAGCGGACCGGATCCGGCGGCGGAGCGGGTGCGCGTCAGCCCGCCGCGGCACCGCCGTCGCGGTCCTCGCGGCCGCGGTCCTCGCCCTCCGGGGCCTGCTCGGCGCCGGGCGAGCCGGGCGCGACCACAGCGGTCACCGGGACCTCGCCGCGCTGGATGGCGGCCTCCTCAGCGGTGAGGTACTCCTCGGGGATGTCGAACTCGCCGTCCTTGGCGCCCAGCACGAACGCCTCCCACTCGGCGGGGGTGAAGAACAGGGTGCCCTTCTCGGGGTGCTTGCCGTCGCGCACCGCCCGGTAGCCGTCGTCGAACTCGGCGACCTCGACGACGGCCGAGGAGTCCTCGCGCGAGAGGGAGGAGCGTTTCCAGACGGCGTGGGTGGTGTCGTGCCACTTGGAGTTGCCCTTCGCCTCGGGCGGCAGGTCCCGGGGGGTGGGCGTGGCGTCGTCCATCAGACTGCTCCTCGGCCGCGTCGGATGCACCCCGCTGGTCGGGGATCGGCGTATCCGAGACTAGCGCTTCGGTTCGGCGTCGGCCGCGGACTCCGCGTCATCCAGCGGGGAGATCTCGTCGTCGTCGAGCCCCGCCAGGTCGTCGTTCGTACGCCGGCGCCGGTCGTTGACGAAGCAGAACAGCTCGGCGGCCTCGAAGAGCAGGATGAGGGGGATGGCCAGCGCCAGCATCGACAGCGGCTCGGCGGGGGTGACGACCGCGGAGAGCACGAAGATGCCGAAGAGGATCATCCGGCGGGAGCGCGCCAGCGCCTCGTGGGTGACGACGCCCATCAGGTTCAGCAGGGCCACCAGCAGCGGGGTCACGAACCCCAGCCCGAACACCACCATCATCAGGGTCATGTAACCCAGGTAGTTGGTGATGGTGATCATCGGCATCACGTCTTCGGGCGCGAAGCCGAACAGGACGGACATCGCGATGCCGGTGATGTAGTAGGCGAGGGTCGCGCCGGACACGAACAGCACCGCGGCCAGGGGCACGAACACGTAGGTGTAGCGCCTCTCCCGGCCGTTGAGCGCGGGGGCGACGAAGGCCCACAGCTGGTAGAGCCAGAACGGGCAGGAGACCGCCAACCCCACGATCAGCCAGACGCGGAACGCGACGAAGAACGGGTCGAACACGCCGGTGAAGACGAGGTCGCAACCCTGCTCGCCGCCGCGCACCTCGGCCGGCAGGGAGCAGTAGGGCTCGTTGAGCCAGGCCCAGACCGGATCGTGGACCACGTAGCCCACCACGGTGCCCGCGGCGATGAACAGCATCGCCTTGACCAGGCGGTTGCGCAGCTCGCGCAGGTGATCCATCAGCGGCATGCGGCCTTCGGGGTCTCTCTGCCGCCGCCCTGCTCGACCCACCTGCATTGCCCGCTACGCTCCTAGAACCCGACCTGACTCACACTCCGGTCGGCGCACCGTTGCGCCGACCGCGCGGCACCGCCTCCGCCGGCGGAGGCCCCTGGGCGCCGCCCCGAACTCTAGCCGCCGTGGCTGCGGCGGACGGGCTCGCCGTTCTCGTTGACGACCTGCTGGCCCGCCGGAAGCTCCGGGTATCCTGTGCGGCCGTCCTGCTGCGGCTGCTGGCCGTCGGTACCGGCCTGGGCGCGGGAGTCGTCACCCTGGCGGGCCTGGGCCTGCTCGTCCGGCTTCTCCTTGTCGTCGGTCTCCTCGTCGGTGAGGCCCTTGGTCTCGGATTTGAGGATCCGGGCACTGCGGCCGAGGGACCGCGCCAGGTCGGGAAGCCGCCGCGCGCCGAACAGCACCAGCGCGATAAGCAGCAGAATGAGCAAAGTGCGGGCATCGAAACCCATGTCTCAACCTCTTTTCCCGGCGCCGCCTGCGCCATCGATGGTACGCCCCGCCTGTGTCGGGGTCATGGGGCGTCCACCCGCCCGCGCCCGGTGAGGGCGCGCAGCCTCTCGTATGCCGGTTCGACATCGTCGCGGGTCCGCGCGAGCTGTGACCGGAGCCGACGCAGCTGGACGAGCATCCTCAGGGCGAGGACGCCCACCAGGATCAGCCCGACCAGGGTCAGCGCGGCCAGCACGGCGAACACGAACACGGCTCCAGCTTACTGCTTGTACGGCACGATGGGGATGGACGTGCGATGAACCGGACGGAGCGGCGCCCGACCCGCGGCCGGGGGCAGCTTACAGCGCCCGCGGGCCCGGCAGAACGCCGGGAATCCGACCGCTGTCATCCTAGGCTCCCGTCCCGCGGCCCGAAAGCATCCGGGCGCGCCGTCGGACGCGTCCCCCGGCCGGCGGGCCCGCGGGGAGGCCGGCGGCGTGTCACTCGCCCGGACCGTAGGCGGCGAGGGCCCGCCGCGCTTCTTCGCGCACCCGTTCGGCGAGCTCGACGGGGGCCACCACGCGCCCCCGGGGGCCCAGCCGCAGCGCCAGCCGGCACACCCACTCCGGCGCCGGGGTGCGCAGCACCGCCCGCACCCGGCCCCCGTGGAGTTCGTGCACCGACGAGCACAGGTACTCCTCGGTGACCCAGCGCTCCGAGGGCTCCAGCTCAAGCGTGACGCGGGCGTCGTCGGCGGACAGCTGGAGCACGCCCTCGCTGAGGTCGCGGCGCCGCGCCCGCGCAGGCACCCGCGCCCCCTCGGGCAGCACGGTCAGGTCCAGCACGCGGTCCAGGCGGAACAGGCGCACGTCGCCGCGCAGCCGGCACCAGCCCTCGAGGAACGCGTGACCGTCGTGCACCACCAGGCCCATAGGGTCGACGTCGCGCTCGGTCACCTCGTCGGCGTAGCCCGCCAGGTAGCGCAGGTGGACCAGCTGCCCGGCGCGCAGCGCCTCGTCGCAGCGGCGCTGGACCTCGCGCACCTCCTCGCTCAGCTCGATGCGCACGCCCACCGACCCGGCCAGGCGCTCCAGCGAGTCGTGACCGCGGTCGTCGGGAGCGGTACCGGCGGCCCCCGGCGCGTCCGCGGCCCCGCCCGCGCCGGGCGGGCCCGCAGCGGCGGCCCGCAGCTTCTCGCCGACGCGCTTGAGGGCCTCGCTGTCGGCGACGCCGGGCAGCTCGGCCAGCAGGTCGACGCCGATGACCAGGCTGGCGGCCTCGTCGGCGGTCAGCCGCAGCGGCTGGGCCAGGGTGTCGGCGTTGCCGATGATGATCTCGCCGGTGGCCTCGGCGGCCTCAAGGTCGACGTCGATCAGGTCGCCGGGGGTGTAGCCGGGCAGGCCGCACATCCACAGCAGGCTCAGATCCTTGAGCACCTGGCGCTGGCTCAGTCCGAAATGGGCGGCGACCTCGGGCACGCGCACGTCGTGGCTGAGGGCGTAGGGCACGAGCATCAGCAGGCGGCGCAGCTGCTCGGAGGAGGCCGACTGGCGGGGGCCGGCGGCCGCGGGGGCGGGCTCGGCCGCGGACTCGGCCGCCCGGGGGTCGGGGTCGCGGGCAGCGACCTCGGCCAGGTGGGCGGCCATGGCCTCGCGGGCCGCGGCGGGCGACTCGATGACCGCGCGGTCGCCGAACCGGGCCACCGCACCCACGAGGTCGGCGACGTCGGTGTAGGGCAGGTCCAGCAGGTCCCAGCGCCGCTCCCCCGCGGTGTGCTCGCCGGCGACGATGCGCTGGGCGCCGCGCCGCAGCTCGTGGCCGGAGTCGGCGCGCACCCGCACCCGCGCCGCGCCCAGGGCCTCGCCGGGGCGGCCGCGCCGCACCACCGAGCGGACGTCGACGTCGTCGGGCACCTCGACGGGCGGACCGGACGAGGCGATCTCGACGTCGCCGGAGATCCGGCCCAGCCGGAACACCCGGCGGTCGCCGCGGTCGCGGTCGAAGCCGGCGACGTACCAGTGGCCCTGGACGTTGACCACGCCCCAGGGCTCTACCCGGCGCCGCCGGGCGTCTTGATCGCCGGGCTTGCGGTAGTCGAAGGAGACCGGGCGGCGGTCGCGCACCGCCTGCCAGATCGGCAGGAACGCGGGCTCGTCGGTGCCCAGCACCGGCGTCAGGGCGGGCGCGGCGTCGGTGTCGACGGGTACCCCGGCCGCGCGCAGCTTGAGGATCGCGTTGGCGGCGGCATCGCCGAGTGCGGCGTGGCGCCAGGCGCGCGCGGCCAGGCCCAGCACGGCCGCCTCGTCGGCCAGCAGCTCGATCTCGGGGAGCTCGTAGTGGGACCGGAGGATGCGGTAGCCCTCGTCGTCGCTCCACAGGTCGCCGCCACCGGTCTCGACGGGGATGCCGGAGTCGCGCAGCTCGCGCTTGTCGCGCTCGAACATCCGCTTGAAGGCGGCGTCGCTCTCGGCGTCCTCGTAGCCGGCCACCGTGGAGCGGATCTCGCGCGCAGTCAGGAAGCGCCGGGTGGCCAGCAGGCAGATCACCAGGTTGAGCTGCCGTTCGGTCTTCTTCCGCGACATGGACCTCCCCCTACCTTCCGCGCGCCGCAGCCGCGGTCCTGTCAGCCACGACGGTACCGCGCCCGCGGGGTCCGCGGAGCGCCGTGCACAACCCGCCTCACGCCTGCGCTCGGCCGGATGCGCGCCGGGCCGGGCGCAGGCGCGGGGGCGCCCGGCCGATACGGGCCGGGCGCCCCCGAACGCGGTGCTCTGCGGCGTGCGCCGCTCGTGCTAAGAGGACCCGCCGCCGGAGCCGCCGCCCCCGGAACCGCCGCCCGACTGCTGCTCGGGCGGGGCGCTGTTGACCGCGTCGAGGATGTCGACGACGAACACCAGCGTGCCCTCGGGCGCGCCCTGCTGCGCGGCGCTGTCGCCGTAGGCCAGATCCGGCGGTATGACCAGCAGGACGCGGCTGCCGACCTTCCGGCCGACCAGGCCCTTGTCCCAGCCCTTGATGACCTGGCCGTCGCCGATGATGAACGTGGCGGGCACGCCCTCGGCTCCCTGCCGGGTCCAGGTGGCGTCGAAGGTCTCGCCGTTCTTCCATTGCACGCCGGTGTACTGCACGACCAGCTGCTGGCCGGACTCGACCTTCGGGCCCTGGCCCTCGATCAGCTGCTCGGTCTGCAGCTTCCCGGGAGGATCGGTGTCCTCGGGGATCGTGATCTCGGGCTCGTCGTGGCCCGGCTGCTTGACCGTGGGCAGGCCGTCGCCGCCGTCGCTCTTCTGCTCGCCGGAGACCACTTCGGACTCGCCGTAGCGGTCGTGGATGTCCAGGACCGACACCGAGCTGCCGGGCTCGGGGGAAGGCTGCCCCTGCTGCTGGGCCTGGGCCGGGTCCTGGGGCGGGAAGGCGTAGACGACCCGGCTGCCCACCGGCTGGTTGACGAGGCTGCCGGTAAGGTCATCGTTCAGCTGGCCCAGGTTGAGCAGGATCGGGGCGTCGGCCTTGTACGTGGACTGGGTCCGCTTGGCCTTGCCTTCGGCGGTCCACTGGTACTCCACGACGTCGGCCTGGATGATGTCGTTGTCGCGGATCAGCTCGTTCTCGCCGCTGCCCTTCTCGACCACGCCGGAGACCTGCTCCTGCGGCGGGGCCTTGCCGCTGAAGTCGACCTTGGGCTGCTTGCCGAATTCGCCGCTCACCTCGGGCAGCCGGTCGTCGAGCTCCTCCTCGCCCGACTTCAGGAAGGCGGGAGTGCGCCAGTCCTCTGGAATGGCACTGCAGCTCGTCACCGCGAGCAGCACAGCAAAGCAAGGCGCCGCGATGGCGGCGGCACGCAGTCGCATAGGTCACTACCTCAAATATCCGGCTCGGGTCCCCGTCACACTATCGGAACGCCAATAATGCCCCGGCGGGGTGAGAACAGCGTAAGAGCCGGAGTCGCGCGATCGCATACCGATTCCATACCGGCACGGCCCGTCTACATTCCGGCGATGAGCTTCTCGACGCGCTCGTCGACCGCCTTGAACGGGTCCTTGCACAGCACCGTCCGCTGCGCCTGGTCGTTGAGCTTGAGGTGCACCCAGTCGACGGTGAAGTCGCGCCGCTTCTCCTGGGCCCTGCGAATGAACTCGCCGCGCAGCCGAGCCCGCGTGGTCTGCGGCGGCACCGACTTGGCCTCGAAGGTCTGCAGATCGCCGATCACCCGGTCCATCTGGCCCTTGCGCTGCATGAGGTAGAACAGGCCGCGGTCGCGGTAGATGTCGTGGTAGGTGAGGTCGAGCTGGGCCACCCGCGGCGAGGACAGCGACAGGCCGTGCTTGGTGCGGTAGCGCTCCAGCAGCAGGTACTTGGCCACCCAGTCGATCTCGCGCGCGACCAGGTCGAGGTTCTGAGTCTCGACGGCCTCCAAGGTGCGCGCCCACAGCTCCAGTACCCGCTTGCCCGTGGCGTCGGTGCCGTTGCGGTCGACGAAGTTCTGCACCTTCTCCAGGTACTCGCGCTGGATCTCCAGCGCGCTGGCCTCGCGCCCGTTGGCCAGGCGCACCTTGCGCCGCCCGGTCATGTCGTGGCTGACCTCGCGGATGGCGCGGATCGGGTTCTCCAGCGTGAAGTCGCGCATTACCACGCCGTTCTCGACCATGCGCAGCACCAGGTCGGTGGAGGCCAGCTTGAGCAGGGTCGTGACCTCGCTCATGTTGGAGTCGCCCACGATGACGTGCAGGCGGCGGAAGCGCTCGGCGTCGGCGTGCGGCTCGTCGCGGGTGTTGATGATCGGCCGCGATCGGGTGGTGGCCGAGGAGACGCCCTCCCAGATGTGCTCGGCGCGCTGGCTGACGCAGTAGAGCGCGCCCCTGGGAGTCTGCAGCACCTTGCCCGCCCCGCAGATGATCTGGCGGGTGACCAGGAACGGGATCAGGATGTCGGCGAGCCTCCCGAACTCGCCGTGCCGGCCCACCAGATAGTTCTCGTGGCACCCGTAGGAGTTGCCGGCGGAGTCGGTGTTGTTCTTGAACAGGTAGATCTCGCCGGCGATGCCCTCTTCGTGCAGCCGCTGCTCGGCGTCGACCTGCAGCCCCTCCAGGATGCGCTCGCCCGCCTTGTCGTGGGCGACGAGGTCGGCGAGGCTGTCGCACTCGGGGGTGGCGTACTCGGGATGGCTGCCCACGTCGAGGTAGAGCCGGGCGCCGTTGCGCAGGAACACGTTGCTGCTGCGGCCCCAGGAAACCACCCGGCGGAACAGGTAGCGCGCCACCTCGTCTGGGGAGAGCCGCCGCTGACCCCGGAACGTGCAGGTGACGCCGTATTCGTTCTCCAGGCCGAAGATCCGACGTTCCATGTGGTCTCACCAATCCCGTCCTGTCACCGCCCCCGGCCGGCGCCGGAGCGCTGCAACGACTCCCAGAGTATTTATCGGCAGCGGGGTCCGCCCGGAAACCCTGGAGCCCCGGCGGGCGCGGCCCCGCGGCCCGCGCCCCTACCGAGGGCCGCGGCAGCCGGACCGCGCCCGCCGATTGCGGGTCAGGAGCCGTTCTGCTCCGCAGAGCCGCTGCCCGACTCCTTCTCGGACGAATCGCCGTCGCCGCCGGAACCGCCGGAACCGCCGGAACCGCCCGCGGCCGACGATCCCCGCTCCATGAGCCCGGTGAGCCGGTCACCGGTGACGCGGCGGAACTTGCGGTGCTCGCGCCGCTCGCGCTCCAGCACGGCCACCTCCAGGCCGCCGGCGTCCAGGTCGCGCTCTTCGCCGTTCTCGTGGCGCAGGGCGTGCACGGCCGCGTTGAGCGCGTCGCCCAGCGAGGCGTCCTTGTCGAAGCGCTCCTTGAGAGCGGTGGTGACCTGCTCGGCCGACCCGCCCATCGCGAGGAAGCCGCGCTCGTCGACGACCGAGCCGTCGAAGGTGATGCGGTAGATCTGGTCGGCGGCGGCGTCCTCGCCCACCTCGGCGACGACGATCTCCACCTCCCAGGGCTTGTTGCTCTCACTGAAGACGGTGCCCAGCGTCTGGGCGTAGATGTTGGCCAGCACCCGCCCGCTGACGTCGCTGCGGTCGTAGGCGTAGCCGCGCACGTCGGCCATGCGCACGCCCATCTGCCGCAGGTTCTCGAACTCGTTGTAGCGGCCCACCGCGGCGAAGGCGATGCGGTCGTAGAGCTCGCTGATCTTGTGCAGCGTACGGGAGATGTTGTCGGCCACGAACAGGATGCCGCCGTCGTATTGCAGGACGACGGCGCTTCGGCCGCGCGCGATGCCCTTGCGGGCATAGTCGGCCTTGTCCTTCATGCTCTGTTCGGGCGAGACGTAGAACGGCATCGACACCGCGAATCGTTCCTTTGCTACAGATCGTCGGGCGGGGGTCAGCGCAGCGGAGCCCGGGGGCCGTCGGGGCGCGCGGAGCGCTCCTCGACCACCGTGGCCGACAGGCGCGCGACGTCTTCCTCGGGCATGCGCCGGTGGCCCTCCTCGCCGATCACGTCGACCAGCGGGTAGATGCCGCGGTGCAGGTCGGGCCCGCCGGTGGCGGAGTCGTCGTCTGCGGCGTCGTAGAGAGCCTGGATCGCGACGGTGGCGGCGTCCTCCTCGACGAGGTCGCCGGCGAAGAGCTTCTTCAGCGCCCCGCGCGCGTAGACCGATCCGGAGCCGATCGAGTGGTAGTCGTGCTCCTCGTAGCGTCCGCCGACGGGGTCGTAGCTGAAGATGCGGCCCTGCTGGCGGTCGGTGTCGTAGCCGACCAGCAGCGGCACCACCACGAAGCCCTGCAGTGCCATGGGCAGGTTGCCGCGGATCATCGTGGCCAGCCGGTTGGCCTTGCCCTCGAGGGACAGCGAGCGCCCCTCCATCTTCTCGTAGTGCTCCAGCTCCACCTGGAACAGCTTGGCCAGCTCGATGCCGATGCCGGCGGCCCCGGCGATCGCCATCGCCGAGAACTCGTCGGTGCGGTAGAGCTTGTCCATGTCGCGGTTGGCGATGACGTTTCCGGAGGTCGCCCGGCGGTCGCCCGCCAAGACCACGCCGCCGGGATAGGTCAGGGCGACGATCGTCGTGGCTTCAGGGGTCAGGTGCGATGCGGAGACGCCCTGCGGTAGCTCCCGGCCGGCCGGCAGTAGGTCGGGAGCGACCACGCCGAGCAGCTCGGTGAACGAGGAGGTTCCCGGATTCATGAACGCGGCTGGCAGCTGACCACCGCCGTCGAACGCTTCGGACACTCGACTCCCTTCAGATGGCGTCCCGCCCGGTGGGGGCGGGCGGGACGCGTGAGGTTGTTCGGTTGGCAGGTACCGACGACCCTAGTGACCGCCGTGGAGGACGGTGCACCAGCGTGGCGGGGCTCCGCTGAGAGCGAACCGGCCGGGCCCGCTGACCGGGCCCGGCCGGACGGCTCGGGCGGTGTCGGGCCGGGAGGGGCTCCCGGCCGGCAACGGCCGCACCCGGGCGGCGCGGCCCGGGCACCGGATCACTGACCACCCTTCTGCACGAACTGGCGGACGAAGTCCTCGCTGTTGCTCTCCAGGACCTCGTCGATCTCGTCGAGGATGTCGTCGACGTCCTCGTCCAACTTCTCGTTGCGCTCCTGCGCCTCGGTGCCGGCCTCGGTCTCTTCGACGTCCTCGTCGCGACGGCTGCCGTGCTTCTGGCCGCCCGTGTCCTTCGTCGCCATGGAATGCAACCTCCTCAATGGAGCTTTCGCCCTTATCTTGGCCCAAGCGCGAGCGCCTCAACCTCGATAACGGCGCCCGTTGTGCGCGTGTTACCCCACGGACCGGGCGTCGGCCCTCACCGCAGCGAACGCGGGCGCGACGGCGGGGATTCCCCGCCGCGGGCGCGCCGCCCCGGTCCGGGAGGGCTGCGGGGCGCTCAGCGGCGGTCTCCGGTCAGCACCGAGACCAGGTCGGCGGCGGTGGCCGAGCGGTCCAGCAGGTCGCCCACGTGCTCGCGGGTGCCGCGCAGCGGCTCCAGCGTGGGTACACGCTGCAGCGAGTCGCGGCCGGGCAGGTCGAAGATGACCGAGTCCCAGGAGGCCGCTGCCACCGAGTCGGCGTATTTGGCCAGGCAGCGCCCGCGGAAGTAGGCGCGGGTGTCCTCCGGCGGCTCGGTGACGGCGCGCTCGACCGCGTCCTCCGGCAGCAGCCGCCGCATGCGGCCGCGAGCCGCCAGACGGTTGTAGAGGCCCTTGTCGGAGCGGACGTCGGAGTACTGCAGGTCGACGAGCTGGAGGCGGTGGTGGCCCCAGTCGATCCCGTCGCGGGTGCGGTAGCTCTCCAGCAGCTTGAGCTTGGCCACCCAGTCCAGCTCCTCGGACAGCTGCATGGGGTCGCTCGCCAGGCGGTCCAGGGTGGACTCCCAGCGGTCGAGGATGTCGGAGGTGTCGGCGTCGACGTCGGTGCCGAACCGGTCCTGGACGTACTTGCGCGCCAATTCCAGGTACTCGCGCTGCAGCTCGACGGCGGTCATGCGGCGGCCGTCGCGCAGCCGCGCGGCGTGGGTGAGCCCCGGGTCGTGGGAGAACGCCCGCAGGTCGGCCACGGGGGTCTCCAGCGACAGGTCCACGTTGAGGAAGCCGTCCTCGACCATGGAGAGCACGAGCGCGGTGGTGCCGAGCTTGAGGTAGGTCGAGATCTCGCTCATGTTGGCGTCGCCCACGATGACGTGCAGGCGCCGGTACTTGTCGGGATCGGCGTGCGGCTCGTCGCGGGTGTTGATGATGGGCCGCTTCAGAGTGGTCTCCAGGCCCACCTCCACCTCGAAGAAGTCGGCCCGCTGGCTGATCTGGAACCCGCTGTCGCGGCCGTCGGCCCCGATGCCCACGCGGCCGGCGCCGCAGACCACCTGGCGCGAGACGAAGAACGGGATGAGGTGGCGGACGATGTCGCCGAACGGTGTGGAGCGGCGCATCAGGTAGTTCTCGTGGCAGCCGTAGGAGGCGCCCTTGTTGTCGGTGTTGTTCTTGTAGAGCTGGATGGGCTCGACACCGGGGATGGTGCTCGCGCGGTGGCAGGCGTCGGCCATCACGCGCTCTCCGGCCTTGTCCCACAGCACGGCGTCGCGGGGGTTGGTGACCTCCGGCGCGGAGTACTCGGGATGGGCGTGGTCGACGTAGAGGCGGGCGCCGTTGGTCAGGATGACGTTGGCCAGCCCGAGGTCCTCGTCGGTGAGCTGGGTGGGGTCGGCGACCTCGCGGGCGAGGTCGAAACCGCGCGCATCGCGGAGCGGGTTCTCCTCCTCGAAATCCCAGCGGGCCTTGCGCGCCCGCGCTGCCGAGGCCGCCAGGTAGGCGTTGACCACCTGCGTGGAGGTCACCATCGCGTTGGCACCGGGGTTTCCGGGCACGGAGATGCCGTACTCGGTCTCGATGCCCATAATCCGCTGCACACTCATGGTGGAAGGTTATCCATCGTGGGCGGGTCTTGAACTCGCCCCGGCGAATTGTGGCGCAACAGCCACTGATTTCCGCCCTTTCCGTGCATGCCGCAGCATCGGGGAAACGGGGCTGTGCCCGGGATCCGCCCTCACCGGGGCCCGGTAGGGAATTTCCCGGTCCGGCGGCGGCGCGCCGGGGGTGCGAACGCGCACCGGCCGGCCCCCGCGGGCGGGGGCCGGCCGGTGCGGGCCGCCCCGTGCGGGGCGGCCCGAGGTGCCGATGCGGACGCTGCGGCCCGGTCCTGCAGGGGCCCTACAGGTACTGGCCGGTGTTGGCCACGGTGTCGATCGAGCGCCCGGAGTCGGCGCCCTTCTTGCCGGAGACCAGGGTGCGGATGTAGACGATCCGCTCGCCCTTCTTGCCCGAGATCCGGGCCCAGTCGTCGGGGTTGGTCGTGTTGGGCAGGTCCTCGTTCTCGCTGAACTCGTCGACGCAGGCCTGCATCAGGTGCGACACGCGGATACCGCGCGACGTGTTGTCGATGAAGTCCTTGATGGCCATCTTCTTGGCGCGGTCGACGATGTTCTGGATCATCGCCCCGGAGTTGAAGTCCTTGAAGTACAGGACGTCCTTGTCGCCGTTGGCGTAGGTGACCTCCAGGAAGCGGTTCTCCTCGCTCTCGGAGTACATCCGCTCGACGACCCGCTGGATCATGGCGTCGACGGTTGCGCGCGCGGAGCTGCCGTGCTCGGCGAGGTCCTCTTCGTGCAGGGGCAGGTCCTCGGTGATGTACTTCGAGAAGATGTCGCGGGCGGCCTCGGCGTCGGGGCGCTCGATCTTGATCTTCACGTCGAGGCGCCCGGGCCGCAGGATCGCCGGGTCGATCATGTCCTCGCGGTTGGAGGCGCCGATCACGATCACGTTCTCCAAGCCCTCGACGCCGTCGATCTCGCTGAGGAGCTGGGGAACGATGGTGTTCTCGACGTCGCTGGAGACTCCGGACCCGCGGGTGCGGAAGATGGAGTCCATCTCGTCGAAGAACACGATGACCGGCGAGCCCTCGCTGGCCTTCTCGCGGGCGCGCTGGAAGACCAGGCGGATGTGCCGCTCGGTCTCGCCCACGTACTTGTTCAGCAGCTCGGGGCCCTTGATGTTGAGGAAGAAGCTCTTTCCGACGTCGCGGCCGGTCTTCTCGGTGACCTGCTGGGCCAGGGAGTTGGCCACCGCCTTGGCGATGAGCGTCTTTCCGCAGCCGGGCGGGCCGTAGAGCAGCACGCCCTTGGGCGGGCGCAGCTGGTGCTCGTAGAAGAGGTTCTTGTGCAGGTAGGGGAGCTCGACCGCGTCGCGGATCATCTCGATCTGCCCGCCGAGGCCGCCGATGTCGGTGTAGGCGATGTCGGGGACCTCTTCGAGGATGAGCTCCTCGACCTCGGACTTGGGGATGCGCTCGTAGACGTAGCCCGAGCGCGGCTCCAGCAGCAGGGAGTCGCCCGGCCGCACCGGCTGGTCGCGCAGCGGCTCGGCGAGGCGGACGATCTTCTCCTCGTCGTGGTTGCTGATCACCAGCGCGCGGTCGTTGCCCTCGAGGAACTCCTTGAGCAGCACGACCTCGCCGATGGTTTCGAAGGACTGGACCTCGACGACGTTGAACGCCTCGTTGAGCATCACCTCCTGGCCGGGCCGGAGCTCGCCGACCTCGACCGAGGGACTCACGTTGACCCGCATCTTGCGGCCGTTGGTGAAGATCTCCACGGTCTCGTCTTCGCGCGCCTCCAGGAAGACGCCGAAACCCGACGGGGGCTGCGACAGCCGGTCGACCTCTTCCTTCAAGGCCGTGATCTGGTCGCGCGCCTCTTTGAGGGTCGCCACGAGGCGCTCGTTCTTGCCGTTCGCGGCGGCCAGGTTGGCCTGCGCCTCGCGCAACCGGTCTTCGAGCAGCCGCACGTGGCGGGGGGAATCGGCGAGCTTGCGCCGGACTACGCTGAGCTCCTTCTCCAGATAGGAGACCTGAGCGGTGAGTTCCGCGACTTCACGGTCGCGTTCGGTCTGACGCTCGTCGTCGCGATCGGCCACGTCCGCCACCTCCCTATAAGAAGGACGACTACTCGAAACCCTACCTACCCATGGACTATTCCTAACCTCCCGCTCGCCGCGAGTGTCGAAGCGCTCACTTTTCCATGTTGTGAAGGCCTAGGTCACCCTGATAGAGGACTGCGCGACGTAATGGGAACGTAATGTCAGGATTCCTGCGTTTCGGTCTCCGGAGCGGATTCGGACGCGGAGTCGCCGCCGTCGCCGCCGCTCCGCTCGCCGGAGCCGCGGGACCCCTGCTCGCGCTGCCAGTCCTGACCGTAGGCCCCCTTGGCTGGCCGCCGGCGGCGCTGGGGCGGCTCGGCGCCGTCGGCCAGGCGCCGCGCGGTCACCAGGAACCCCGTGTGCCCGATCATCCGATGGTCGGGACGGACGGCCAGGCCTTCGACGTGCCACTCGCGCACCAGCGTCTCGAAGGCGCGCGGCTCGTAGAAGGAGCCGTTGTCGCGCAGCCCCTCGACCACCCGCGAGATCTGGGTCGTGGTGGCGACGTAGGCGCACACCAGCCCGCCGGGCACGAGCGCCTCGGCGGCGGCGTCCAGGCACTCCCAGGGGGCCAGCATGTCCAGCACGACCCGGTCGACCTCGGTCTCCGACAGCTCCTCGGCCAGGTCGCCCACAGTCAGCCGCCAGGCCGGGTGCCCGCCGCCGAAGAAGCGCTCCACGTTGGTGCGGGCGATGTCGGCGAAGTCGGCCCGCCGCTCGTAGGAGGAGACCAGCCCCTCCCCGCCCACGGCGCGCAGCAGCCAGCACGTGAGCGCTCCGGAACCGCCGCCGGCCTCGACCACCCGGGCACCGGGGAAGATGTCGGCCTGGGCGACGATCTGGGCGGCGTCCTTGGGGTAGACGATCGTGGCGCCGCGCTTCATGGACAGGGTGAAGTCGGCCAGCAGCGGGCGCAGGGCCACGTAGGCGATGTTGGAGGTCGAGCGCACGACGCTGCCCTCGGGGCTGCCGATGAGCTCGTCGTGGTCCAGCCGGCCGCGGTGGGTGTGGAAGGCGGCTCCCTCCCGCAGGGTGATGGTGTGCATCTTGCCCTTGGGGTCGGTGAGCTGCACGATGTCGCCCTCGCTGAAAGGGCCGCGGCGGCCGTCGATGCCGGTCACAGGTACTCGTCTCTTCACGGTGTCGGTGGACAGGGCGGGCAGTCGCCCACGTTAGCCTCAGGCGCCCCGCGCGGCGTAATCGCGCGCACCGCCCCACCTGGCGCACAGCGCACCCGGAGGTGCCGCACAGGGGCCACAATGAGACTGCGGGCACACCCGGGCCGTGCCCGCTTCGCGGAGCGGTCGGGAAGGACGGATCAGGATGGCGCCCAGCACTCCCGAGGTGGGCCTCGGCATCGACATCGGCGGCAGCGGGATCAAGGGGGCCCCGGTCGACCTGGCGCGGGGCACGTTCCTGGTCGACCGGCTCAAGAGGGCCACGCCCCGGCCCGCGACGCCCGCCGCCGTGGCCGAGGTCGTCGCCCAGATCGCCGACGCGTTCCCCCAGCACGTCGCGGGGTCCGCGCCGCTCGGAGTGACGTTCCCCGCCGTCATCCAGCACGGGGTGGCCCGCAGCGCCGCCAACGTCGACGCCTCCTGGGTGGGCACCGACGCCGAGAAGCTGCTCGCCGACGCCACCGGGCGCCAGGTCTATGTGGTCAACGACGCCGATGCCGCTGCGGTGGGCGAGCACCGCTACGGCGCGGCGCGCGACGTCCGGGGCGTGGTGCTGCTGACCACCCTGGGCACCGGGATCGGCACGGCACTGCTGGTGGACGGGCATCTGGTGCCCAACACCGAGTTCGGGCACCTGGAGATCGACGGCCACGACGCCGAGACCCGGGCCGCCTCCAGCGTCCAGGACCGCGAGGGACTGTCCTACGAGCGGTGGGCGCGCGAGCGGCTGCAGCGCTACTACGACGAGGTCGAGCGGCTGCTGTGGCCCGACCTGATCGTGGTGGGCGGCGGGGTGAGCCGCATCGCCGACAAGTTCCTGCCCTACCTGCGGCTCAACGCCCCGATCGTGCCCGCAGAGCTGCGCAACACCGCCGGGATCGTGGGCGCGGCCTGCCTGGCGGTCGAGCGGTTCGGGCCGGCGGTGCCCGACCTCGGCGCGGAGGGCGCCGGCACGAGGAAACCACGTTGATCGTGTAGCCATCGCAAATGGAAATCGCATTCCTTCACGAGGGCCACAAGATCGGCGGCGCTCCGTCAGCGGCCTCCGTCGCCGGGCGCGGCCAGGACCCCCGCGATGCGACGCGCGGCGTCGGCGGGCCGGACCGCCGGGGTGAGCGGAGTGCGGTGCGGCGGCGGTACGGCGGGCTGTGCTCCCCAGCACAGCCACCACCACAGGCGCCCGCGGTGCGGCCGCAGCAGCGCCCTCTGGACGCGCGGCGCCGAACCGTCCGGCGGCCGCGCACACACGGCTTCGACCGCTCCGACGGCCTCGTCCATACGGGCCTGCAGTCCGCGCGAGCGCAGCTCGACGGAGAGGCCGCACAGCGCGCGCAGCCACAGGGGATCCTCGGCACAGCAGTCAAGTCGGTGGCCACCTGCGGCCAGCACGGGCATCCCCGACGGCGGGGGCTCGACGGTCATCGGCACTCCTGACTGCGACGCGAATCCCCTGTGTCACAGGGACTTTGGCCTCTTGACTCTGCCTTGGCACGAGGGTCTGCGAAACCCGGAATGCGGTTTACGCATAGCAGCACTCTTTTCACTCATAGCCACCGATGCCAGGTCGACCCCTTAATCTAGGCTCATGCCCCGACGAGAAAGCGCTCTGCCGACGGAGTTCTGGGTACGCGACGGCGTCGCCGAGGCGCTGGCGACCTGCGATCTCGCCCGTGTCCTGGCGCAGGTGCGGCACGCCCGCGGATGGTCTCAGGGCGAGCTCGCCCGCGCGGTCGGCTACTCGCAGAGCTGGGTGTCGCGGGTCGTCAACCGCCAGCAGTCGCTCACCGTCGACCAGGTCCGCGAGATCGCCGGGCGGCTGGGCATCCCCGTCCACCTCCTCCGGTTCGCGGACTCCGCAGAGCTGGAGAGGGGGGCAGGTCCGACGAGACGACGGGAATTCGGCAAGGCCGTCGCCGCGGCCGCGCTCGCGCCCCGCTCGGCGCCGCAGAGCGCCGAGGCCGACGAGGGAACCGCGCCCACGCTGCGCGCGATCACCGGCGGGCAGCGGCGGCTCGACGCCGCCGCGCCCTCACGCGAGCTCGCCCGCGGCGCCGTGGCCCACGTCGAGCTGACCGGGCGCACCCTGGCGCGCTCGCGCAGCACGCCGTTCGCACCGGGTATCGCCGCGGCGGCGAGCGAGGCCGCCGGCTTCGCCGCCTGGCTGCACGCCGATATGGACGACGCCGGCTCGGCGCGCGGCTACTACCGCACCGCCGTGCGCAACGCCCGCCTGGCCGGCGACCCGCTCCTCGGCGCCTACATGACGGGCAGCCTGGCGGCCTTCGAGACCGACACCGAGGACGCCGCCGCGGGTCTGGATCTGGCGGGCGAGGCCGCACGGCTGCTGGGGCCCGACGCCCACCCCACGGCGACCGCGTGGCTGGCCTGCACCCGCGCGATGGCCCATGCCACGCTCGGCGACGCCGAGGCCGCCGACGCCCAGATCGCGACCGCCGAGCACGCCGTCGAGCGCAGCGACAACACCGGTCCGCCCTGGCCCTGGGTGTTCCCCTTCACCTCCGCCAAGGTCGCCGGATACCGGGCGCTGACCGGAGTGCGGCTGCACCGCCCGCACGAGGCCCGCGCGGCCTTCGTCGAGGCCTTCGGCGGCGTGCGCCCCTCGCCCAAGCAGGGCGCAGGGCTGATGGTGGAGCTGGCGAGCGCCCACGCCGACGCCGGCGACGTCGACGAGGCGTTCTCGCTCGCCGCCGAGTCGCTGCGCATCGGCGCGCACTTCCGCTCCGACCGGCTGATCTCGCGCGTGCGGCGCTTCCGCCGCGCCTACAAGGGCCCCGGGGCCCGGTGCGTCAAGGACCTGGACGCGCACCTGGCGGCGGCGCTGGCCGGGTAGCGCCACTGCGCCCGGCCGCGGGCACCCCGTAGTCGACGGGGTGCACCCGGCACGAGAGGAAGGACGATGCGGCGTCTTGCGATCACCGGCCACCGCGGGCTGTCCGAGGCTCTGGAGCGCGAGGTCGACTCGTGCCTGCGCCAGCACCTGGGCGGCCTCGCCCCGCGCCTGACCGGGCTGTCCTGCCTGGCCGACGGCGCCGACACGCTGTTCGCGCGCGCCGTCGTGGACGCGGGCGGAGTGCTGGAGGCGGTGGTGCCCGCCGAGGGCTACCGCGAAGGCCTGCCCGACCGGCACCGGTCCGCCTACGACGCGCTGCTTTCGGAGGCGGCCCTGGTGCACCGGCTGCCGCACGTGGAGTCCACCTCCCGGGCGCACATGGACGCGGGCCGGTACCTGGTGGAGCACTGCGACGAGCTCGTAGCCGTGTGGGACGGCCGCCCGCCGCGCGGACCCGGCGGCACGGCCGACATCGTCGACTACGCCCGGAGCCTGGGCCGCCCCGTCACCGTCGTCTGGCCCGAGGGCGCCACCCGCTGACGCCCGCACGTCCGGCGGAGGCAGGCGTTCCCGCAGGCGGGACGAGTCGGCCTCAGCGGCGGGTGAAGGCCTCCTGCACATCGGCGGTGCGCAGCACACCGTAGGCGGTGCCGTCGGGCTCGACCAGCAGGTAGTCCGGCGCCGAGTGGGCGCGCAGCGCCTCCAGCAGGTCGTCGCCCTCCAGGTCGGCGCTGATCACGGCGCCGCGGGTGATGCCGCCGGCCACGCTGGAGACCGGCACCCAGGGCAGCCGTGCGTCGGGGACGGCGGCCGCGGCCGCCTCATTGACGATCGACGTGGGCGTGCCGCCGGCGTCGGCGACCAGCACCGCCCGCGCGCCCTCTTCGCGCATGCGCCGCTGCGCCTCGGCCAGCGGGGTCTCGGCGCCGACGACGGTCGCCCGCCTGCCGAGCTCGCGGGCCCGCAGGGTGGGCACCCGCTCGCGCAGGCGGGCTGTGCGCAGCGCCGAGGCCGCGCCCATCCAGATGAACGAGCCCAGCAGCAGCGCCCACAGCAGCCCGAACAGGTTGGGCGCCGATCCGGTGCGCAGCCCGTACAGCACCGGCGCGGCGACGATGAGCACCGCGAGAACCCGCCCGCCCCAGGCCGCGACCACGGTACCGGCGCGGGGCCTCCGGGTGATCGCCCAGACCGCGGCGCGCACCAGGCGGCCCCCGTCCAGCGGCAGCCCGGGCAGCAGGTTGAACACGCCCACCAGCAGGTTGGCGACCCACAGCTGCCAGATCAGCACGCCCAGGACGGTGCGCGGGTCGACGAGCCAGTAGGCCGCGAACCCGCCTCCTGCCAGCACCAGCGACAGCACCGGCCCTGACAGCGCCACCAGGAACTCGCGTCCGGGGGTGGGGGCCTCGCGCTCGATCTCGGAGACGCCGCCGAGCATGTAGAGCGTGATGCGGCCGACGGGCAGGCCGAACATGCGGGCCGTGACCGAGTGGGCGAGCTCGTGGACGAGCACCGACAGGTACAGCAGCACCGCGAAGACGAACGCGACCAGGTAGGACACCGCGCCCAGCTGGAGGGTGCGCTCGACCACCGGCTGGTAGATGACGGTGATGATGGCCGCGATGATCAGCCATGACGGGGTGACGTAGACGGGGATGCCGAACGGCCGGGCCATGAGCCATCCCGACCCTCGGCGCGCGGGGCGCGGGGTGCTCGGGCTCTCGGGAGGGGTACTGCTGCCGTGGTCGGTCACACCCACCACCCTATGCAATCGGCTGCCGCGCAACCGGCCGTCCGGGCGAGGCGGCGGGCGTCCGCGCCCGGCGGCGCGGGCCGCCGGGCGCACCTCGCGCGGGCCGCGCGCCGCCCCGGGGAGCCGTCGTACTGTTGGGGCATGGACTCCCCCGACGCCGCGCCCCTGGTCCCTGCGTTGTCGCCGTCGCGGGCCGCCGACTTCCTGCAGTGCCCCCTGCTGTTCCGCTTCCGCACCATCGACCGCCTTCCCGAGCGCCCCAGCGCAGCCGCCCTCAAGGGAACGCTGGTGCACGCGGTGCTGGAGCGCCTGTTCGAGCTGCCTGCCGAGACCCGCACCCGCCGCACGGCGCTTTCGCTGCTGGAACCGCAGTGGGAGCGCCTGCGCGAGTCCCGGGCCGAGACCGCCGCCGAGCTGTTCCCCACCGAGGATGACGCCGCGGCGTGGCTGGCCGAGGCCCGCCGGCTGCTGGAGCGCTACTTCGAGATGGAGCGCCCCGAGCGGCTCGAACCCCGCGACCGCGAGCTCCGCCTGGACGTCACGCTGGAGTCCGGGCTGCGGCTGCGCGGCTACCTGGACCGCCTCGACGTCGCGCCGACCGGCCAGATCCGCATCGTCGACTACAAGACGGGCAAGTCCCCGCACCCTCGCTTCGAGGACAAGGCGCGCTTCCAGATCTTCTTCTACGCCGTGATGCTCTGGCGTGAACTGGGCGAGGTCCCCGCCCGGCTGCAGCTGATGTACCTGGGCGACGGCGGGGTGCGCTGGTACGAGCCCACCGAACAGGAGCTGCGGGCGGCGGAGTCGGAGATCCTGGCCATCTGGCACGACATCGAGCGCACCGCGCGCTCGGGTGCCTGGCATCCCCGGCCCAGCAAGCTGTGCGGCTGGTGCGACCACCAGGCGGTGTGCCCGGAGTTCGGCGGCACCCCTCCCCCGCTGCCCGAACCGGCGCGGGCGGACTGATCCGCGCCGCGTGTTCGGGTCCGCGTTCCTACCGGCGGAGGAGACGAGATCGGCCGCGGGGAGGTCCGCGGAGCGGGCGCGCGCTTCTAGCGTGGAGCAGGTGACCGCCGCACCGCCCGGGCCCGCGCCCGACACCTCCTCCGGCGCCGACGACGCCCGCGGCGGCGGGCCCGCGCCCCTGCCCGCCAGGCGGTGGGCGTGGCTGACCGACGCCGCGATGGTGGTGGCGCTGGCGGCGACGAACTCGGCGCTGGTCACTCTCAGCCGCGACATCCCCGAGATGGCGGCCGTGTGGAGCCACGGCGCCGCCGGCCACGCCGCCGGCGCCGCGCTGGCGCTGACCGTGCTCGCGCGCCGCTACCTGCCGTTCACCGTGCTGATCGTGCTCACGGTCAGCGGACTGGCCGGCGACGTCGCCGGGGTGCTGGTGTGGGGTGCGGCGAGCCCGGGCATCGCGGCGGCGGCCTACTCGGTGGGCCGCTACCTGACGCTGGTGCGCTCACTGGCCGGAGTGGGCGCGGGGGTGATGGTCAACCTCGCGACGACCGCGCTGAGCCCGGCCACCGGCGCGGCCGACAGCGGCGAGCCCTGGTGGATCAACCAGGCGTTCTATCTGGGCTGGATCCTGGCGTCGTGGTGGGTGGGCCGGCTGGTGCGCATGCGCTCCTTCCACATGGTGGAGCTGGCCACGCGCGCCGAGCGGCTGGAGCGCGCCCGTGACGCCCACACCCGCGCGGTGCTGGCCGAGGAGCGCACGCGCATCGCCCGCGAGCTGCACGACGTGGTGGCCCACCACGTCAGCGTGATGACGGTGCAGGCCACGGCCGGGCGAAGGGTGATCGAGCGCTCGCCGGACCGGGCGCGCCAGACCCTGGTGGAGATCGAGGAGACCGGGCGCCAGGCGATGTCGGAGATGCGGCGCATCGTCGACGTGCTGCGCGAGCCCGACGGCGGCGCCGAGCGCGGCCCGCAGCCCGGACTGGCCGGGATCGGTGATCTGGTTCGCCAGATCAGCGACACCGGGACGCCGGTGGAGCTGGTGGCCGAAGGCGTCCCGGTGGAGCTCGCGCCCGGGCTGGACCTGACCCTGTACCGCGTCGTGCAGGAATCGCTGACCAACGTGCTCAAACACGCGGGCCGCGACGCGCCCACGACCGTGTCGGTGCGCTACGGCGCGCGGGCGGTCGACGTGTCCGTGGTCGACGAGGGCGGGAGCGCACCCGGTACCGGTTCGCGGCCGCAGGCCTCCGACGAGCCCGGTCACGGCTTGGTGGGGATGCGCGAGCGGGTGGTCCTCTACGGCGGAGAGCTGGAGGCGCGACCGCGCGGCGGCGGGTTCGAGGTCCGTGCCCGCATCCCGCTGGCGCACCGCGGCTGACGGCCCGCTCACGCGAGGCCCCGTCGCCGCGCCGGGCGGCCCTCGGGCGGCGACCGCCGGGCGGCCGCATCCGGCCGCGGTGGTCGGAGCGGGCCCGGTGATCACCGAGAATCGGCACATGGCCATCCGCGTCCTGCTCGTCGACGACCAACCGCTGCTGCGCACCGGGTTCCGGCTGATCCTGGAGTCCGAGCCGGAGATCTCGGTGGTGGGTGAGGCGGCCGACGGCCACGCCGCACTCGCCGACACCCGCCGGCTGCTGCCCGACGTGGTGCTGATGGACATCCGGATGCCCGGCAAGGACGGCATCGACGCCACCCGCGAGATCCTCCGGTGGGCCAACGGCAGCGGCCAGCAGGTGCGCGTACTGGTGCTGACGACCTTCGACCTGGACGAGTACGTCGTCGAGGCGCTGCGCGCGGGGGCCAGCGGGTTCCTGCTCAAGGACGTGCCGCCGGACGAGCTCGCGGGCGCGATCCGGGTGGTGGCCGACGGCGCGGCGATCGTGGCGCCCACCGTCACCCGCCGGCTGCTCGACCGCTTCGCCGACAAGCTCCCCGCCTCGCGCGAGCGCCCGGCGCCGCAGCTGGACCACCTCACCGAGCGCGAGCGGGAGGTGCTGCGGCTGCTGGCACGCGGGCTGTCCAACGCCGAGATCGCGCGCCGACTGGTGGTCAGCGACACCACGGTCAAGACCCACGTCGGCAACGTGCTGACCAAGCTGGGGCTGCGCGACCGGGTACAGGCGGTGGTGCACGCCTACGAGACCGGCATCGTGCGCCCCGGCGAGGACGAGGACTGACGCTCCTCGCGCTCGGGGCTCGCACGGACCCTCCCGGGAACACGCGGCCCCCGTGCGGGCGAAGCGCGGCGCCCACAGCGGATGCCGACCGGACGGCGCGCCGTGCCGAAGGCGCGCGGCCGAGTCGCCCGGTCCTCCGGGTATGGCTGCGGTGATCGGGGTAGTGGTGGCGAGCCGGCGCCGCGGCGGTCGGCGCGGCCGGTGGTGCTGCTCGCGGCCGCCGCCCGGCAGCGCCGCGCCGCACGGGCGACCGTCCTCCAGATCGGGCCGGTGACCTGGGATCATGGGCAGTGACCGACCTCACCGCCCCGCCGGGGGCCGCGCCGCCAACCGGCGCCCGAAACGCGGCGTCCCACCCCGTGGCCGCCCCACTGCGGCCGCCGCTTTCGCGCACAGAGGAGGTATCGAGAACCGGTCATGGCCGAAGACCCCCAGCTCCCCGCGCTGCCGAACGAGGACAACCTGCTCAGCCGGCTGCGGGATTGGCGCGCCGCCCGGGAGGCGGAGATGCACTCCGACCTCTTCGAGGATGCAGTGGAGCTTCCCGACCCGCGTGCCCTCGACCTCGTGCTGCGGGTGGGCGAGCTGCTGCTGGCCAGCGGCGAGAGCACCGAGGTCGTCAGCGAGTCGATGCTGAGCCTGTCGGTCGCGTTCGAGCTGCCGCGCTCGGAGGTATCGGTCACCTTCACCGCGATCACGCTGTCGACGCATCCGGGTGGCGACCAACCGCCGATCACCGGGGAGCGGGTTGTACGCCGGCGCACTCTGGACTACTTCCGCGTCAACGAGCTGCACGCCCTGGTCCAGGACGCGGCGCTGGGCGCGGTCGAACTGGAGGGCGCGGTCGCGCGGCTGCGGGCGATCAAGCGCGCGCGCCCGCCGTACCCGAACTGGCTCATCGTGACCGGGTTCGGCCTGATCGCCTCCAGCGCCAGCCTCATGGTCGGCGGCCAGCTGATCGTGGCGGCCGCGGCGTTCCTGGCGACAGTGCTGGGCGACCGCGCCTCGGCTTTCCTGGCGCGGCGCGGGGTGGCCGAGTTCTACCAGATGACCGGAGCCACGGTGGTGGCCTCCTCCATCGGCGTGGGGCTGCTGTGGGCCAGCGACAGCATGGATCTCGAACTGCAGGCGGGCGCGGTCATCACCGGCAACATCATGGCCCTGCTGCCGGGGCGGCCGCTGGTGGCCAGCCTGCAGGAGGGCATCAGCGGCAGCTACGTCTCGGCGTCGGCGCGGCTGCTGGAGGTCTTCCTCACCCTGGGCGCGATCATCACCGGGGTCGGTGCGGTGGCCTATACCGCCGTGCGCCTGGGCGTCGACGTGAGCCTGGACGACCTGCCGACCCTCGGCACCGACCTGGGCCTGCCGGTGCTGATCGGCGCGGCGGGGATCGCCATGGCCTTCGCGGTCTCGCTGACCGTGCCGCCGCCGATGCTGCCGTGGATCGGCCTCATGGGTGTGATGGTCTGGGTGATCTACGCGGGGGTGCGCGGGCTGCTCGACGCGCCGCCGATCATGGGCACCGCGGCCGGCGCCGTCGTCATCGGCGTGGTGGGCCACGCCCTGGCGCGCCGCACGCGGCGGCCGGTCCTGCCCTATGTCATCCCGGCGATCGCGCCGCTGCTTCCCGGGAGCATCCTCTACCGGGGCCTGCTGGAGATCACGCTCAGCCAGCCCGTGCAGGGCCTGCTGAGCCTGTCGGAGGCGGTGGCCATCGGCCTGGGCCTGGGCGCCGGCGTCAGCTTCGGCGGCGAGCTGGTCCGGGCTTTCCAGCGCGGCGGCCTCGCCGGCGCCGGCCGCCGCAGCCGCCCCGCCGCCCGCCGCAGCCGCGGCGCGGTGTAGCGCCCGCGGCGCTGCCTCCGCGACCGGCGGGCGTGCTCCGGGCGCCTAGAGTCGGGGCATGGACGAGGGAACGTGCGGCGGCGGGACCGGCGGGCAGGCGGCAGCGGCCGGAGTCGACGGGCCGGGGCCGCCCGGTCTGCGGGAGCGGCCCCGTGACGCCGACGAGGCGCGGGCGCTGCAGGAGCGTTCGGCCCCGCTGGTGCGCCACGACGCGATCGACGCCGGCGCGGTCTCGCTGGTCGCGGGGCTCGATGTGGCCTACTCGGCCGACGACGACCGGCTGGCCGCGGCCGCTGTCGTCCTGGCCGCTCCGGAGTGGGAGGTGGTCGACAGCGCCACCGCCGTCTCGCGACCGCGATTTCCCTACGTGCCCGGGTTGTTCGCGTTCCGTGAGGCGCCAGCCCTGCTGGAGGCGGTCGCGCAGCTGGGCACCCGGCCCGACGTGCTCGTCTGCGACGGCTTCGGGCTGGCGCACCCGCGCCGGTTCGGGCTCGCCTGCCACGTGGGCGTCGCGCTGGACCGCCCGGTGCTGGGCGTGGGCAAGACCCCGTTCGTGGGCCGCGCCGAGGAGCCCGGCCGCGAGCGCGGAGCATGGTCGCCGCTGGTCGACGACGGCGAGGTCGTCGGCCGCTGCCTGCGTACCCGGACCGGGGTGAAACCGGTCTACGTCTCGGTCGGCCACCGCGTCGACCTCGCCTCGGCCGCCGCGCTGACCCTGCGCATGGCGCCCCGCTACCGGCTTCCGGAGCCCGTCCGGCAGGCGGACCGGCTGTGCCGCGAACGCCTGGCCGCGGCCTGATTCGCCGGGGCACCCCACGCGCAAAGCTGCCTGCGGCGTCCTCGACAGCCGAAGCGCGCCAGATCGCCCGTCTCCGACATGCCCGGATCAATGCGTGGCCGGATCCGGCCAATACCCTGCGGCACCAGATCGAACGGTCGACTCGCGGCGTCGTATATCCACAAAACCAGTTGCACTGTGACTCGCGCCACTAGGCTTCTGGTGCCAGTAGTTGAGAAGACCGGAGGCGCAGAATGTGCCCGCACCGACCCGCATGCCCGTCCTTCGACGACGTCGCCCGCGAAGCGGCCCGCGTCGTCGCCAGCCACCCCGAGCAGGGCTGGAGCCTGCTCTGCAACGGTGTCGTGATCTTCGAGGACACCGGAGAACTGCTGCCCAACGGGGGTGTCGTCGCTCCGCACCGCCCGACCGACATCCGGGCCGTCGCCTGAGGCCTACGGCCGAACCGGACACCCACCGAGCCGGCCGAAACGGCCGCGAGCGGGGACCACCGTCCGTCCCCGCCCACCGCAGTCCGAGCCGGCGCAGACCGCCGGCCGCGGATGCTCAGCCCAGCCGCTCGGCGAGCCAGTCCACGACGGCGGCAGCCACCGCACCGGTGTCCTTGGACAGATCGTGGCGCTCGCCGGCACGCACCACCACCGACGCGGCGTCGGCCGCGTCGGGCACGCCGAAGGGGTCGCGTTCCCCGTTGACCACCAGGGTCGGCACACCGGCCCCGCGCAGCTCCGAGGCACGCGAGCGCTCCGGCTTGCCCGGCGGGTGCAGGGGGAACGCCAGCGCGACCACCGCCGCCGCCCCCAGCTCCGCGGCGGTGCGGCACGCGACCCGGGCGCCGTTGCTGCGTCCGGCCGGCACGAGCGGGACCCCGGCCAGCCGCTCGTCCGCGCACACCGCACGAACCGCGCAGGTCCACGCCTCGTCCTGGGGGCCGGTGGCCGAGCCGGGCATCGTGCGACCGGCCACCCGATAGGCCTGGGTGATGCGCGCCACGGCTCCGCCCGCCTTCAGCACGGCGTCGCACACCGCGGTGATGTCGGGCGCGTCGACGCCGCCGCCCGCGCCGTGCGTGATGGCCAGCAGATAGCGCGGCTCGCCGGACGGCACGGCGACGTCGGCGAGCGCAGGCCCGCGAGGCGTGTCGAGCTCCATGGCTCCAACCTAAGGCGTGTCCGGCCGATCCCCGTCCCGCCGCGCCCCCGCCGCACCGCGGCCCCCGAGCAACAGCGGGGGCCGGGTGTCACTCCGCCGGGTCGGGCCAGCCCGCGGGCAGCACGGGATCGCGGGAGCCTGCTGCGACCCGGAGGCGCTCGCGGAAGTCGTCGTGCAGGGCCCTGCCCCAGACGTACTGGCCGGGTGTGCGCACCGCCTCCTCCAGTGCGCGGCGCAGCGCGGCGGCGTTGTTCTCGCCCTGGGCCAGCGGCAGGGCGAGGTGGGTGTACATCCGGTTGAGCGCGACGAACAGCTCCCCCGTCAGCATGGGCGCGCTGTGCTGGGCCGCGGCCGCCTCGACGTAGGGGTCCCACCAGGCCTCGTCCTCGCCGTCCTGCCCTCCCTCCGGCTCGGCCGCCTCGGGGTCGGGCGCCAGGAAGCCGCGGCGCAGGCGGGCGCGGACCTCGTCGGCGGTCGCGGGGTCGCGGTGGGCGAGTCCATCCGCCCACACGCGCTCGGCGGCCTCGCCGTCGCCGCGCACCGCGAGCAGCCGAGCCAGCAGTTCGACGGCGCCGCCCGCGACCTCGGGAGCCACCGCCCGGCCGGGTGCCGCCCCCGAGTCCTCCGGAGCCGCTCCTCCCCCGTCACCCGCGCCGGCCTCGGCCACGACGGCCGCGAACGCGCCGATCGCGTGCTCCACGTGCACGGCGCCCAGGAGCAGCCGCAGCCCCGCGTGCTCGCCCAGCTCCAGGCCCCGGTGGACGACGTCGGCGGCGGCGTCGGCACGGCCCCGGGCCAGCAGCCGCGCCGCGTAGTCGTGCGCCGCCTCGGGCACGACCTCGGCCGAGTCGCTGCTCAGCACCTGTTCCCAGTGCTCCCCGGCGGTACCGGTGTCGCCGCGCTCCTCGGCCAGCCGCGCGAGGCCGTAGTGGGCGG
This sequence comes from Streptomonospora wellingtoniae, assembly GCF_031845375.1. Taxonomy (NCBI): domain Bacteria; kingdom Bacillati; phylum Actinomycetota; class Actinomycetes; order Streptosporangiales; family Nocardiopsidaceae; genus Streptomonospora; species Streptomonospora wellingtoniae. The sequence continues at coordinate 87,149 of NZ_JAVREK010000010.1, forward strand.
CCGGACGGTAGCGGTTGTTGCCCGAGTCGAGGACGTCGCACCAGGCGGCGCGCGCCTGCTCGGCGTCGCCGTCGGCCTCGAAGGACAGGGCCAGGTGGTAGGCGGCGCGCGGGGCGAACTCGGGATGGCCGGTGCCGACGGCGGTACGCGCGGCCGACCGCGCCGCCGCCACCTCGCCCATGTCGTGGCGGACGACGGCCAGCCCGAGGGCGGCCAGCGGCAGGTACCGCCGCGCACCGCTCTCGACCACGCGCTCGTAGACCTGGGCGGCGCGGTTGAGGTGACCGTTCTCGGCGAGGTCGCGCGCCTGGTCGCACAGGCTCTTGAACTCGGGCTCGTCTCCGGCGGCGTCGTGAGTGGAGGATCCGGCGGACGCTGTCATCTGGCGCTGCTTTCCACACGGGGGGCGGTCCGGGGCGGCGGGGGCCGACCCGGAGGTTCCACTGGGAGGCTAGCCCTTCGGCGCGGAGGCGACGGCGAGGCGTGGCCGGGCCCGGCCGGAATCGGCGGATCGGCGGTCGGCGCCGCGGCAGCAGGCGTCCGGTGGCGGTTCAAGGATCGCCAGCCGTGCCTTTACATCGTAGATTCACTTGTGGCCGCGATGGCCGGTCTCCTGGCCCTCGCGCTGGCGGCGGCCGCCGTCAGCGCGCTGTGCTGCGCTGGCGGCGGCCGCCGTCGCTCGTCGTCGTACCGCCCCGATGGGCGGGACCGGTCGGCTAGACCTCGAACGCCTCCGGCGGCGGGCAGGCGCAGACGAGGTTGCGGTCCCCGTAGGCCTGGTCGATGCGCCCCACGGGGGACCAGTACTTGTCGAACCGCAACCGCTGCACCGGGAAGGCGCCCTCGTGCCGCGAGTAGGGGTGCCGCCACTCGTCGGCCGTGAGCGCTTCAGCCGTGTGCGGGGCGTTGCGCAGCGGGTTGTCGTCAGCGGGGTAGGCGCCCTCGGCGACCCGGTCGATCTCGCCGCGGATGGCGATCATCGCGTCGACGAAGCGGTCCAGCTCCTCCAGGTCCTCGCTCTCGGTCGGCTCGACCATCAGCGTCCCCGCCACGGGGAAGGACATCGTCGGCGCGTGGAACCCGTAGTCGATCAGCCGCTTGGCGACGTCCTCGTTGCTGATGCCGGTCCGCTTCTGCAGGCCGCGGATGTCGATGATGCACTCGTGCGCGACCAGGCCGCCCCGGCCGGTGTAGAGCACCGGGTAGTAGGGCTCCAGCCGCTTGGCGACGTAGTTGGCGCCGAGCACCGCGGCCTCGGTGGCCGCGCGCAGCCCTTCCTCGCCCATCATCCGCATGTAGGCCCAGGAGATCTGCAGGATGCCGGCCGACCCGAAGGGCGCCGCCGACACCGGACCCACCCCCGTGTAGGGCCCGGCCTCGGGCTGGCTGGGGTGGTTGGGAAGGTAGCCGGCCAGGTGGGAGCGCGCCGCCACCGGGCCCACGCCGGGACCGCCGCCGCCGTGCGGGATGCAGAATGTCTTGTGCAGGTTCAGGTGGCTGACGTCGGCGCCGAACCGCCCGGGCTTGGCCCAGCCCAGAAGCGCGTTCAGGTTGGCGCCGTCGACGTAGACCTGCCCGCCCGCCTCGTGCACCAGGTCGCACACCTCGGTGATGGTGTCCTCGTAGACGCCGTGCGTGGAGGGGTAGGTGACCATGATCGCGGCCAGGTCGCCCGCGTGCTGGGCGGTCTTGGCGCGCAGGTCATCCATGTCGATGTTACCGCCGTCGTCGCAGGCCACGACCTTGACCCGCATCCCGGCCATGGTCGCGCTGGCGGCGTTGGTCCCGTGCGCGGAGCTGGGGATCAGACACACGTCGCGCCCCCGCTCGCCGCGCCCGCGATGGTAGCCGCGGATGGCCAGCAGCCCGGCCAGCTCGCCCTGGGATCCGGCGTTGGGCTGCAGCGAAACCGCGTCGTAGCCGGTGACCTCGGCCAGCCACCGCTCCAGGTCGCGCACGATGCGCACCGTGCCGGCGGCCTGGTCCAGCGGTGCGAAGGGGTGCAGCGACGCAAACTCCGGCCAGGTCACCGACTCCATCTCGGCGGTGGCGTTGAGCTTCATCGTGCACGACCCCAGCGGGATCATGCTGCGGTCCAGCGCCAGGTCCTTGTCGGCGAGGCGGCGCATGTAGCGCAGCAGCGAGGTCTCGCTGCGGTGGGCGGAGAAGACCGGGTGGGTCAGGTAGTCCACCCCTCGGCGCAGCTCCTCCGGCAGCGCCGCGCGCCGCCGGTCGCCGGCGGTCTGACCGGAGACGCCCTTGCCGGGACCGGAGAACGCCGCCACGACGGCCTCGATGTGGGCGGACGTGGTGTTCTCGTCGCAGCTGACGCCCACGGTGTCGGAGCCGGCGGCCAGCAGGTTGACGCCGCGCTCGGCGGCCGCCTCGACGACCGACCCCGCCGCCCCGGGCACGCGCACCCGCAGCGTGTCGAAGAACCGGTCGCCGACGACCTGGTGCCCGGCCGCGCGCAACCGCTCGGCGAGGTCGGCGGTGTGGCCGTGTACCCGCTCGGCGATCGCACGCAGGCCGTGGGGCCCGTGGTAGACCGCGTACATGCCGGCCATCACCGCCAGCAGGACCTGGGCGGTGCAGATGTTGCTGGTGGCCTTCTCGCGGCGGATGTGCTGCTCGCGGGTCTGCAGCGCCAGCCGGTAGGCGGGCTTGCCGGCGTTGTCGACCGAGACGCCCACCAGGCGCCCGGGCAGCTGGCGCTGGAGCCCTTCGCGCAGCGACATGTAGCCGGCGTGCGGGCCGCCGAAGCCCATCGGGACTCCGAAGCGCTGGGTGGAGCCCACCGCGATGTCGGCTCCCATCTCCCCCGGGCTGCGCAGCATCGTCAGCGCGAGGATGTCGGCGGCCACCACCGCCAGCGCGCCCCGCTCGTGCGCCTCGGCGATGACCGGGCGCGGGTCGCGCACCGCGCCGCTGCCGGCCGGGTACTGCACGAGTACGCCGAAGGCGCCGGTGTCGGGCAGGCCCTGCGAGAGGTCGGCCACCACCACGTCGATACCCAGCGGCTCGGCGCGGGTGCGCAGCACCGACAGGGTCTGCGGGAACACGTCGGAGTCGACGACGAAGACGTCGCCCTTGCCGCGCGTGGCGCGGCGGGCCAGGGTCATCGACTCCGCCGCGGCCGTGGCCTCGTCCAGCAGCGAGGCGCCCGAGACGGCCAGCCCGGTCAGGTCCGAGACCATCGTCTGGAAGTTCAGCAGCGCCTCCAGGCGCCCCTGGGAGATCTCCGGCTGGTAGGGGGTGTAGGCCGTGTACCAGGCCGGGTTCTCCATGATGTTGCGCAGGATGACGGGCGGGGTGGTGGTGTCGTAGTAGCCCTGCCCGATCATCGAGGTCAGCACCCGATTGCGGTCGGCCAGGCCGCGCAGCTCGGCCAGCGCCTCGGACTCGCCGGCCGCCGCGGGAAGCTCCAGGGGTGCGGGCTGTCCGGGGCGGGCGAGGATGCGCTCGGGCAGTGCCGCGGTCATCAGCTCGGCGGTGCTGCCGTAGCCGACCGCCTTGAGCATCTGCGCGAGGTCGGCCGAATCGGGGCCGATGTGCCGGTCGGCGAAGTAGCGGGCCGCCGCGGCGCCGGCGTCCGGCCCTCGTTCACGGGTTGGCTGCTCCGTCATGGAGACCTCCTGGTCGCTGTGCCGCTTGCGCGGCTGCTCCTGTCTGGTCTCCCCCTCTGTCGCTCACGGCCCCGCGGGGGCCGAAGCGCAGGCACGTCTCGCCTACCGCTCCAGAGTGGCCTCCTCCACGCGGTCCTTGGTGCCTGAGAGGTTACTGGGGAGTTTTGCCCCGTCGGCGCCCCGCTGTGGGGTCTCTCCCGCGTGGTATCGACGGCCGGATCGTGGTGTCGACTGTTGTTCGGTTGTGGGTCGTCCATTATGTACGGCCCTGATGGACCACAGGGCGGCGGGGCGTACTGTTCCGCCTCGCGGTCGCGCGTGTCGTGCCCGCCGCACTGCCGACGTTACTGGATTCGGGCGCATTCGTGGAGTGCACGCAACCGGGCGCGCGTCACACCCCGCGGCCGCCCGCGGATCGGGACATCACACCTGGAGCGCGGCCAGGGGGCAGCCGGCGCGGTCGGCGGAGTCCGCGGGGCTCAGCCGGTCTTGCGCTCGCGGCGGCGCCGCGCCAGCTCGTCGGCGGGGCGCGTACGCGGGCTCAGCGATCCGCCGAGCTCCTCGCCGGGGACCTCGTCGAGAGCGCCCTCGAGCTCGCGCCACACGCGCCCCAGGGCGATCCCGAACACACCCTGCCCGCCCTGCATCAGGTCGACGACCTCGTCGGGCGACGTGCACTCGTAGACGCTGACGCCGTCGCTCATCAGGGTGACCTGGGCGAGGTCGGCGGTGCCGCGGTAGCGCAGGTGGTCCACCGCGGGGCGGATCTGCTGCAGCGAGATACCGGTGTCGAGCAGCCGCTTGACGACCTTGAGCAGCAGGACGTCACGGGAGTCGTACAGCGGGGGATTGCCGCCCTCCTGCTGCACGCTGGGGCCGACCAGGCCGGTACGGGCCCAGTAGTCGAGTTGCCGATAGGTGATTCCGGCGGCCGCACATGCCGTGGGGCCGCGATAACCGACGTCCATAGGCAGCGCCACCACGTCCTCTTCGCACAGCAGGCCCTGCTCCCCAGCTCGCCGTATCGCTGTATGCATGAGAGCGGAGGTTTGCTGCTCACCGCTAGTAACCGCCACGCCGAACCTCCGGCTCCTCGGCCCACGGCGGTTTGACAGGGGGCATGAAGGGTGCGCCGCGGGTTCCTTCGACATTGAAGGTAAGCCGGTCGCACGGACAGCGTCAACGACACCCATCGGCGCGTCGCGGAACCTGTTTCGTCGCCTCCGGGCGCTGCCGCCGTCCATCCGCAAGCATAGCCGCGCAGCGGCACGCGGCACGCTGTTGCGCCCCCGTGACCTGCACCGGAACCGGAACACCGACCCGGGCGGCGGACCGGGTGCGGCGCCGGAGCCTGCCGGGAGCGCCGACGCGCCCGTGACACGCCGCGGCGGAAGCCGTCGCACCGCGGAAGCCGGCCGCCGCCGAGGCACCGCGACCGGGCCACCCGGTCGGCCCGGGTGCCCTCCCGCGCCCGGCGCCCGGTGGGCGACCGCGCCTACACCCCCTCCGCGCTGCTCGACCTTCTGGGGCCCCTGCCCAGCCTCGCGTCGCCCGCGGCGGCCGAGGTCGTCCTGGCCTCGGCGGCCGACGCGGTCGGGCTGCTGCTGCCCTCGGCCGAATCGGCCTTCCCGCCCGGGCGCCGCACGCGGTCGAGCGCCTGAGCGGGCGCGCGCACCGGGCGCCCCGTCCCGACCACCGCGGCACGTGCCCGCGCGCGGGCCGCGGCCACCGCGTCTGGTATCTCTGGTGGCTGCCACAACGGGCGGCCGCCGGCCGCCGCGTTCCATCCGTCTCCCCGGAAGGGGCAGCAGGTGAACCGGCCTACCACGAACTGGGCGGGCAACGTCGGCTTCGCCGCCGAACGCCTCCACCACCCCTCCACCGTCGCCGAGGTTCAGGCCGTCGCCGCCCGCGCCGAACGGGCCCGCGCCCTGGGCAGCGGCCACTCCTTCAACGCCGTCGCCGACACCTCCGGCGACCTCGTCTCGCTCGCCCGCCTGCCGCGCACCATGGAGCTGGACACCGCGGCCGGAACCGTCCAGGTGGGCGCGGGCGTGCGCTACGCCGAGCTGGCGCAGTGGCTCCAGGAGCGCGGCCGCGCCCTGCACAACCTGGGGTCGCTCCCCCACATCTCGGTGGCCGGATCGGTCGCCACCGCAACCCACGGCTCCGGCGACGCCAACGGCAACCTCGCCACCGCCGTGGAGGCGCTGGAGCTGGTCACCGCCGAGGGCGACCTGGTCAGCCTGAGCCGGGCCGAAAGCGGTCCCGATTTCGACGGCGCGGTCGTGGCGCTGGGAGCGCTCGGGATCGTGACCTCGATGACGCTGCGTACCGAACCGGACTTCGACGTCGCCCAGAGCGTCTACGAAGGGCTACCGCTGGAGTCGCTGGAGGAGAACTTCGACGCGATCACCGGGGCCGCCTACAGCGTCAGCCTGTTCACCCGCTGGCGCGGCCCGGTGGTCGACCAGGTGTGGCTCAAGCACCGCGTGGGCGGCGCTCCGCCCGCCGGCGGCGCCGGCGGCTTGTTCGGTGCACGGCCGGCAAACGGGCCGCGCCACCCCGTTCCGGAGATGTCGACCGAGCACTCCACCGAGCAGATGGGCGTGGCGGGCCCCTGGTCGGAGCGGCTGCCGCACTTCCGCCCCGGCTCGCCGCCCAGTAGCGCCGGCGAAGAGCTCCAGGCGGAGTACCTGCTGCCGCGCGGCGCGGCCGTCGCGGCGCTGCGGGCCCTGGAGCCGCTGCGGGAGCGGATCGCACCCGTTGTGCAGGTCCACGAGATCCGCACCGTCGCCGCCGACGGGCTGTGGCTGAGTCCGAGCTACCGCCGGGACACCGTCGGCTTCCACTTCACCCTGGTCCCCGACGCGGCCGCGGTGCTGCCGGTGCTGGAGCTCATCGAGGGGCGGCTGGCCCCCTTCGGCGCCCTGCCGCACTGGGGCAAGCTGTTCACCGCACCGATCGGGCGGCTGCGCGAGCGCTACAGCAGGATGGACGACTTCGCGGCGCTGGCCCGCCGGTTCGACCCGCGCGGCAAGTTCGCCAACGCGTTCCTGCGCGAGCACGTCCTCGGCGGCTGACCCCCGCCCGCTGCCCTACAGCCGCTCGATGGCCCGGCGGGGCGAGCGGGCATGGCGGGCCATGTCCCGCCAGGGCTCGGTCCCGGCGCGCTCGGGCAGGGTGCGCACCGTCCAGTACCGGGCCGTGTCCACGCGCTCCAGCTCGTCCCAGGCCAGCGGCGCCGCCACCGGCGCGCCGGGCAGCGCGCGCACCGAGTAGGGCGCGACCGCCAGCTGGGCGTAGCCGTTGCGCAGGTAGTCCAGGAACAGGCGGTCGCCGCGGCGCCGCTTGCGGAACTGCGTGGTCAGCTCATCGGGGCGGCGGCGCGCGACGAGCTCGGCGATGACGTGCGCGAAGTCGCGGGCCTGGCCCGCGTCGATCTCCGGGCGGATGGGCGCGACCACGTGCATACCGCGCGAGCCGGTGGTCATCGCGAACGCGGCCAGGCCCAGGCCCTCCAGCACCTCGCGGACGTCGTGGGCCGCGCGGCGCACCTGCGCGAAGTCCTCGCCGGGCGGGTCGAGGTCGATGACGAGCCGGTCGGGGCTGCGCAGGGCGCCGGTCCTGCTCAGCCACGGGTGCAGGGTTATGGCGGCCTGGTCGGCCAGCCACACCAGGGTGGCGGCGTCGTCGCAGACCAGCATCTCGGTCCCGGCGCGGCCGTCGTGCTTGGGCACGTGCACCGAGCCGGCCCACGCGGGCGCGAAGGAGGGGCGGTTCTTGACATAGAACCCGCCCTCGGGGTCGGTGATGCCGTGCGGGTAGCGCTGTACCGCCAGCGGGCGCCCGCGCACGTGGCGCAGCATCGGGCCGGCGACCGCGCGGTAGTACTCGGCCAGCTCGCGCTTGGTGACACCGCCCGGCTCGAACAGCTCCTTGCCGGGCCGGCTGATGCGGACCCGATGCGCGCCCACCCGCCACGTCAGCGCTTCCGCGTTCACCCGTGCCCTCCTCCGCCCGCACCGGCGTGTTCGGGTGCGTCTTTACCCGCGGTCTGCGGGGTTTTACCTGGTAACGGGCAGTATGAGGGGTAGGTCTGAGCAGAAGGAGGCGCCCGATGGCCTCTCCCGTGTGGAAGGGAACCCTGTCCTTCGGCCTGGTGAGCCTGCCCGTGCGGCTGTTCAGCGCGCGTGAGCGCCACGGCACCCGGTTCCACCAGTTCCAGCGCGGCACCTCCGACCGCATCCGGTACCGCCGAGTCAACGAGCGCACCGGCACGGAGGTGGACTCCGCCGAGATCGTCCGCGGCACCAAGGCCGACGCCGCCTCGGGCACCGACGAGTACGTCATTGTCGAGCCCCAGGAGATGGAGGAGATCGCGCCGGGCCGGTCCAGCTCGCTGGAGATCACCGCGTTCGTGCCGGCGGACGACGTCGAGGCGCTGTGGTACGACGCCGCCTACTACGTCGCGCCGGAGTCCAAGGGGTCGGCCAAGCCCTACCGGCTGCTGTGCCAGGCTCTGGAGCACTCGGGCCGACTCGGGCTGACCACTCTGGTGATGCGCGAGCGCCAGCACCTGGCGGTGGTGGGGCCCCAGCAGGGCGTTCTCACCCTGAGCACGCTGTGGTGGGCCGACGAGGTCCGCGACCCGGAGGAGACCCTGCCCAACATCCCCGCCGTCGACCTGGGCGAGCGCGACCTGAAGCTGGCCGAGCAGCTGATCGGCGCCATGGCCGAGGAGTGGCGGCCCGCGGCGTACACCGACGACTACCAGGAGCGCATCGACGAGCTGGTCCGCGCCAAGAGTGCGGGCGAGCGGGTGCGCTACGCCGAGGAGGGCCCGCCTCCCGAGACCAACGTCGTGGAACTGACGGAGGCGCTGCGCGCCAGCCTGCGCGGCAGCGAGGAGGACTCCGGCGCCTCCCGCTCCGGAAAGGGCGGCGCCCGGCGCGGCGGCTCCGGCGAGAGCGGCGGCGACGAAAAGCGCGGCGCCGGGAAGCGCGGCGCCGGGACCGGTGGCCGCGGCACGGGCGGGTCCCGTCCGCGCGGAGGCGGCGGCACGGCGCCCGAGCCGCGCGAGGCGCCGGTGTCCGAGCTGTCCAAGCGCGATCTGTCGCGGCTGGCCTCCGAGCTGGACGTCCCCGGCCGGTCGAAGATGGACCGCGCCGAGCTGGAGCAGGCCGTCGAGAGCGCCCGCTCGGGAGGCCCTGCGCGCTCGGCCTCCTGACCCCGGCCCACTCCCCGGCAGGGCGCACGGCACCGCCGGTGCGGACACCCGGCGGAGCCGGGGAGCTCCGTGAGCTCCCCGGCCGGATCCGGCACTGCGGCCTGCGGGGACGCCCATCTCAGCCCTCGATGGACAGGTCGGTGGGCACGTCGGCCGGTTCCAGGTCGGTGCGGGGGCGCACGTAGCCCACCGCGTGGCGCCAGCGCCCGGCGGCCTGGGCCGAGTCCGGGCAGATCTCCACCACCACCTCGGGCACCACCCGCGCGTAGTCCTGGGAGGAGCCCCACCGGGAAGGCAGTGTCGGCGGCCAGGGGTGCTCGCCGCCGCAGGGGCGCAGCAGCCGCGCCATCTCCCGGCGATGCGCGGGGTCGAGTCCGCCGGTGCGCCCTACCACCCGCAGGGCGCCGGTCTGGGAGTCGCGGCGGCCCACGATCAGCTCCCGCGGGTCGCCGGCGCCGCCGATCACGCCGCCCACGATCGCCTCGGTTGTCACGCGCCGCTTGTACTTCAGCCAATCGCGGCGACCCGGCCGGTAGCGGCCGCGCCCGTCCTTGGCGACCAGGCCCTCCACGCCCACCCGCCACATCTGGTCGAACCACTGCCGGGCGACGTCGACGGCCCCGGTCTGCCAGCCGAGCATGAGCGCCGGCTCGCCGACGCTGTGCATCAGCTCCTCCAGGCGGGCGCGCCGCTCGTCCAGCGGGCGCGCCGCAAACTCCGCAGCGCCGTCGCGCAGCAGGTCGAAGACGATGAGGTGGCAGGGCTCGGTGCGGGCCAACCGCTGCGCCGCCTGAGGGCCGGAGTGGCCGCGGCGCTGCAGGCCGGAGAAGTCGAGCCGGCCCTCCGCCGACCAGCGCACGATCTCTCCGTCGACCGCGGTGCCCGGGGGCAGCGCGGCCCCGACCGCCGCGGCGATGTCAGGGAACGCGGCCTCCAGCCGCCTGCCGGAGCGCGAGAGGATGCGCACCTCGCCCTCGCGCCGGACGATGGCGCGGTAACCGTCCCACTTGGGCTCATAGCGCCAGTGCGGGCCTTCGGGAAGGACGTTCGCGGTGCGGGCGAGCATGGGTTCCACGCACCGAGACTGCCCCGGACCAGCGCCCCGCAGGCCCGCGCAGGTCCGATCATGGACCGATGTTGACCGCGCCTTGGCGCGATGCCGCGGGTCGGGCCCGCCCCGGCGAAGGGCGGCCGGTCAGGTGGTGCGGCCGAAGTCCTCCGGCGAGATCTGGTCGAGGAACTCGCGGAACTTCTCGACCTCGTCCTCCTGCTCGTCGGGGATGGGCACCCCCGCCTCCTCGATCACGTCCTCGTGGGCGTAGATGGGAGCGCCGGTGCGCAGCGCCAGCGCGATGGAGTCGGAGGGGCGGGCGCTGACCTCGACCCCGTTGGAGAAGACCAGCTCGGCGTAGAAGATCCCGTCGCTGAGCGCGGTGACGTTGACCGTGGTCAGGTCGGCGTCCAGCGCGTCGAGGACGTCGCGGAAGAGGTCATGGGTGAGCGGGCGCGCAGGCATGACTCCCTGCTGGGCGAGCGCGATCGCGGTGGCCTCGACGGCGCCGATCCAGATCGGCAGGTAGCGTTCGCCGTCGGTCTCCTTGAGCAGGACGATCGGCTGGTTCGAGGGCATCTCGACTCGGACGCCGACAACCTCCATGTGCTTCACTGCGGCTCCGTCCCACGACTCGTCGTGCCGGAGGGGGCACCCGCCAGGGTGTGCTCTGCTCCGTCTTCTTCACGGTACACCGCCACACCGACAGGCGTCCGGGACGGGTCCGGGGCCGCGGGGCGCCCGGACCGGGCTCCGACAACCTTCCCCGATGCGCAATAAGGGAACATGACCGCGATGCCCCCGATCACGCCATCGGTGGCGGTCTTCCCTACAAAGGCTCTCCGGTGGAGGGGACGCGCAAACCTGCTCGGCACGGCCGGAGGCGCCGGAGCCTCAGCGCCGCGGCTTGGTCAGCAGGACCAGGCGGAACTTGCCGATCTGGACTTCGTCGCCGCCGCCGAGCTCGGCCTCGTCGATGCGCTCGCGGTTGACGTAGGTGCCGTTCAGGCTGCCGACGTCGCGGACGCCGAACCCGTTGCCGCGCCTGAAGAACTCCACGTGGCGCCGGGAGACCGTGACGTCGTCGAGGAAGATGTCGCTGTTGGGGTGGCGCCCCACGGTGGTGACGTCGCTATCCAGCAGGAAGCGGCTTCCGGCGTTGGGGCCGCGCTTGACCACGAGCAGCGCCGTGCCGGGAGGCAGAGCGTCGACGTTGGTGGGCTCGCCGGGAAGGTCCTCGCCCTCGGCCTCGGCCTCCAGCGCCTGGATACCGGCGATGGAGATGGTGGAGGTGGTCTCGCCGACGGAGTCGCGGTTGCCGCCGGATCCGGGGGCGGAGCCCTGCCCCGCCGCACGGATGGGGGAACCGCAGTTGGAGCAGAAACGGGCATCATCCGCAACGGCGTGACCGCACTGCGTGCAGTAAACGCTCGACATAGGTCGGCTCGGCCTCCTACCGCACGGGGCGGTGCTTGATTCGGCTGGTGGTCCTTCGCCCGGGTGGCGGCGTGCCGCGCACCCACTTGGGAGAACGGGGCGGGCCGGTGCTGTGTTCCCCCGGCTCACCTCGGATTCTTACATGGTGTCATCCCCTGCCGCGCTCGGATGTGCACACGTTCACGTCCCGCTCCCGGACCCGACAGCGCGCCGGAAAGCCGCCAGTGGGGAACACTCGACTCTAAACCATATCCACGGCGCGCAGGGGGCTGTGCCGACCCGTCGGGGCCCTCCGGCGGTTCCCCGACTCAGCCTTCGGCCTGTTCGACCACCTGGGCCCACTCCTCCAGCAGCCGCTGGGCGGTGTCGGAGTCGGGGCCTTCGGCCCACAGATGGGTGACCGCCTCGGAGGTGTCGGGCAGGATCAGCGCCCAGGAGCCGTCGGGCTCGACCACCCGCACACCGTCGGTCGTGTCGACCTCGCGTCCTTCCGACGCCTCGACCACGGCACGCATCACGCTGCCCTTGACCGCCCACGGTGTGGGCACCGAGCGGCGCAGCAGGTGGGCCTGCGGGATGCGCCGGTCGATCTCGCTGAACGACAGCCGCGTGCGCGCCACCAGCCCCAGCAGCCGCACGAACGCGGCGATGCCGTCACTGGTGCGGGAGAACTCGGGCACCACGTACCCGCCGCGGCCGTCGGCGGCGAACACGATGTCGTCGGCCTGGGCCGCCTTGGCCAACTCGTCGACGGCGGTCGGGGTCCACTGCACGTCGACGCCGTGGTACCCGGCGACCTGGCCGGCCACGCGGGTGGTGGTCACCGGAAGCGCGACCCGGCCGCCCCCGCGCTCGGCGGCGATCAGGTCGAGGATCACCAGCAGGGCGCGCTCGTTGTCGACGACCCGGCCGTTCTCGTCGACCACCGACAGCCGCTCGGCCACGGGGTCGAAGCGGACACCGAAGTCGGCCCGGGAGGAGGACACCAGCTCGCCCAGGTACTGCAGGTCGCGCATCTGCTTGGCCAGTGTGTCGGTGGGCGAGTCCTCGTCCAGCCGGTTGTTGACGGTGAGCACGTCGGCACCGAGCCGGCCCAGCAGCGCGGGCAGGATCAGCGACCCCGTACCCCCGGCGCAGTCGACGACCACCTTGAGGCCCGCTTCGCCGATGCCCGTGGTGTCGACGGTGCGCAGCAGGTCGTGGGCGTAGTTCTCCACACCCCGCGAGGGGAACGACAGCTCCGCGATCTCGCCGGGGAAGGCGCGGCGGTACTCGGCGCGCGAGAACACCCGCTCCAGCTTGCGCTGTGCCGCCGGCGAGAGGTCGGCGCCGCGCTCGTCGAAGAACATGATGTCCACCGACTGCGGGTCGCCGGGCGAGGTGCGCAGGCTGATTCCGCCGGCCACCCCGCTCTGGGAGGTGTGGAAGCGCGCCACCGGCAGCGGCACGACCTCCAGGTCGCGCACGTCGATGGCGGACGCGGTCAGCGCGCTGATGACCGCGCGCTTGAGCGCGCGCGCCGCCCGGGAGACGTCGCGCGAGGTGGTGACCACCGACCCCTTCTTCAGCGTGGTGGCGAACGCACTCGCCAGGCGCACGGCGAGCTCGGGGGTGATCTCGACGTTGATCAGGCCCGAGACCCCGCGCTGGCCGAACAGCGAGCGCTGGCCGCGCGACTCCCAGATGACGTTGGTGTTGACGACCGCTCCGGCCTCGATCGTCTTGAACGGGTAGACCTTGACGTCGTTGGAGAGGTAGGCCTCGGACTCGACGACGCACTCCTCGCCGACGATCGCCCCCTCCTCCACGCGCGCGCTGGACATGACGTCGGTGTTCTTGCCGATGACGCAGCCGCGCAGGTTGGTGCTCGCACCGATGTAGACGTTGTCGTGCACCACGGTGCGGTGCAGGAACGCCTCGGAGCGGACCACCACGTTGCTGCCGAGCACGCTGAACTCGCGCAGTTCGGCGCCGGCCTCGACCTTCGCGTAGTCGCCGATGTAGAGCGGGCCCTTGAGCACGGCCTCGGAATCGACCTCGGCGCCCTCGGCCATCCACACGCCCGGCGACACCTCGAAGCCGTCGATCTCGACGTCGACCTTTCCGGAGAGGACATCGGCCTGGGCGCGCAGGTAGCTCTCGTGGGTGCCGACGTCCTCCCAGTAGCCGTCGGCGATGTAGCCGTAGAGCGGCTCGCCCTCCTTGAGCAGCTTGGGGAACACGTCGCCCGACCAGTCGACGACCTCGCCCTCGGCGACCTCGTCGAGGACCTCGGGCTCCATGATGTAGATGCCGGTGTTGACGGTGTCGGAGAAGACCTGCCCCCAGGTCGGCTTCTCCAGGAACCGCTGCACCCGCCCCTGCTCGTCGACGATGATGATCCCGAACTCCAGCGGGTTCTCGACCCGCTTGAGTCCGATGGTGACCTTCGCTCCGTTCTCGCGGTGGAACCGCACCATGTCGCTCAGGTCGATGTCGGTCAGCGCGTCGCCGGAGATGACGATGAACGGCTCGCCGCGCAGGTACTCCTCGGCGTTCTTGACGCTGCCGGCGGTCCCCAGCGGCACCTCCTCGGCGACATAGTGCAGGTTCATGCCGAGTTCCTCGCCGTCGCCGAAGTAGTTGCGGATCAGCGTGGCCAGGAACTGGACGGTCACGACGGTGTCGTCGAAGCCGTGCCGCTTGAGCAGTCGCAGGACGTGCTCCATGATCGGCCGGTTGACGACGGGCAGGAGTGGCTTGGGCTGGTTGGCGGTCATCGGGCGGAGGCGGGTGCCCTCTCCTCCGGCCATGACTACGGCCTTCATCGGGGCCACCCCCAGACCCCGCGATGTGGACGGCCGGACGCCCTCGGGCGCGTTCTCATGGTGGGGATGTCGCTCCCTTCCTGTTGTTCGTGCCGCTGGGTGGTGGTCCGGGGCTCTGGGAACCGCGGCCGGGAGCCGTCTGGTCCGACTGCGCCGGGTCCGGGGCCCCGCGGCTGACGTGGCCGGAAGTGGCCGCTACCCCGGGCAGGGCGTTTTCACCCGTGCCCGATGGATGGTCGGCCCGCCGGGCGTGCGCGATCAATCGCCGCCCCTGCACCGCGTACAGCAGCCCGGCCCACCAGTAGATAGCCGTTCCCCAGATTGCGAACGCCCAACCCGCGACGCGCGCCACATCACCGACGATTCCGGCGTATTCGGCTACGAAGAGCAACGGGAAGGAGTAGAGCAGGCAGAGGGTGGCGGCCTTGCCCGCGAAGTTCACCGGCAGCGTGCCGTAGCCGTAATACCGCAGGACCGGCAGCGCCAGCACCATCAGCACATCGCGCAGCACCAGCACCGCCATCAGCCACCACGGCACGATGCCGCGCATCACCAGCCCCAGCAGCGCGGCGAAGATGTAGAGGCGGTCGGCCATCGGGTCCAGCAGCGTGCCCAGCCGGCTCATCTGGTTCCAGGCCCGCGCGATCTTGCCGTCGAGCCAGTCGGAGATCCCGGCGAAGGCCAGCACGCCCAGCGCCCACCAGTCCGCCTGGGGCACCAGGACCAGCCACAGGAACACGGGCACGCCCACCAGGCGCAGCATGCTCAGCAGGTTCGGCACGGTCCATACGCGGTCGCCTGCGGAGCGCGCTTGCGCGCGCGGGCTCACTCGGCTCGCCACCCCACCTCCCAAGTGTCCGAATAGCGAGCTTACCCGGCACAGGCTCGGGTTATAGCGGGGAGGTTACAGCGGAAACGCGCGGTTACAACGGTGACAGGTCCAGCGCACGCAGACGGTCGGCGCCGGTGGGCTCCTCGTCGCGGAGCCGGCAGCAGTGGATTCCGTAGCGCCCGAAACGCGCTCGAACCGCCTCGACGACCGCGGTGTCAGGAATTCGGGGCACCTGGTTGAGCACCACCGGGCCAAGGCGAAACCCCGCCGCCGACAGCTCGTCCGCGGCGCGCTCGGTCTCGGCCAGCACCATCCGGCGCGGCAGCAGCACCAAGTGCACCGCTGCGTCGGCGCGCAGCCGCTCGGCTGCGCGCTCCAGCCGCAGGCGGCGCGCATGCAGCTTGTCCAGCAGCGGGTCGCGCTCGGGCTCGGCCGAGCCCCCGACCACGCCCGCGGCGAAGCGGTCGGCGTCGACGGCGCGCTCCCGCTGACGCGCCAAGCCCTCCAGCCAGGGGGTGAGCAGCGTGGGCATGTGCAGCATGCGCAGCAGGTGCCCGGTCGGGGCGCTGTCGACGACCAACCGGTCCCACTCCCCCGGCACCCGGTCCATCGCGTCTATGAGCAGGTCGTTCAGCGCGGACTCGGTCATGCCCGGGCCGGCGGCGGCGTGATCCAGGTGGCGCTGGACCGCAGGCATGATCTCCCGCGGCAGCGCCGCGTAGGCGTCGTCGGTGACCTGCTTGACCCGGCGGCGCACCGCGGCCTCGGCGTCGGGTTCGGCGGCCCACAGGTTGTCGGCGACCCGGCGCGGGTTCTCGCCGAGGCGGATCTCCAGCGCGTCGCCGAGCGAGTGGGCGGGGTCGGTGGAGATCAGCAGGGTGCGCAGGCCCCGGTCGGCGAGGGCGAGAGCGGCGGAGGCCGCCATGGTCGTCTTGCCCACGCCGCCCTTGCCTCCGAAGAAGGCGAGGGTCTCGGCGCCGACCACGCCGTTCTCCCCGTCCGCGGCCTCGGCACGGTCGGCGGGCCCCGCTTGCTCGTGGGCGGCCACGGCCGCACCCCCTGCCTCTCGCGGCCCGCCGGGGACTCAGCAGCACACCCCGGAGTCGCCGAAGGTCTCCCGACCCATCCTCTGATGCCATTCGTGCAGGTCGGCGACCATGTACGGAATCAGGTCCAGCGTCTCATAGCCGGCGGGGTCCTCCACGCCGAGCGTCTGCAGCAGCAGCATGGCCCGCAGTGTGTCCTGCTGGGTGCGGGCCTCGCGGCGCAGTGCGTAGCGCCAGCGGGCGTCGAACCACTCCTGGTGGAACGCCTCGATGCGGCGCCACGCACTGCGCAGCCGCTCCCACCTCCCGGTCACGTCACTGACTCTCGTCGGTGCCCGCGGTCTCGTCGGCCGACGCGGCCTCCGGCGCCGGAGCGCCGCGCTCGGCGAAGGCCCGGCGCAGGGCGATCGCCGCCTCGACGATCAGCCAGACGGCCAGCACGAAGATGGCCACGTCCAGCGGCGCCAGCAGGAACATCTGCATCGGGTCGCCGGAGGAGAGGAAGCCCATCAGATTGATCACCAGCGCCCAGGTGGTCATGATCACCAGGAACACCAGCGGCACGAGCACAGCGATCGGGTTGCGGCTCTTCTTGGTCACCCACACCGCGATCACCGAGAGCGCCAGTCCGGCGGTGAGCTGGTTGGTGGTGCCGAACAGCTGCCACAGTGTGCCGAAGGCGAAGTTGCCCGGGATCAGCGCCAGGCCCAGCGGGATCAGCACCGCCACCAGGGTGGCCGCCGTCAGGTTGCGGGCCAGCGGCCGGAACCCGCTGATCTCGGCGATCTCCTGGATGATGTAGCGCTGCAAACGCACGCCGGTGTCCATGGAGGTCGCGGCGAAGCTGATCACGACGATCGCGGCGAAGACCGCGCCCACGGACAGGGGGACGCCGAGGTTGCCGGCGAACCCGGCCACACCGTTGACGAAGTTGCCCACAGCGCCGTCGGAGGCGGTCGCGAAGTCGACGTAGAGGTTGTCCCACTCGCCGGCGGTGGCGACCACGCCGGCCGTGCAGGCCAGGATCGAGCACAGCGCCAGCGCGCCTTCACCGGACGAGGCCAGGTAGCCGACGTAGCGGGCGTCGGTCTCCTTGTCCAGCTGCTTGGAGGTGGTGCCCGAGGAGACCAGGCTGTGGAAGCCCGAGACGGCGCCGCAGGCGATGGTCACGAACAGCAGCGGGAACCACGGCGGCGAGCCGGCGGGCACGTCGTTGACGACCGGGGCGACGATGGTGTCCCAGCCGACCACGACGCCCAGGAAGATGACCGCCAGCGCCAGCACCATCTGCAGCTGGTTCACGTAGTCGCGCGGCTGCAGCAGCATCCACACCGGCAGGCGCGAGGCGAAGAACGCGTAGACGAAGATCAGCAGCACCCACAGGGTCTGGGCCGACATGCCCAGTGCGCCGGCGAGCGGGCCCAGGGAGACCGGCACCGCCACGCCCAGCGGGATGAACGCGTAGACCACGACCAGGCAGATGATCGACGGGACCAGCGCGGCGGTCCGGCGGCGGTAGACGATCTGGCCCAGGCCGATGGCCAGCGGGATGGTGACCAGCACCGGCAGCACCGCGGCCGGGTTGCCGTCCAGCAGGATGCCGATGACCACCGCGAAGACCGCGTTGACCATGGTGAGCAGGAAGAACAGGATCAGCAGGAACAGCACCCGCGAGCGCGCGCTGATCACCTCGCCCGCCAGCGTTCCGATGCTCTTGGCCTTGTGGCGGACCGAGACTGCCAGCGCGCCGAAGTCGTGCACGCCGGCGGCGAAGACCGTGCCCGCCACCACCCAGAGCAGGGCCGGCCCCCAGCCCCAGAAGACCGCGACGGCCGGCCCCACGATCGGGGCGGCGCCGGCCACGGAGATGAAGTGGTGGCTGAAGACGATGTGCTTGTTCGTGGGAACGAAGTCGATACCGTCGCGGTAGGTGTGGGCCGGTGTCACGAACGCCGGGTCGAGCGCGTAAACGCGCTTGGCCAAGTACGCCGAGTAGTACCGGTAGCCCAGTGCGAATATCGCGAGGACCACGACCATGACTACGGCTGCTGGCATTGGCTGTCCTTAGGTCACACGTCTGCACACGGGGCCTGCACCCCCTCCGAGCCGCGCATCGGCTCGGCATCGGAGGAAGCGGCCGATCGCCGAGGCGCCGCTGACCGGGACACAAACCATCGAAGATCGAATAAAGTCACCAGAAATTAACATGTGCTTCCTCGTGGACAAAGGGCGGGCCTTGCTGAACATGGTCACGGTTTGGCGGCGATCGACGACCGCCGAGATGTGCTGGTCCGGGTCCGACGGCCCCGTCGGCATCCCGGTGGTGCCGCTCGTCTGGGACGACCTCCCGTGCGTGGCGCTGCCCCTGGCGCACTTGGACGCGGTCGACACCATGACTTCGGGGCGGGCCGCCTTCGCCGTCACAGAGCCGGCGTCCGAGGACGCGCCGGGCGGGACCGTGGCCGCCGGACCGGTCGACATCCGCTTCGACCTCGAAGGCAAGCGGTTCGCCGACCACCTGCTGGAGCAGGAGATCGTCAAGCACCCCCCGACCCGGTTGCGCGCCGACGGGCTAATGGCGCGGCGCGAGAACTGGTGGTGGATGCCGCGGGTGCTGATCACCCTGACCGCGCTGGAGGAGGAGCACGAGATCCCCGCCCGCAGGCGCGGCGAGGACGCGCTGCTGGTGCGCCCGGGCGCCGAGGGCGCGGCACCGCGCGTGGACACCGTCACCGCCCGCGCCTGGCCCGAGGAGCCGGGCGGCTCGGTGGAGCTGTGGCGCCGCGACGGCGCGGCGCTGGAGGGCGCCGGGGAGCCGGCCTTCGCCTTCGCCCACCGCCACAGCCCCGACTTCGAACGCTGGGAGCGCTGGTGGCGCACCGGCCGCACCGAGGGCGAGCACCTCGCGGTCACCGCCGCCACCGGAACCCCCGAAGAGGCCCCCCTTCGCCCCTACAACCTGCTCTCGCGCTACCGCAACCACCGCGACGTGGTCCGCGCCTGCCGCGAGGGGATCGCCCGGGCCGAGTCCCGGGCGGGGCTATCGGGTTCGGGCTGAGGGAGGAGGCTCGCCCGGGCGGCGCCGAAGCCCGCCAATCCGCCGCGCCCGTGCCGCCGCCCGGGCCGGCGCGTGCAGTCGCTCAGGCGCGCGGCTCGGCGGGAAAGTCGGGTGAAGAGCAGCCGTGCCGCTCGGCGGACGCTTTGGCGAAGTGCCGCAGGTCCCCGTACTCGCTTCCGGTCGGCGGTTCGGACGTGAAGCTGCGCGGGCCGTCGTCGGCGGAAAGGGGCCTCAGCGTGTAGACCGCCGTGTCCAGGGCTCCACCGCATTCCGCGGAGCCCCACACCGCGTAGGCCAGGGCGCCGGTGGGCGTCTCGTACCCGAATCGCTCGTCCCCGGTCACGTAGGGCCCGTAATAGGAACGCAGCACGAGTTCCCCGGTGAGCAGGCAGGATTCGACCGGCGCCGTCCGTGCCGCGGTCTCGCGTACCCGCGGGTGCGAGGTCACGCCCGCGCAGGTGCCGTCGGCGCGGTCTGCGGGGACGGGCGCGGGCGTGGCGGCCGCGGTGTCGAGCGTGTCGATCCGGCCGCCGAGGTCGCTGGCGCAGCCGGTCCGTTCCGCCGCCCGCTCCGCGGCACCGGTGGCAACACGGGCGACCGCGAGAGCCGCGGCGGGGGAACCGCTGTCGATCGCGTCCAGGACGGCGGTCACCTTGAGGCCGCTGCCGTCCCGGCGATGCCAGTCGGCGCAGTCGACCAGCACGGAGACGGCGCGTTCACCGGAGTCACCGTCGCCGGGCAGGAGAAAGCCCGACCAGCCGGCGTTCAACGGGACCGGGAGCGGGGAGTCCGGGACGCCTTGGAAGGCCCATGGCGCGGTGGTGGAGGTCGCCAGATCGATCCACACTTCGAGGTCGTTCACCCGACAGGTCGTCGCGAGTCCGTCCGGCTCCCATCCGCCCGCGGCGTCGAATTCGTGACCCGCGAGATCGAGGGCGGGCCCGCCGAGGCCGGTGGCCGTGATGCCCGTCGCCGCGAGCACGTCCGCCACCGGCAGCATCCCGTTGCACGCTTCGGCTAGCCGGTCGCCGGGCGCCAGCTCCTTGAGCCCGAGTCCGCCGCCCGCGAGCAGCACCCCCACCGCTGCGCTCACCACCGCGCGCTTGACCCGCACGTCGGTCTCGTCCCAGCCCACACCGCTCCCGACTCGTCGTTCCTACCGCACCGGGGCGACAGCCTAGTAGTGCCCCGCCGAGCGGGCGCCGCATCCGGGCGTCGCCGGCGGGCGGAATTGCCGCGCGCAGGCGCCGGTCAGAAGGGGCGGATGCCGCCGTTGCCGGAATGCGCTTCCTCGTACCGGGACATGAACGTCATGGATTCGTGCGGGGAGAACGCCGCGGCGCTGAGGGATTCGAATCGTTGAACGCAATTCTCCACTTCCGCGGAGTCCGCGACGACCCGGCTGCTTCCGGGGCCTCGGTGTAGGCGAGATGCCCGCCGTCGCTCATCTCCAATGTGGTGAAAGAGCCCTCCATCGCCGCGTGGACGCCTTCGGCGAAAGTGAGGACCTGGAGCTGGATGAACGGCTTGCATGCCATTGTGAGAAGCCGGTCGATCTGAGCGGCCATCACCTCCGCCGAGCCTATGGGGCGGCGCAGGACTCCTTCGTCGACGACCACCCATATCAGCGGCGGCTGTTCTCGCTCCAGCAGTTCCCGGCGCCCCATGCGGGCCGCTAGAAGGCGGTCGGTCGCCGCGTCGTCACCGGGCGGGCGGCCGGCCCGACTTCGACCTCAAGCTCGACGGCGCTGGTCCGCGCAACGGGGTCCCCACCGCCCGGGAGATCCAGGACCAGCTCGCCGACTGGGAGGACATGGCGTCCGTACTCGGCTGGGAGGAGACCATGCGGCGGGCGGGCGACCTCGCCGAGACGGTCGAGCAGCGCGAACCGGCCCCGGTCGGCGCCCCGAACGACACCTCGGCATCCAGGCGAACGCCGAAGGCCCAAACGATCCGCCTTCGACCAAGCCCAAACCCGCCCCGCCGACGGCCGAGTCGCCCTCGTCCGGGCCGCCCCGCCGACGGGCTCATGGCGCGGCGCGAGAACTGGTGGTGGATGCCGCGGGTGCTGATCACCCTGACCGCGCTGGAGGAGGAGCACGAGATCCCCGCCCGCAGGCGCGGCGAGGACGCGCTGCTGGTGCGCCCGGGCGCCGAGGGCGCGGCGCCGCGGGTGGACACCGTCACCGCCCGCGCCTGGCCCGAGGAGCCCGGCGGCGCGGTCGAGCTGTGGCGCCGCGACGGCGCGGCGCTGGAGGGCACCGGGGAGCCGGCCTTCGCCTTCGCCCACCGCCACAGCCCCGACTCCTGCTCTCGCGCTACCGCAACCACCGCGACGTGGTCCGCGCCTGCCGCGAGGGGATCGCCAGGGCGGAATCGCGCAGCGCGGGCCACCCGGGCTCGGGCGTGTGAGCGCCCTGCGGGGCGCGCCTTCGTTTCCCTGGTCTCCCGGAGGCGCGGCAAGAAGGCCCGGTCATGGCGCTCGCCGCATCGGCCGCCGGGCGGGCTGCCATCGCGCCGGATTCGGCACGCACGGGTCTACGGTGCGGCCACCCGGGTGAGCACCGAGGTCGGCGGCCCGTCCGGATCGTGGCGGAAGTAGACCTCCTCCTGGCCGCTCGCGTAGAGCTGGACACCGGAGGTCCTGCCGAGCCCGCCGTCGTCGATCGACAGGTAGATGCAGTCGCTGGACTCCTGCCTGTCGAGGAACTCCCAACGGCCGCTGAAGTCGTGGGGGCCGGAGGACCCGTCCGTCCTGACGTCCGTGGCGGAGAACGTCCCGTCGGACTCGAGTACGATCTCACCGCCGGTCGCGTCGTTGCGGTACACGCCGGGCAGCTGGTCGGGATCGATAGCGCACCCTGAGGCGAGTACCGCGGAAGCGATCAGTACGGCGCCGAGCCGCCGTCCACCTGCCTTTGTGCTCATCACGGCGCGAGCGTATCGCACTGGCCGGCGACCGGGGACTCGGGGCGCCCCGGGCCCGGACGCGCGGCATCAGCGCAGTTCGGAGGCAGGAACGCCGGGCGGCGGGGCGGCAGAGCGGCAGGTAGCCTGCCGCAGTGACCACCCGCCATTCAGCGGCCCCCGGCTCAGGCCGGGCAGGAGGCGCTCTCCCGCTCTCGGCCGTCGTCCTCCTGATCGCGGCCACTCTTCTGGGGGCCGCGACCACCGTCTATACGCTGGCGCTCTCCTGGGTCCACAGCGTGCCCGGCATCTGCGTCCTGATCCTGGAGCACGAGCAGAAGGCCGCGTGCGCAGCCGCGCGCGCCACGCACGACATGACGCCCACCTACGCCACCGGGGGACTCGCTCTCTGCCAGGTCGCGGTGCTCGTCGGCCTCTGGGCCCTGCGCCGCACCCCCTGGGTCCGGTGGGCGGCGATCCCCGCTCTTGCGGCACTCGCCGGCGCCGCACACCTCGTCCCGCCCTCCGAATGACCCGTCCTCCGCGCGAGGGACCCCTGTCACTCGCAACCCATGCGGCAGCCTCCGCCGAGCACCGTGGGCCACTGCGGGACGCAGGGCCCCATAACTGCGCGTGATGCTACTTCGACCAGCTGTGTCCGGTTTCGGCCAGCTTTCCTCCGTCGTCCGCACGGCGCCCGGCGCTGCGCTGGGACGGCTCCGACACCCTCCCCGCTCTCGGCGCCGGCCGCGACTTGCATTTCCGCAAAGCGGGGCGAACCGCCCATTTCATCCGCGATGCGCGCCCTAAGGTAATGCCCGGACCACACGGGAAAGGCATGGCGAGAGGGCGGCGCATGAACACGGAGATCCCCCCAGGTCTCACGGACGGCATCGACCCCAGCGCGATCACGATCCCCCCGGTCAAGGTCGAGGACCTGGAAGAAGCCGCTCGCGCCATCAAGGGCGACGGCGAGGACGTCCGCGACCTCGGCAACGACATCACGTCAGCCTGGGGCGGTCTGCAGGGCGTCTACAGCGCGCCCGAGGATGAGGCCCTCTTCTCCGCGATCGACCCCGTAGCCGCCAAGGGCGACGAGGTCGGCGACGCGGCCCGAACCGCCGGTGACGCCCTGCTGGACTTCGCAGCCGACGCGCGCCCCATTCTGGAGCGCTGGCGCGCCCTCAAGCAGGACGCCCAGGACATGCAGGACCACATCGAGGCCGACGACGACTGGCGCTCCGACGAGGACAAGGTCGAGGAGTTCAATCAGCTCAACAACGACCTCATCAAGGTCCAGAACGACTTCATGGCCGCCGAACGCGAATGCGCCAACAAGATCACCGCCCTGTTCGGCGGCACGACGTTCGTGGCCGCCGACCCGGGAGCCCAGCCGGACCCGGGAAAGGGCGAGCAGTCCTACGGCTACACCGAGGCGCCCGAGGATGTCGCCACCCCGTGGGCTGTCCCCCAGGAGCACGACGCGCCGTGGTACGCCGACGTCGGCGCGGCCGTCGTCGACCTCACGTGGGGATCGGTCAAGGACACCCTGGGCTTGGTCGGCCTGCACGACGGCCAGGGCGACTGGACCCTCGATCCCGCGGCCATGTGGGACAACGCCACCCAGACCTGGAGCGACACCATCGCGGGCGTCGGCATGCTCGCCGGCTACGGCCCCGGCGGATTCAGCTGGTCGACTGCGGACACCGCCTGGAAGGCTGTCGCCCACTCCATGGTGCCCTGGAACGAGTGGGGGGACCGCCCCGGCTATGTGATCACCCAGAGTGTGGTGAACATCGGCAGCATCGTCGCCGGAGTGGCGCTGACCGCCTCGGGCGTGGGGGCCGTGGCCGGCGTCCCGCTGCTGGCCTGGCGGGGCACCCGCGTCATGCGCACCTTGGGCAAGCTCGGCGATCTCGGCCCGGGCTCGGGGCACGGCGGCGACAGCGGCGGCAGCGGTTCGGCGTCCGGTTCCCCGGCTTCGGGAAACCGGACCGACGTCGACCTCGGAATCGACGGCGCGGGGCCGCGCAGCGGGATCCCCACCACCCGGGAGATCCAGAACCAGCTCGCCGACTGGGAGGACATGGCGGCCGAACTCGGCTGGGAGGACACCATGCGCCGGGCGGGCGACCTCGCCGAGACTGTCGAGCAGCGCGAACCGGCCCTGGTCGGCGCCCCGAACGACACCCCCGGCATCCAGGCCAACGCCGAAGGTCCGAGCGATCCGCCTTCGACCAGCCCCAGACCCGCCCAGTCGCCGACCGAGTCGCCCTCTCCGAGCTTGACGCCGAGCCCCTCCGGCGAGGGCGGACCACCGCCAGGGGAACCGCCCAACGGAGGCGGCGGGGGCGGCCGCCCGCCGGGCTCCGGCGGCCCGCCGGACTCGCCGTCGCAGACGCCGGCCCCATCAGATCCGCGGTCGAACCCGCCCTCGACACACCCGGACGACGAAACGCCTGGGCCTCACGACAGGCCGGACCACGATGACCCGGGAACGGGATCAGACCGGCCTGAAGGCTCCAACGCCGACGACCCCGACAGACAGGAGCCCTCCACACCCGAAACCGAAAAGGGTTCAGGTGACGAACACGAGGGCCGCCCTCCAGCGGGCGGGAACGACCCCACGCAATCGAGCAGGAGCGGGAAGGACGATGAGGCGTCCGGGGCATCCAATGAGTTCAACGATGCCGAGCGCGAGCAGCGCTTAAGGAATGCCGACAACGTCGAGCAGGCGCTCCGCAATGGAGGACTCACAGACGAGCAGATCACCCGACTCTTCGGAGACCACCCCCGGGACGGAGACCAGTGGAACAGGGTGCACGGCGCCCTTAATCAGCAGTTTCCGGGAAAAATTCGCACAACCATTCAGCCGAAGGCGATCGAGTTTGCTTTCGATGGCGCCTCCGACCCCCGAGAATTCGCCTACCGCTACGAGTACTACCATGCGATATTCAGAGAGCAGGTACACGAGCTCAAGGTATCGGGACCGTCGGCCCATGAGGGAATGTCTAGAAATTCTGCTGCCCTTGAACGCATGCCGGATATGGCGGAGATGACGCAGAAGCTGGAGTCCGACCACGAGGACGTACTCAGCTCATGGGGAGACTCCCCACTCGAGATCGATGCCTCTGACATTCCGCAACGCCTCGACCAAGCCGTAGACGAGGGTGCCGATAGGATCACAATGGGACACCCGACATCGGCGTCCTATCACTCTCACAAGCACTTCAATGAACTCCCCGCAGCTGAACAGGGATCGAACAAGGTAGACTCGTATCACCAAAGTGCGGTCACGACCATCAGAGACGGAGACCTTGCCGAATCCACGACCAACACGGACGGAAGCATAGACCTCAAGTACCGGCGCGAGTACGTCGACGAGGAAACCGGGGAGACAAAGACACTGCAGGCATTGCTGGTGATACGTCCTGACGGCTTGGTCATCATGAAGACGTACGGCGCGGCGATGGGGTGATAGGAATGACCAGTGGGGAATCCCCCAGCGACTCCCCGGAAGAGATCAAGGGGAATATACTCGAGTTCCTGAGGCGAGGAATCGAGGGCAAAGGCGGGAGAATCGGAGGAGAGACGGCACTGGAGTGGATACCCAAACTCTACGTGGCCCTGGGGAACCGCTTCCCGGACACACCGGAGACGCGACAGTTCAAGGACGAAGTCGTGGAGCAAATAACATCCGGCGAGAATCCGCACCGAATTGCAATATATATTGCCGAGTGCTACAATTATGCAACGGACTGGGAACCGAATTCTTACTCGATTGCCCGGTTCATGAGGTCGGCCGTCCAACTGTTCTCCGACGAGTTCATGGACATCGAGGAAGTGATCCCGGAGCCTGACCGCGGCGAGATCGAGGAGATCGATGAGATCCTGGACAGCCCTCGTCCGAACGTCGAACCTCTCGGCGACGTGCGGATCCCCGGCTGGGTTCCCGATTCACACTGGTGGTGGACGAAGGGCAGGTGAACGGCGGTCCCCGTCCGCTGTTCCGATCCTTGGCCCAACACATGATCCTGGAGCGTCGCGATGACCGAGATCCCGTCCCCCGGAGAGTTCGCAGCTGCCCGCATTTCCGCCGGCGGTGTCCAACAGCGCTTGGACGCCGACATTAGCGTCGTCCGAGACCAGGAGCGCCGCGGGGCGCGCGTCGATACCGAAATGGATTCGGTATCGCTCGTTGATCAACTCCGGGAGCAGGCCGCCTCGATCGACTTCGATTCACCCATCGAGGCCGCCGCGATGTCGCTGCAACGCTCCGGCGAGATCCCGTTGTCCGTTCGGCGCGGAGAGTCTCGGATCGCCGACCTCTACACCGCCGTTTCCCTGGTGGTCGCCGAAGGCGTTGCTGTCGCCGACCGCCCCGCGTACGACGGCGGGCGCACGGTCGTCCTCCATCACATGATCGGGGAGCCGGCAGGTGTCCGCTCCACCCTGGAGGCCGTCGTGCGCGTACGCGGAGGCAGCGCCTGGCTGCAGTCCTTCGGCTGGCCGAGAAACACCGTGCACGGCCCCATCCACGCATTCAGCGGTAGCACCGCCGACCACCTGGGCCAAGCTGAGGCCGACCTCCGCAGCGGCGCCCTGTCCTTCGACCGCGCGATGCTCATGCTTGTCGGCGCGGCCGCCTCGGCCGACTCCGAACAGCTCAGCGACACAAGCAGAGCCGTGGGGATAGCCGAACACCTCGCGGCCAATCGAGGGCTGCTCGACGCCTACGTCACCGATGCCTGCGATTACTCGCTCAATCGCGAGAGTGGTTGGTACGGCGCCTGCCTCTACCGCTCGGCGCTGGAGACCGCCTTCGAGCACTTTCTCGGCTCTTCGGCGTTCTCGCTGATCGACATCGAAGAGATCTCCGATATCGATGGGCAGCTGGACGACACGCTCGCCGAGGACCGGGAGCGCATCCCATTCGCCGCCGCACCCACCGGCATTCCGCGACACCACTGGTGGTGGAATCCAGAGGGCCGACGCTGACGTCCGCAGACGGCGACGCGCTCCCTCATCGACCACCCCCGGTCAGCCGAAGCGGCCGCTCTGCGACCGCGACGGTGTTCTCGACACCGACCTCTACCGCTCGACACCGGGGACGGACTTCGGCCATTCCCGGTCTCCGCACCATCGCATGTCGCCGACCAACCCGGTTCACGGTCGGTCAGGTCGGGAAGCGCTCTCGCAGTCGAAGCAATCCAAACGAGCATCCCTGCCGCAAGGGCTGGAAGACGGACCGAGAGATCCTGCCGGACAGATGGCGCGAGGCCGTCGCCCACCTACGCCGTGAGGCCCGCGCGCGGCATCCGGCACGGGCTGGTGCCGCGGACCTCGACCGGGACGGACTCGTCGCCGCTCTTGCGACTCAGACCTTGCGCCACTTGGGGATCCAGGCCCCGTCCTCCACCTCGTAGTCGCTGAACAGGGCCGGGGCCTCCTCGCGCATGGCCTCGCCGATCTTGCCGAAGAGCAGGCGGATCTCCTCCTCGGCGCCGGGAGCCGTGCGGGCCTCCAGGGTGTGGCGCAGGGTGCGGACGTTGGCGGTCCACACCAGGCCGGTGGCCACACCCTCGGGGGCGAAGCGGCGCATGAACGACGTGCGGTGCTTCTTCTCCGCGAACTTGACGCCCTCCTCGTCGAGCCCGAAGTGCTCGGCCATCCACAGCTGGAAGCGCTCCATCTGGTCGAGCATCTCGGTGGCGCGCTTCATCAGCTCGGGATCGTCCTTGGCCCAGTCGGGGAACCAGAACGGCAGGTCCTCCAGCCGCACGAACCGCATCGACTCCTGGGAGATCGCGGTGCCGGGGCGATGCCGAATCAGCTCATGGGTGAGGACTCTGCTCACGTTGTGCAGCACGAAGCTGAAGCTGATGTGCTCCAGGACGGAGCCGTGCATGCTGGCCAGGAGGTTGCCGAGGTACTGGTCCTGGTCGGTGCGCACCCGGGTGACGTTGGGGTTGAGGCCCGGCTCCCAGGAGCGGTAGCAAAGGCGTCCGGCGAACTCTGCGAGGTTCTGGGGGTCGTTCAGTGAGGAGTCGAGCTCGCCGCGGTCGAGCCGCTCCAGCCAGCTCCGCCCGCCGACCTCGGCCAGATAGCCGGCGACCTCGTCGTAGTCCAACTGCGGGCGGGCGATCAGTCGGACCTCGGGCTCGACGCTCTTCACCGTGTTGACTCCCCCATCGGCGGGCCCGGCGGCCCGGCGCTTGCGTGCGGTGACCCGCCGCATCCGTTGGGGCGCCGTCGGCCGCGGCAGGCGGCGCCGGCGGTGGTCCGAGCGGCGGTGTCCGTCCGAACGTAGCAAAGCGCGGGGACGATGGGCGCAGGCCCCGTGCCGCGCCGTCGCGGCGGCGGGGCCTGCGCGGAGGGGGTGGGGACGGCCGGCGCGAGGCGGGGCAGGGCCTGCACGGCCCGGCCGTCCGGTGGTTGCGGCATCCGCAGATTGCGGTGGTCCGATGGCTCCCGCGGTTCCAGCGATTCGGTGGTTCCACGGCCTGGAGGACGGCCCGCCGGTTCCTGCGCGGCCGGGCCGCCTCCCGGAGGCGGGCCGAGGACGGCGGCCCGAGCCGGGTAGCGGTCTTCGCGAGGGGGTGCGGCCGAGGGGGCCGCGGTCCTCAACCCAGGTAGGAGATCCCCGGGGCGACGATCAGGCCGACGACGATCAGTACGATGCCCCACAGCATCTGGCGGCGAACCAGTGCGAAGACGCCTGCGACAATAAGGACGATTCCGAGAATCAGCATGATTATACCCATGACCCCGCTACTATCCCCGGCGGTGCTCGCCTAACGCCCGAGTGCGCGTTCGGCGCAGGCGGAGGTCATTCCCCCAGGTGAGGAAGCAATGCCTCGGGTCCCGCGAAGTCGCCGCCCTGCGGCCCGCCGTGCCAGAAGGGGTCGTCGTCGGGGAAGTCGCCGGCATAGACCGAGGCGTCGTCGACCGGGCGGTACCCCAGCTCGCTCTCTCCGACGCTGAGGTCCCAGAATCTGCGAGCGTTGCCCGAGACCGCGTAGGCCGCCACGAAGTTCACGTTGGGCGCGGTGATCGCGGCGCGCACGAACCCGACGCAGTCACGCGGGCTGAGCCAGGTGGCGAGGTGGCGGGTCTCGGTGGGCTGCTCCTCGAAGGAGCCGACGCGCAGCGCGACGACCTCCAGGCCGAAGGTGTCGGCGTACAGCTGGCCCAGCGCTTCGGCAGCCACCTTGGTGACCCCGTAGAAGCCGTCGGGGCGGGGCGGCTCGTCGGGGAAGACGTGGTGGTGGATGGGGTAGTTGCCGGTGACGCGATTGCTGGAGAAGAGCACGACGCGAGGCACCCCGGCCCGGCGCGCCGCCTCGAGGACGTTGAGGGTGCCGCGCACGTTGGCGTCGAGCAGGTCGTCGAAGCCGGCCTCGTCGGTGATCGCGGCGAGGTGAACGACCGCGTCGGCGCCTCTGAACGCCTCGCACAGAGCGGCGCGGTCGCCGATGTCGGCCTCGACCGCGGTCTCGGCGCCGTCCTCGGGTTGGATGTCGGCGGTGTCGACCAGAACCAGGTGGTCGGCGTCCTCCCGCAGTCCCTCGCGCACGGTGGGGCCGATCCTGCCCGCCGCTCCGGTGATCACGACCCTGCCAAGTTTCACGTCCATGCATTCGAGCCTATGGGGAAGGCGGGGTGCTGGGCACATGGCCGGGCGCGTCGAGGACGAACCGGTCCCCGTCGAACACGCCGACGCCCCGACCGGCGGTCCAGCGGTGGGCGCGGGCGCAAGCGGTCCGGGTGTGAGCGGTCCGGGTGCGGGTGCGGGCGCCCGCGCCCGGACGGCCGCTCAGCGCGCCATGCGCAGGACCCGCTCGATGATCTCCTCGCCCACGCTCGCGGAGAGGATCGACTCCGGGTGGAACTGCACCGCCCACTTGCGCGCGCGGGCGTCCTCGACGGCCATGACCACGGGCTCGGTGCCCGCTCCCTCGACGACGGCGGTGACGGCGAAGCCCTTCACCCGCTCGGGCGTGGTGTAGGTGGAGTGGTACCGCGCCGCGTCGAACCCCCCGTCGAGGCCGAGCCCGTCCAGCAGGTCGCCGCCGACGACGCGCACGCGCCCCGGCTTGCCGTGGACGGGCTCGTCCAGGGTCAGCAGGTCGCCGCCCGCGTGCTCGACCATGGCCTGCAGCCCCAGGCACACGCCGAAGACGGGCAGGCCGCGCGCGTCCAGCTCGTCCAGCAGCCCGGCGGCGCCGAAGTCGGTCGGCAGGCCCGGCCCGGGCGAGAGCACGACCAGGTCGGGGGCCAGCTCATCGAGTAGGGCGGGGTCGAAGCCGTGGCGCACGGTGGTG
This sequence comes from Streptomonospora wellingtoniae, assembly GCF_031845375.1. Taxonomy (NCBI): domain Bacteria; kingdom Bacillati; phylum Actinomycetota; class Actinomycetes; order Streptosporangiales; family Nocardiopsidaceae; genus Streptomonospora; species Streptomonospora wellingtoniae. The sequence goes on from NZ_JAVREK010000010.1 coordinate 117,467, forward strand.
ACCTCGGCCCGGTGGCGGCGCATGTAGTCGGCGAGGGTGTTGACGAAGGAGTCCTCGTAGTCGACCAGCAGGACCCGCATGCCCGCGCCCGCGGGCTCGGCCGCGGCGGCCGGTTCCGGCGCCCCATCGGGCTCAGCGGAACCCGCGTCGGCGGCCTCGTCCAGCGCCAGGGTCTCCAGCAGCGCACGGGCCTTGAGGAAGGTCTCGCGCTCCTCGGCGTCGGGGTCGGAGTCGTGGAGCAGCGTGGCGCCCACGCGCACGGTCGCGACACCGTCGCGGATGTGGGCGGTGCGCAGCGTGAGCCCGGTGTTCATCGACCCGTCGAAGCCGATGACGCCGACGGCGCCGCCGTACCAGCGGCGCGGGGTGGTCTCGTGCTGCTCGATGAAGCGCATCGCCCAGGTCTTGGGCGCGCCGGTGACCGTGACCGCCCACATGTGGGTGAGAAAGGCGTCCAGCGCGTCGAACTCGGGGCGCAGCCGCCCCTCGATGTGGTCGACGGTATGGATGAGCCTGCTGTACATCTCGATCTGGCGGCGGCCGATGACGCGCACGCTGCCGGGTTCGCACACCCGCGACTTGTCGTTGCGGTCGACGTCGGTGCACATCGTCAGCTCCGACTCCTCCTTGGCGGAGGTGAGCAGGGATCGGATGTTCTCGGCGTCGCCGAAGGCGTCGTCGCCGCGGCGGACGGTTCCGGAGATGGGGCAGGTCTCGACCCGCTGCCCCTCTCCCGGCGTGCCGGTTACCCGCACGAACATCTCCGGCGAGGCGCCGACCAGGTACTCGCCGCCGCCCAGGTTGAAGAAGAACTCGTAGGGCGCGGGGTTGCGGGTGCGCAGGTGCTCGTAGAAGCGGGCCGGGGACTCGCAGGCGCCGTAGGTGCGGTGGCCGGGGACGACCTCGAACAGGTCGCCCCGGGCGAAGCGCTTCTTGGCCTCGGCGACGATGCGGGCGTAGCTGCCGGGCTCGGGCTGGGGCGGGACCTCGGCGCTTCGCACGGCGGGCGTGGGCTCGGTGGCGCGCTCCAGGCCGCGGGTGGCGCGCGGCGCCGCGTGCGTTTTGGCGGAGTCGGCGGGGTGGTCGCCGGACGACTCGGGCACGGTGAACTCGTAGGTGTAGCGCAGGCAGCTCTCACGCTTGCGGTCGTGGACGATGACGGCGTCGGGAAGGTGCAGCACCAGGTCGCGGTCGGCGGCGTCGCGGTCCAGGACCGGTTCGACCGGTTCGAACTGGAAGGCCAGGTCGTAGCCGAAGGCGCCGTACAGCCCGAGGTGGGGGTCGTCGGCGGCGGAGAACAGGGTCGTCACCGTGCGCAGGACGGAGAAGACGCTGGGGCGGCGGCTGCGCTGCTCCTCGGCGAAGAACCCGTCGGGCTCGGGAACCGTGACCTCGACGGACCCGCCGGCCGCGTGCGAGGCGTCGCCGTGCTCGGCGAAGGCCGCGGCGATCAGGGGCAGGAGCACCCGGCCGCGGTCGTTGAGAGCGGTGGCGGTGAGCCGGCGGCCGCGCGCGGCGATCTCCAGGCAGGGGTCGACGTAGCCCATGTGCCAGCGGCTGTACCGGCCGGGGTACTCCATTCCTGAGGACAGCACTCCGCCGCGCCGGTGCTCGACGGAGGCGACCAGTTCGGCGAGCGCGCCGGGGTCGCAGGGGGCGGCGGTGCGTTCGACGGCGATACCGCCGCCGGTGCGGTAGGCGCTGCGTTCGGGCTCCGAGGCTTGCCGGGGGGTGGCGGTGGCGTCAGGTGTGGTCACGGCCGGTCCTTTGCGCTGGGCTGGTGCGTGTGGAGCCGCGCCGGACCGGGGCCGGAAAACGCGAAAAGCGGCCGCCGGTACGGGCGGCCGCTGGGCTGAGCTGGGATATCGCGTACCTGCAAGCGCCGCCTAGGAGCGGCGCCACCACTGTCGGCGGGCGGGTGCGATTCGCATGGGGCAGAGCATAGCGCATCGGAAAGGATGCGCGAAGCTGGGCTGGCGCGGGCGCCGAAGGAACCGCGTACGGGCCGTTGCGGATCGCCGGGGAAGGATCCGGGCCCCGAGGGAATGCTTCGCCGCCCTGGTACGCTCTACGGATAGCTCACAACACAAAGAACGTACGCACCTCAGTTCAAGGATACCACCGACATGACAGAGGATCAACACGTTCACCACAGCGGTCTTGACAGCGGCGGCCGAGCTGTGGCCCTGCGCGCCGAGCAGGACTACGTGGACCGGCTCTATGCGCGGCTGGACGAGCTGCGCGCCCGGACCTCCCGCGGCCTCTCCGACGCCCTCGCCCGCGGCGGAGGCGGCGGCTACGCCGCCCAAACCGAGCGCGAGGCCCGGGCCGACGAGAACGCCGTGCGCCTGGCGCGGCTGAACGCCGTGGAGAACGGCCTGTGCTTCGGCCGCATCGACCTCGGCGGTGGCGCCCCTCGGGCCGCGGAGACCCGCTACATCGGCCGCGTCGGCCTGCGCGACGAGGACCACGAGCCGATCCTGATCGACTGGCGCGCGCCCGCCGCGCGCCCCTTCTACGCCGCCGCGCCCTCCTCGCCCGACGGCCTGGTGCGCCGCCGCCACCTGCACGTGCGCGACCGCGCGGTCGTGGGCCTCGACGACGAGGTGTTCGACCTCGACGGACTCACCGAGGACGACCGCCGCTCCCTGGTCGGCGAGGCGGCGCTGCTGGCCGCGCTGAGCCGGGGACGCACCGGGCGCATGGGGGACATCGTCGCCACCATCCAGGCCGAGCAGGACCGCGTCATCCGCGCCGCGCTGCCGGGCGCGCTGGTCGTCCAGGGCGGGCCGGGTACCGGCAAGACCGTGGCCGCGCTGCACCGCGCCGCTTACCTGCTCTACACGCACCGCCAGGTCCTGGAGCGCCGCGGCGTGCTCGTTGTGGGCCCCAATCCGACGTTTCTGCGCTACATCGGGCGGGTGCTGCCTTCTCTCGGCGAGACCGACGTGGTCGTGCAGACCGTGGGCCGACTGTACCCGGGCGTCGCCGCGACCGCCGAGGACGGCGCCGGAGCCGCCGCCGTCAAGGGTGCCTTGTGCATGGCGGCCGTCCTGGAGGCCGCCGTCGCCGACCGCCAGCGCGTACCCGATGGCGACCTGGTGGTGCGGGCGGACGGCATCGACCTGCGCGTCCCCCGCGCGACCTGTGAGCGTCTGCGCGACCGGGCGCGGGAACCGGGCCTTCCACACAACCGGGCGCGCAGGCTGTTCGTCGACGAGATGCTGTGGGAGCTGGCGCGCGCGCAGGACGCGTGGCTGGAGGAGTCGCTGCGCGAGGCGGAGGAACTGCTCGACGCGGCCGGCGACACCGGCCGATCGGAGCTGGAGGATTCCAACGCGCCGCTGCGAACCGACGAGGATACGGCCTATGCGCGCGAGACGCTGTGGGCCGATCCCGCGGTGCGCGCGGCCGTTGACGGGCTGTGGCCGCTGCTGACGCCCGAGCGCCTCGTCGGCGAACTGCTCAGCGACCCGGGGACGCTCGCCCCGGCGGCCGCGGGGGCCGCCGGCCTCGCGGAGGGGCCGGGTCCGGCCGAGGAGGAGTGGCGCGCCCTGCTGCGCCCGGCCGACTCGCCCTGGACGACGGGCGACGTCCCGCTGCTGGACGAGGCCGCCGAACTGCTCGGCACCGACGGCAGCGAGGAGCGGGCGCGCGAGCGGGCGGAGCGGCACAAGCGCAAGGAGGCCGAACGCTACGCCCAGGGCGTGCTGGAGTACACCGGCTTGTATCAGGAGGGGATGCTGGACGCCGCCGGGCTCGCCGAGCGCCAGGAGCGGGGGCCGGCGGGGACCACGGCCGAGCGCGCGGCGGCCGACCGCACCTGGGCCTACGGCCACGTGATCGTGGACGAGGCGCAGGAGCTCTCGGAGATGGCCTGGCGCACCGTCATGCGCCGGGTTCCGGCCAAGTCGCTGACGGTGGTGGGCGACCTCGCCCAGACCGGAAGCGCGGCGGGCGCCCGATCGTGGCAGGACATGCTGGGGCGCTACGTCGGCGGACGGCTGCACGTGGAGCACCTGCTGGTGAACTACCGGACCCCGGCCGAGATCATGGCGGTGGCCGCCGACGTGCTGGCCGAGATCGCCCCCGATCAGCGGGTGCCGGAGTCGGTGCGCGACGGCGGCGCTTTGCCGCGTGCGGTGCGGGTCGACGGAGCGGGCGCTGCGGCGGCCGACGGGTCGGACGGGCTCGCCGAGCGCCTGCCCGGCCTGGTGGCCGCGGAGCTCGCGGAGATCGGCGAGGGCCGGCTGGCCGTCATCACCCCGGCGGACAGGCACGCCGATGTGGCGGCGCTGCTGCCGGAGGCGGCCGCCGACGCCGGCCCGGACGCCCTGGACCACCCCGTCGCCGTGCTCACACCCGCCGGGAGCAAGGGCCTGGAGTTCGACTCCGTGGTGGTCGTCGACCCGTCAGGCATCCTGGCCGCCTCGGCGTCGGGAGGGCGCGACCTCTACGTCGCCGTCACCCGCGCCACCCGCCGCTTGACCGTCGTCCACGAGGACGGGTTGCCCGGGATGCTCTCCCGCCTGCAGGCGCAGGACGGGCGGGATCCGGGGCCGGAGGCGGGAGCGGACGCGGCCGCCGCTGCGCCCGGTGCGGGCCGGCGGGACCGGGACCGGGACCGGGACCGGCACTCCCAAGCGCGGGGCTGAGGCTCTCGCCCCGAGTCGGCCGGGCGCCGGCCCCCTGAGACCGGCGGCGGGTTCGAGCACCGGATGCCGCACCTGATCAACCTCCCGGCGACCGGCCTCCGCTGATCTTGTAGCTATCGTGAGTTAAAACGATTTCCAGTGACGATAGCTACAAGATCGGCGGCGATGCGGCGTGCGAGCGCGCCCCCTCCACCGCAGGCGGGAGCGGCCCGCCCCACTCTTGCCGCTCGCACGCCCGGTGTGCGAACCTGCTGCCATTCGTACTACGTAGTACTTCGCAATCGCGCCCCGACCGGAAACGGAACCCCCGTGCTGCAGTCGTACCTGGCCCTGCTCCGAAAACCGCACGTTTGCGCGGCTCTGGCGACCAGCATCGTGGGCCGGCTCCCCAACGGCATGGCGGTCCTCGCGCTGACGCTGCTGTTCCGCCACGAGGGCGTGGACTTCGGCGTCGTCGGCGCGCTGATCGCCGCCTACGGTGTCGGCACCGCCGCCGGCGGCCCCGTTCTGGGCAGGATCGTCGACTTCCACGGCCAGTCCGCCGTACTCGTGATCAGCGGCGCCGTCTCCGGCGCCGCCTTCGTCGCGCTCGCGCTGGCCCCCGGTGCACCGCTGGCGGCGACCCTGCCGCTGACCGCCGTCGCCGGCGCCCTGACCCCGCCGCTGGAGTCGTGCCTGCGCTCGGTGTGGCCGACGCTGGTGACCGGCGAACGCGAGCGGGAGACCGCCTACTCGCTGGACGCCGCGCTGCAGGAGGTCATCTTCGTCGCCGCTCCTCTGCTCGTGAGCGCTGTGGCCGCGCTGTTCCTGCCGATGCACGCGGTGCTGGCCACCGCGCTGATCACGGTGGCAGGCGCGGGCGCCTTCTCCGCACTGCGCCCGGTGCGCCGGTGGCGCCCGGTGCCGCGTGAGGCCAACTGGCTGGGCCCGCTGATGGAGCCGCAGGTGCGCCGCGTCCTGGTGTGCTTCGTGTTCGTCGGCGCCGCGCTCGGCGCGCTGGCGGTCGGCGCCGTGGCCTACTCCGAGGAAGCGGGCAGCCGGGACGTCTCCGGGCTGCTGCTCAGCGCCAACGGCTTCGGCGCGCTCGTGGGCGGGCTGGCCTACGGTGCGCTCCGCATCCCGCTGCCTCCCGCGCGGCGGTTCCGAATCCTGCTGGGCGGGCTGGCGCTGTGCTACCTGCCGCTGCTGCTGATGCCGGGCCTCGCGCTGATGGCGGTGCTGGCGGCGCTGTCGGGGCTGTTCCTCGCGCCCGCCCTGGCGTGCACGTTCCTGCTGCTGGGCCGTCTGGCGCCGCAGGGGACCACGACCGAGGCGTTCTCCTGGCTGATCTCGGTGTTCATGTGCGGCAGCGCGCTGGGCACGGCGCTCGCCGGCCTGGCGGCCGACGAAGCCGGGGCGCTCGGCGTATTCGCCGTGACCGCTGCGGTGACGGCGACCGCCGCCCTGCTCTCGCTGCGTGTGGGCGGCGGGCGCGCGGCGGTGGAGGCACCGGAGGAGGCGGCCTCGGCGTGACGGGTCACCCCGCGTTCGCCGGGGGCGCCGTCGAGCCGCGGATGAGCAGCCGCGCGGGCAGCCGCACGCACTCCGTCTCCGCGGCGCGTTCGCCTCCCCGTTCGGCTCCCCGCTCCAGCCGCGCGATGAGCCGGCGCATCCCGGTCGCGCCCAACTCCTCGCCGGGCAGGTGAAGGGTGGTCAGCTCCGGCGTGACGGCGGTCGCGAGGTCGACGTCGTCGATGCCGGTGACCGAGAGGTCGGCGGGGACCGAGAGGCCAGCGTCCGCGGCCGCCTTGTAGACGCCGACGGACAGCACGTCGTCGTCGCAGACCACCGCCGTGAAGCCGGGACGTCCGCCCGGCCCCGTGCGGTCGGCCAGCAGCACCGATGCCGCCGCGCGCGCCGAGTCGGGATCCAGCGCGCAGGAGGTGTGCACCCGGGTCATGCCGTTCCGCTCACAGGCCGCGTCGACCGCCTCGGTCCGCTCGCGGAAGGTGGCGGTGCGCACTTCCGAGCGGAGGTGGGCGATGCGGCGGTGGCCGAGCCGGTGCAGGTGGTCGACCAGTGCGGTCAGCGCGGGCGCGATGTCGAACCGGACCGATCCCTGGCCCTGCGGCGGCTCGGCGTCCAGCACCACCGCGGGCACGGGGTCCTCCAGCGGCCTCCCGCCGTCTTCCAGCGAGCAGGCGAGCACCGCGTCGATCTGCTGTCCGGCCACGTCGGCGGCGACCGAGTCGAGGTCGCGCTGCACGGAGAGCACGACCTGGAAACCCGCCTCGCGGGCGACGGCGCGCGCGCCGGTGAACACGCGCGCGAAGAACGGGTTCACGATGTCGGGCACGGCGATGAGCACCATGCGGGGGCCGCCGATCCGCAGCCGCCGGGCGTCGGCGTTGGGCCTGAACCCCAGCTCCCGCGCGGCGTCGAGCACGGCGCGCTGGGTGCGTTCGCCGACCCGCCCGCTGGCGGCACCGCGGAAGACCAGCGAGACGGTCGACTGCGAAACCCCGGCCAGCCGGGCGACGTCGTGGCTGGTGGGCGCTCTGCCGTTGCTCACACCGACAGCCTAGTCCCGCGCGCGGGAGCCGGAAGGCGCGGCCGCCGACCGGGCGGCGCCGCCCGGTCAGCGGCTTCCAGCCGGACGCGGCGCGGCCTCGCTTAGTCCGGCTGCGCTCCCTCGGGCGGGCCGATGGTGCCGGCCTCGGGGCCGAACCGCGCGGTGTAGTCGTCCATCAGCGCGCGGAACCGGCCCGCGAACCGCGGCGGCTCGCCCTCCAGGTGGGCGGCGAGGGCGTCCAGGCAGACGTGCCAGCCCGTGGTGTCGCGGGCGGCCTTGCCCAGTTCGTCGAAGGTGTCGGAGAAGACCAGCTCGGTGCCCGCGCCGTCCGGGCGCAGCTCGAAGCGGAGCATGTCGCCGGCCCAGTCGAACTCCAGCAGGCGGGGCGGGTCGTAGACGATCATCCGGCCCGGCATGGGCTCGTCGACGCCCTCGAAGTGGAACCGCAGCTCGGCGCCCGCCTCCCGCGGGCCCTCGATGCGGCTGGGGAACCAGGCCGCCAGGTGCTCGGGCTCGGTGATGGCCCGCCACACCTTCTCCGGCGGATGCGGCAGGCGGCGCACCAGGCGCACCGTCCACCGCTCACCCGCTTGGGCGAGGCGCCCGTAGGCCTCCTCTGCGTCCGCTTGCCGATCCGCGCGCGGTCCGCGGTCCGTTCCGCCTGCTGCGCCCGCTGTGCGCGGGTCTCGCGAGTCGTCGCCTGTATGCACGCCGGCACCCCCTGCCGGCCCCGCCTCAGCCGCCCTCGGGCGGCCGCCGGGGCCCGTCGTCGCGGTCATCGTCCATGGTCGCGAGGTGGCGTTCGAGGTCGTCGAGCCGGGACTCCCACAGCATCCGGTAGGGCTCCAGCCACGCGTCCAGCTCGCGCAGCGGTTCGGTGCGCAGCCGGTAGAGGCGGCGCTGCGCGTCGGAACGGGACTCGACCAGGCCCGCCTCGCGCAGCGTGCGCAGATGCTTGGAGACCGTGGGCTGGCTGACGCCCAACCGGTCGACCAGGTCTCCGACCGGCCGCTCGCCGCGGCGCAGGACGTCGAGTATCCGGCGCCGGTTGGGTTCGCTCAGAACCTCGAACACCCTCTCCATGGAATCCAATATGCACCCATAGGAATATTACTGTCAAGCAATAGAAGCGAGGGCCTTCCGCGCAACGGATCGGGCGCTCGGCTCACGTTCCGGCGTCGCCGCCCACCTCGCCCGCCGGGCCGTGGCCGGCGATCGCGCCGACCACCGCGGAGGCCAGGTCGTCGACGACGGTGTCGGGGGCGACCTCCGGGTGCTCCAGCCACCACTCCCCCGCCGCCTGCACCATGCCCACCACCGCGTGCGCGGTGATCTGCGCGCGCACCGGGTCGGCCACGCGCAGGTCGTCGCGGAGCACGCCGGCCAGTTCCTCGCCCAGGCGCCGCACCATCATGCCGAGGTCGCCGCGCGTGAGCGGGTCCTCGGACGTGGCACGGTCCATGAGGAACCGGTAGAGGTTGAGGTTGCCGCGGATCATGCCCAGGTAGGCGCCCACGGTCGCGCGGGCGCGCACGCGCAGCGAGGACCCGCCGTGCAGCTCGCCGCGGACGCGCTCCATCAGGGGGTCGACGTGCCGCCGGGCGAGGGCGCGGTAGAGGCCGCTCTTGTCGCCGAAGTGGCGGTAGAGGATCGGCTTGCTGATGCCCGCCTCGGCGGCGATGGCCGACATCGAGGCGTCGGGGCCGTCGCGCTGGATGACGCGGTCGGCGGCGTCGAGGATGGCGCGGCGGCGCTCGGGGCTGCGCCGACGGCCGGCGCCGGCGGCCTGCGGTGCGGGATGGGATGCCACCCGTCCGACGTTAGCGCCCGGCGCCCGCCCGCGCAGGAGGGGTCCCGCCCCCGGTCCTGCGCAGGCGGGGGCCGGAGGCTTGCTGATGCAGGCGGACCCGGCGACACACCGGTGCGCGTCGGACGTCGGCCCGGCAGCGCGGCGGCGGGCGGCCGTAGGCTGGCCGCCGGCCCGCGCGACGGAGCGCGACGCGCGCCGCCGCTCCCGGCCACCCCCGGGTGCCCTGACGGAGGGACATGCCCGGGATCCATTGCCTCCCGGGCCCGCACGTGAGCGCCCTCGCGGCCATCGGCCGTCGAGGCCGCTGAGAGGACGGCCCGTGTTCACGATGCGCCCCGCTACCGGCGGCGACGTCTCCGGCGTGGCGGCGATGATCCGCGCGCGCTGCGACTGGATGGAGGAGCGCGGCATCCCGTCGTGGCGCGAGAGCGTCGAGGATCTCGCCGGCCAGGCCGCCCGCGGCGCAATGTGGGTGCTCGGCGACGGTGGCGGGCGCACGGTGGGGTGCACGACGGTCCTTCCCCGGGCTCCCGCGAGGGACTGGACCGCCGCAGAGGCGGCGGAGCCCTCGCTGTATCTGTTCAGCACCGCGACCGACCCCGCGTACCGGGAGTACGGGCCCGGGGCCCTGATCGCGCTGTGGGCGGTCGACCGGGCGGCGAGGAGCGGGCGCTGCTGGGTCAGGAGAGGGTGCTACGCCCCCGCCCTGGCGCGGTACTACGAACGGCAGGGCTTCACCCTGGTGCGGCAGGAGTCGCGCGAGGAGCTCCGCCTGTACCTTCTGGCGCGGCGAGCGGAGCCCCTGGACCTGGACGTGCTGGGGATCGTGCGGGACTGCGCGGGACTCCGCGAGCATTGAGCGCCGCCGACACCGCCGCCGCGGCGGCCGGTGAGGGGCAGCCGGGGCGGAGGGGTCGGAGTGTTCAACCGAGGCCGAGGGCCGGGGCGAGCTCACGCAGGGCGGGCAGGGGGTCGGCGGAGGGATCGTCGCCGAGGACCTGGACGAGCACATGGTCGGCTCCAGCGTCCAGGTGCCGGGTCACGTGCGCGGCGACCGCTTCGGTTCCGCCCATGGCGACCATGCCCTCGGCCAGCGTGTCCGAGCCGCCCACGACCAGGTCGGACTCCGCGAAGCCCTGGCGCAGCCAGGAGTTGCGGTAGTTCGGCAGCTGGGAGTAGACGCGAAGGTGCTGGTGCGCGCGCTCCAGACCGGTCTGCCGGTCGGTGGTGAGGGCGACGGCCTGCTCGCTGACCAGCCACTTGTCGGGACCGAGCAGTTCGCGGGCACCCGCGGTGTGCCTCGGGGTCACCAGGTAGGGGTGGGCCCCCTCGGCCGCGGTGGCCGACAGCTCGATCATCTTCGGGCCCAGCGCGGCCAGCAGCCGGGCCGGCCGCCGCCCGCCCGGTTCGACCTCGGGCCGGACCGCGTCCATGGTCTGCAGGTACTCCCGCATGGTGCTCAGCGGCTTGGAGTAGGAGCCGGCGTAGCTGAACTCCACCAGCGGGGCGTGGCTGACGCCGAGGCCGAGCACGAACCGGCCCGGGTGCAGGGCCCCGAGCGTGCGGGCGCCCGCTTCGGCGGCCGGGGAGCTGCGGGCGTGGATGTTGGCGATGCCGGTACCGACCACCAGCCGCTCGGTGCCGCCCAGCAGCGCGGCGGCCTGCGTGAACGCCTCCTTGCCGCCGGCCTCGCCGTAGAACAGCGAGGCGTAGCCGAGCCGCTCGATCTCGCGGGCGCGGGAGATCACGTCGTTGATCGGCCACCGGTCGCTGGTCCACCAGACACCGACGCGGGAACTGAAGTCGATTTCGGCCATGCCGCCGAGCCTACCGCCGCCCCCGAACGCGCACAGGAGCGACACAGCAAGCGTTCGCGGGGCCACGCGGCCCGGGCCGGTCCCCACGGCCCGACCCCCCCATCGACCCGGGCAGGGGTCAGCGCACCGGCAGGCCGGTGACCGCTCGCCCGATGATCAGGCGCTGGATCTCGCTGGCGCCCTCGAAGATGGTGAAGATGGTGGCGTCGCGGTGCCAGCGTTCGACCGGGTACTCCCGCGTGTAGCCGTTGCCGCCGAGGAGGCGGATGGCGTTCTGGGTGACCCAGGTGGCGGTCTCGCTGGCGAAGAGCTTGCTCATCGAGCCCTCGGCCTGGGCGAAGTCCTTGTCGTGGCGGGCCATCCAGGCGGCGCGCCAGACCAGCAGGCGGGCTGCGTCGATGCGGGTGGCCATGTCGGCGAGGGTGAATGCCACGGACTGGTTCTCGGCGAGGGGCTTGCCGAACTGCTCGCGCTGGACGGCGTAGTCGCGGGCGTACTCGTAGGCGGCGCGCGCGCAGCCCACAGCCATGGCGCCGACGCTGGGGCGCGAGGCCTCGAACGTCTTCATCGCGGCCTGGCCCTTGGACCGGCGGCCCTCGCGGGCGCGGGCCAGGCGCTCGTCCAGGCGCTCCTTGCCGCCCAGCAGGCAGCGGCCGGGGACGCGGACGCCGTCGAGGACGACCTCGGCGGTGTGGGACGCGCGGATGCCGTGCTTGGAGAACTTCTGGCCCTGGTACAGGCCGGGGGTGCCGGGCGGGACGACGAAGCTGGCCTGGCCGCGCGAGCCCAGCTCGGGATCGACGGAGGCGACCACGACGTGCACGTCGGCGATACCGCCGTTGGTGGCCCAGGTCTTGGTGCCGTGGAGCACCCACTCGTCGGCGGCCTCGTCGTAGCTCGCGCGGGTGCGGATGGCGCTGACATCGCTACCGGCGTCGGGCTCGGAGGAGCAGAACGCGCCGAGCCTGATGTCGTCGGGGGCGCCGAACATCTGCGGAGCCCATTCGAAGAGCTGCTCCTGGGTGCCGTTGCCGGCCACGGCGACGGCGGCCAGCGCGGTGCCGGTGATCGACAGCGCGATGCCGGGGTCGCCCCAGTACAGCTCCTCGAAGGCGACGGGGATGCCCACGCCGCTGGGCTCCAGCCACTGGTTGGCGAAGAAGTCCAGCGAGTACAGCCCGATCTTGGCCGCCTCCTGCAGGATCGGCCAGGGGGTCTCCTCGCGCTCGTCCCACTCGGCCGCCGCCGGGCGGATGACGTCGCGGGCGAAGCCGTGCGCCCAGTCGCGGACGTCGCGGACGTCCTCGTCGAGTTCGAGGCTGAACCCGGTAGCGGGGCTGTCGGCGGTCTCGCTCATCTGCACTCGTCCTAACTCGTCCTGGTGCCGGGCCCCGGCGGGGCGGGGGCGACGGGGGCGGGAGGTCGCCGCCTGGCCGGACCCGGCGGCAGCGGGTCGACCAGGCGAGTGTTACCAACGGTAACATGAGTGGTCGCACCCGGATAGCGCCCCAGCCCCAACCTCAGCCCTCCGGCGACATCCCGCCGATCCGCGACCCGCCTCCCGGCGCACCGGCGCGGCCTCATCCGGCGGCGGCGCCCTGGGCGGGGTCGTCGGCCCACTCGGCGCGCAGCTGCGACGGCGGGCAGCCGGCCAGGTCCGCGCACTCCCGGCTGAAGTGGGCCTGGTCGTAGTAACCGCATTCGGCGGCGACCCCGGCGAGGGAGACGGGACCCCGAACGCGCAGGCGCGCGAGCGCGGCGCGGAAGCGCAGAATGCGGCCCATGGTCTTGGGCGGCAACCCGACCTGCTCGCCGAACCCGGCGGTGAGAAGGCGGCGGCTGCGGCCGGTGGCACGGCACAGCTCGCCCACGCCGGCGCGGCCGCGGCTGGCCGCCAGCACCGACCATGCCCGGGCGATGTCGGGGTGCGGCAGCGCGGCCGTGTCCAGGCGCTCCAGCAGCGCGGCGTCGAGGAGGGCGAAGCGCTCGCTCCAGTCGGGCGCCGCGGCGACGCGCTCGACCAGACCGCCGGCGCCCGCTCCCAGCGCCTCGGCCAGGTCGACGACTTCGCGGGCGTAGACGCGGGCGGGCGCCCCCAGCAGCGCATAGGCGCCCAGCGGGGACAGCGCGAACTCGATTCCGCACTGGGCGCCGGCGTCGGCGGTGAAGGCGGCGGTGTCGTGCACACCCGCCACGAACCCCGTGGCCTCGCGCGCCCGGTGGCAGGCGCCCGGCCCGCGGGCGACCCAGCCGACGTCGAACGGGGCCCCCAGGTTGAGCACCACCGTGACCACGCCCATCGGCGGCTCGCGCCGCCACACCGGGTGCCCGGCGTCGTAGCGGTAGCCCTGGTAGCCCGAGACGAGCGGCACCAGGGCGGGGTGGGCCCGCCCCGCGGTGAATTCCAGCGCGGGTTGCACGCCGGCGCCTGCGCTGTGGGCCATCGCCGCTCCCCTCGCCCCGGGCCGTGCCGTGGATCGGACCCCGCGCCGCGCGCGGCGGTCCCGCTCACCCGATCCGCTGCGCCGCGCGCGCTCACCTCACCCTGCGACCCGGCGCTACCCGCGGTCCCGCCACCAGCATCGCCCGCCCCGGTGACATTCGGGCAAAGTGCGGCCCCGGACCGCTGCGCGGTCCGGGGCCTCGGCGTACGTCGGGGCGGCGGCGCCTACTCCTCGGCGTGGCGCTCCAGGAAGGTGTAGACGTCGGTTTCGTCGACGCCGGGGAAGGTTCCCGAGGGCAGCGCCGAGAGCACGTGGGAGTGGGCGCGCGCGGAAGGCCAGACGTGGCCCTCCCAGCGGGCCGCGAGTTCGCCGGGCGGCCGCACACAGCACTCGCCGGTGGGGCAGTTGGACTTGGTGCGGTTGGTGGTCTCGCGCCCGCGGAACCAGCGCGACTCCTTGTAGGGCACGCCCAGGGTGATCGCGAAGTTGCGCTCGCGGCTGGGGTCGACGTGGGCCACGCACCAGTGGGTGCCGTTGGGTTTGTCGGTGTACTGGTAGTAGATCGAGTACCGGTCCGGCGAGGCGAAGACCTGGCGGCCCGACCAGTAGCGGCACATCCGCTGGCCCTCGATGGCGCCGGTGTCGTCGGTGGGGAAGGTGAGCCCGTCGTTCTCGTAGGCCTTGTAGATGATCCCGGTCTCGTCGTTGCGGATGAAGTGGCAGACCAGGTCCAGGTGGCGGTTGGCCAGGTTGGTGAACCGGTGCGCGGCCATCTCGTAGGAGACCGAGTACACATCGCGCAGATCCTCCACCGACAGGTCGCGCGCCTTCTTGGCCCCCTGCAGGTAGGGCACCGCGGTGGACTCGGGGATGAGCACCGCCGCGGCGAAGTAGTTGGCCTCCACACGCTGGCGCAGGAAGTCGGCGAAGTCGCGCGGCTGCCCGTGGCCGAGCACGAAGTGGCCCAGCGTCTGCAGCAGGATCGTGCGGGGGCTGTGCATGCCCAGCGACTCCCGCTTGAGGTAGAGGCGCCGGTTGCGGGTGTCGGTGACCGAGCGGACCGAGCGGGGCAGGTCCTGCACGTAGCGCAGGGTGAAGCCGTGGTGGGTCACCATCGACAGGATCTGGCCCTGGGACAGCGCGCCGCTGCTGTAGCCCACCGCGTCCAGGGTCTCCTGCGCGGACTTCTCGATCGCCTCGAAGTAGTTGCCGCGCTCGCGCATCTGCCGCCGGAGGTCGGCGTTGGCCCGCCGGGCCTCCTCGGGGGTGGCGGTGGGCTTGATGCTGCGCCGCTTGAGCTCGTCGTAGAGCCCGACGATGTGTTCGAGCACGTCGTTGGGCACGCGCTTGCCGACCTTGAGATGCGGCAGGCTCAGCGACTGGTAGACGGGGTCGCGCTGGGCCTCCTCCACCGCGATCTCCAGTTGCGCGCGCCGGCTCGGGGGCTGGCGCGAGAGCAGCTCCTCCACCGAGACCCCCAGCGCCTGCGACAGCGAGGTCAGCAGCGAGAGCTTGGGTTCGCGCTTGCCGTTCTCCAGCAGCGAGAGCTGCGAGGGCGCCCTGCCCACCCGCTCGCCCAGGTCGGAGAGGGTCAGACCGCGCGTGCGGCGCAGATGCCGCAGCCTCTGCCCGAAGGTGACCAGATCGAGGTCGCCCGGCAAAGACGGTATTTCTTCAGTCCCGAAGTACGCCATGGGTTCATGGTAGGGAAAGATATACAGATATTCACCCCAGATCGGCTAGAAAATCCCGGCAAGTTTGCCAAGAATCGTAGTTACCGGCGGGGAACATAGCCGCGGCGGGGAGCTGAGCCCCCTGTCAGGCGCCGTCCCCGGCCGGCACGACTTCCAGGGGATACACGTAAGGCGGTGACAGACCATGAGCATCAGCGGTCGTCAGCAGGAAGCGGCAGCGGCGCTCCGGCAGGAGTGGGAGACCGACCCGCGCTGGACCGGCATCGAGCGCACCTACTCCGCTGAGGACGTGGTTCGGCTTCGCGGCTCGGTCACCGAGGAGCACACGCTGGCCCGCCTCGGCGCGGAGCGGCTGTGGAAGCTCCTGCACACCGAGGACTACGTCAACACGCTGGGCGCCCTCACCGGCAACCAGGCCGTCCAGCAGGTCCGCGCGGGGCTGCGGGCGATCTACCTCTCCGGATGGCAGGTCGCCGCCGACGCCAACCTGGCGGGCCACACCTACCCCGACCAGAGCCTCTACCCGGCCAACTCGGTGCCGCAGGTCGTCCGGCGCATCAACAACGCGCTGAAGCGCGCCGACGAGATCACCTGGTCCGAGGGCGACGAGGACGCGCCCTACTGGATGGCGCCGATCGTCGCCGACGCCGAGGCCGGGTTCGGCGGTGTGCTCAACGCCTTCGAACTGATGAAGGGCATGATCGCCGCCGGCGCCGCGGGCGTCCACTGGGAGGACCAGCTCGCCTCGGAGAAGAAGTGCGGCCACCTGGGCGGCAAGGTGCTCATCCCCACCGGCCAGCACGTCCGCACGCTCAACGCCGCCCGTCTGGCAGCCGACGTCGCCGGGGTGCCGTCCCTGGTGATCGCGCGCACCGACGCCCAGGCCGCGACGCTGATCACCAGCGACGTCGACGAGCAGGACGCGCCGTTCATCACCGGCGAGCGCACCGCCGAGGGCTTCTACCGGGTCCGCAACGGGCTGGAGGCCTGCGTCGCCCGCGGCCTGGCCTATGCGCCCCACTCGGACCTGCTGTGGATGGAGACCTCCACGCCCGACCTGGAGGTGGCGCGCCAGTTCGCTGAGCGCATCAAGGCCGAGCACCCCGACCAGATGCTGGCCTACAACTGCTCGCCGTCGTTCAACTGGCGCCGCCACCTGGACGACGCCACCATCGCCAAGTTCCAGCGCGAGCTGGCCCACATGGGCTACAAGTTCCAGTTCATCACCCTGGCCGGGTTCCACTCGCTGAACCACTCGATGTTCGACCTGGCCAAGGGCTACGCCGAGGGCGGCATGAGCGCCTACGTCAAGCTCCAGGAGCAGGAGTTCGCCGCCGAGGAGCGCGGCTACACCGCCACCCGCCACCAGCGCGAGGTCGGCACCGGCTACTTCGACCTGGTCAGCACGGCGATCACACCCGACGGCTCGACCACCGCTCTCACCGGCTCCACCGAAGAGGACCAGTTCTCAGCGGCTCACTGATCTGGTCCTCGTCCGCCGACGGCGGCCCGCCCCGCTTTCGTGGCTGGGGCGCGGCGGGTCCGCCGTCCCCTCCGCCGGCCCCGCGGCATCCGTGTCACCCGCGGGGCCGGCGTCTTCTTCTCCCACGGGTGGAACCGAGGCGGCCCGGGATCCGGATGCGGTCACCCGCACGCGCCCCCGCACGTGCCCGCACCTGCTCCGGCCTGCGTGCGGGCGGCCGCGCGGGGCGTGCGATCATCGGGACCATGTCCGAGCCCACCTCCGACGAGCGCGACCGGCGGTCCACCGACGGCGGCCACGGGTTGTCGTCCCCGCCGCCGGAGGCCCCAGCCCTTCTGGCGGCCGCCCCGCTGACGCGCCGGATGCTGGTCGGCGAGGTCCTGCTCGTGCTGGCCCTGTCGCTGGCCGCCTCGGCGGTGGCCGCGCTGATCTCCTTCGTCGGCTCTCTGACGGCCCCGGAGGCGCTCGCTCAGCAGACGGCCAGCCTGGTCGGTTCTCAGGCGGCCGCCGAGCGGCCCTGGCTGGACCTCTCCCGCCAGCTCGCGTCCCTGGTCTTCGCGATGGCCCCGGTGGCGCTGGTGGTCTACCTGATGCACCGCAGCCGCGAGTCGGCGCGCACGATCGGCTTCGACGCCACCCGCCCGGGGCGCGACCTTCTCGGCGGCGCCGGACTGGCCGCCCTGATCGGCGGTGGCGGACTGGCGGTGTATCTGGTCTCCTACCAGCTCGGCCTGTCGGTGACCGTCGCGCCCAGCTCCCTCAACGACCACTGGTGGGCGGTGCCGGTGCTGCTCCTGCAGGCCGTCAAGAACGGCGTGCTGGAGGAGGTCATCGTCGTCGGCTACCTGATGCTGCGCCTGGACCGGCTGGGCTGGTCGCCGATGCGCGCGGCGGTGGCCAGCTCCCTGCTGCGCGCGACCTACCACATCTACCAGGGCGCGGGAATGTTCTTCGGCAACCTGGTGATGGGACTGGTGTTCTGCTGGATCTACCGCCGCTACGGCCGCGTGATGCCGCTGGTGGTCGCCCACTCGCTCATCGACATCGTGGCCTTCGTCGGCTCGGTCTACCTGGTCGGCCACGTCGACTGGCTTCCGGGCTCGGGCGGGTAGGCGACGGCGCGCGCGCACAGGCCCCCAACCCCGTTGATCTTGTAGCTATCGTGAGGGAAATCGATTGCCTGTGACGATAGCTACAAGATCAACGGCGAATGTGCCGGGCCAGGGAGTCCTCCAGGTGGCGGGGGCGGCCCAGCAGGAGGCCGACCGCCAGGTTGGCGGTGACCATGGCCGCGACCAGCAGCAGCGGGGCGTGCCAGCCGCCCGTCGCCTCGTGCAGCATACCGAAGAGGAACGGTCCGGCACCGGCCATGAGGTAGCCGATGCTCTGGCTGGAAGCCGACATCGCGGCGGTGGCGCCGGAGGTGCGGGTGCGCACGGCGAAGAACGTCAGCGCCAGCGTGAAGGCGGCCATGCCGATCCCGATCAGCGTGGTCCAGACCCATGTCCCCTCCAGCGGTGACACCCACAACCCCGTCAGCCCGGCCGCGTAGCAGGCGAAGAAGACCGCGACGAACACGCGATGGTCGCGCACGCGCGCCATCAGCCCCGGCAGCACGAGTGACAGGGGGATCGCCAGCGCCGTGAGGTAGGACAGCATCAGCCCCGCCTCGGCCGCGCTCATGCCCTCGTCGCGCAGCATCTCGGCGTACCAGCCGAACATGATGTAGGCGACCGCCGACTGCGTACCGAAGTACAGCACGCTCTGCCAGCCCATGGCGGTGCGCAGGACCCGGCCGAGCGCCACCGGGGTCGATCCGGAGCTGCGCGGGGGCTCGTGGCGCAGCAGCGCCAGCCACGGGACCAGCGCCACCAGCCCGAAGGCGCCGTAGACGCCCAGCGCCAGCCGCCAGCTGCCGCTCGCCTGCTGCACCGGAACCGTCGCCGCGGCCGCGACGGTGGTGCCCAGCGCCAGGAACGTGGTGTAGACGGTGGTCATCGCGCCCACGCGGTCGGGGAAGTGCTGCTTCACCAGCGTCGGCAGCAGCACGTTGCCCACGGCGCCGCCCGAGAGCGCCACCGCGCTCAGCACCAGGAACGGCAGCGGACCGTCGACCAGGGTCCGTGTGGACAGGCCGAGGGTGAGCGCCAGCAGCGCGGCGGCCAGCAGCCGGTGCTCGCCGAGCCTGCGGATGAGCAGGGGCGTCAGCGAGCCGAACAGCGCGAAGCACAGCACCGGCAGTGTCGTCAGTACGCCCGCCAGGGCCGCGGACATGCCCAGGCCGCTGCTCACCTCGGTCAGCAGCGGGCCGACGCTGGTGATGCCCGTCCGCAGGTTCAGCGCGGCCAGCGCCACGCCGGCGACGAGCAGCCACACGACGCGGCGGGGGCGGCGGTCGGCGGCCGCGGAGAGGCCGGCTTGGCCTGCCGACTGCGCGGCAGTCCCAGCTGAGGCGCCGGTCACGCTTGCCTCCATGACATAGAGATGGGATCACAGGATCTACATCATGACCGTAACGCATTCGGCGCGAGTAACGCCTAGTGGCCGGATCTGATCTAAGCTCCCGCCTAAAGCGCCCGCACATCCGACCGGCCATGCCGCCTGTGGCCGCCATCCCGTAGGAGGTAATCGCGTGCCTCTCGCTTCGACGCGCCGCACCGGCCTCGTCGACCAGGTCATCAGCCAACTGCGCGCCCAGATCGACTCGGGCGAGTGGGGCATCGGCGACCGCATCCCCACCGAGTCCGAGCTCTCCGACCAGCTGGAGGTGGGGCGCAACACCGTCAGAGAGGCGGTCCGCGCGCTGGCGCACGCCGGCCTGCTGGAGATCCGCCAGGGCGCGGGCACGTTCGTGCGGGCCTCCAGCGAGTTGGGCGGGGCGCTGCGCCGCAGGCTGGAGCGCTCCCGGCTGCGCGAGAACCTGGAGGTGCGGCGGGCGCTGGAGATGGAGGCCGCCCGCCTGGCCGCGATGCGCCACACCGACAGGGACCTGGCCGACATCGAGCACGCCGTGGCGCTGCGCGACTCCGCCTGGAACGAGGGCGACATGGCCGCCTTCGTCGAGGCCGACTTCACCTTCCACCGCACGATCGTCCACGCCACGCACAATCCGCTGCTGGTCGACCTGTACGACGACATCGCCCAGGCGGTCTACGACAGCATCGCCCACACCGCCTACGGCCTGCCCGGCTCCGACACCGAGGAAGAGGAAGCCGGCAAGGGCATCGACCACAAAGGGCTGGCCGACGCCGTCCGCGAGGGCGATCCGGACCGGGCGCTGCGCGAGGCGGCCTGCTACCTGGACGAACTGCTGTCACGCGCGGGCGAGTGAAGAAGCAGGCTGGAACCCACCCGCCACATCGCCTCCAGCAGCTCGGCGCGCGGCGGATCGGCGTCGCCGCTGAGCGCCTCGGCCATCAGCTCGCGGAACGCGCCCAGCGTGGCGGCCGCGGCCAGGCGGGGTGAGGACGCGCCGTCCACCTCCCCCTCGCGCTGCGCCTTGGCGATGCTGCGCGCGGCGATGTCGATCTGGCGCGCCAAGCGCTCAGCGTCGGTCTGCGCCGCAGCGGGTTCACGCAGCCGCCGCCCGATGATCATCCGGCCCAACGGGGCGTCGCAGAGGAAGTCGATCTCCCGGCCAAGGCGGGCGTGCTCGCGTTCGGGCCAGCTCAGCGAGTCGTCGAGACGGGTGTTGAAGACCTCGGAATCGTAGCCGTCGTAGAAGTCGTCGACAACTGCGGCCACGAGGCCGTCCTTGCCCGCGTAGTAGCGGTAGAGCAGCCCGGCCGAGACACCGGTTCGGCGGGCGACCGCGGCCACTTCGAGGGTGCCGCCGCCCTCCAGGATCTCCGCGCGCGCACCGGCCAGCAGCCGCGCCCGGGTGGCCCGCCCGCGCGCCGAAACGGCTCCCGCCCCGACCGCGCCCGCCGCACCGTTGCCCCCCGCGTCCGACCCGTCGCTCATCGTGTTCACCGGCTCCATGACTGTACCCGAGGCTCTGCTGAGACGTTCGCACCAGTCTGCAGGTAGCGCGCACCGGGCGAAGCCCTGTAGCCGGATCCGGCCGCGCTGCGCGGGTAGCGCGCGACACATCGGCGGGGCCGGAGGTTTCGGTCTGCTTCCTACCGCGCCTGCCCTTCGTGGCCGGGGGGTGCGGGAGCCACGACGTAGGGGCGAACCCGCTGCGCGCGCCGGCGCGGGCGGCGCCCCTGAGGCGGCCGGAGCCGCGGGGCCCGCCGAGGGTGCGGGACCCGCGGGACGTCCGGACTCCAGGGGAGCGGGGGCAGGGTGTGGTTGGCCCCCTCGGGGTTGCCGCAGTAGCCGCAGACCTCGCGGCCGGGTTCGTTGGCGCGGGTGCACAGGCGGCAGTCCCAGGCGCGCGGCCGCAGGTCCAGGTCTTTCCGCGCTGGCGGTGTGTGCTGTTCCACGGCTCACTCCGAGGGCAGGCGCGGCGGCGGGACGCGGTCGGGCGGGAAGTCGAGCAGACGCTCCAGGCAGATGTGGGACTCCGAGCCGAGCGTGGGAGCGAACCGGCTGCCGGCGCGGTTGAGGTATGGGCGGAGGCTGGCGTAGTAGGCGCCGAAACTGCCGTCGTCGTTCCGCGACGCCCAGACCCGGTACATGGAATTGACCCGATTGAGGTCGATGAGCCGGACTTGTATTTCCACTGGGAAGTCGGAGTAGTCGGTGTATGACATAGATCGCCCCGTCGTGAACTGGGTTTCTGCTGACACAACCAGCCTCCCGGGGATGTTCCGCGCAGCCTAGGAAACGGACAGTCTCGGGAATGGATTGGGGCCACCGGTCCCACGAATGTCCTTGATTTGTGTCAGGCTTGTCCTATGAACCGAGATTCGTGGAAGCCCTTCGGCGAGGAGCTGCGGATACGGAGGAAGGAGCTCGGGCTATCCGTTCAGGACGCAGCTGATGCGACGGGAGTGACTCCGTCACTTGTCCGCAAGCAGGAGTCCGGCGACCGGAGCGTGTCCAAGCGGTCCGCTGAGAACCTCGACGAGCTGTACCAGGCGAACGGGTCGGTAATGCGCTCCTGGTCGGCCGTCCAGAAAAGCAGTGGAAACCCGGAATGGTGGAGAAAGGTCGAGGAGTCGGAGCGGCGTGCCGCGGAGATCCGTATGTCTCACCCGACCCTCATACCGGGGGCACTCCAGACGGAAAAGTACACTGCCGAGATCTTCCGGGTCCTCGCACCGTTGGACGGCCCTGAGACTCAGCGAGAACACGTCCTACGCAAGGCGAAGCGAGCGACTCAGATGACCTCGGCGGGACTTCCGCGCCTTTGGGCCGTGATCCCCGAACTGGTGGTCACACGGCCGACCGGAGGAGCCGGGGTGATGCTGGAACAATGCGAGCATCTGCTCAAGCTGATCCGGGAAGACCGGGTGCGCATCCAAGTGATCGGCGAATCGGTGCCGGTGCAACCAGGCGCAGGCGGCGCCTACAGGATCTTGGGGTTCGCGTCCCATCGATCGGTCCTGTGGGTCGAGCACTCCAGCGGCGCCGTCATCATCGACGATCAAGCGGAAGTTCGACGCCACGAAATCCTGTTCGGGGAGCTTCAGGGTTGGGCGTACTCTCCGATTGACAGTCGAGAGGTGATCGAGGAAGCGAGAGATCGACATGGACAGGCAATGGCGTAAGTCCAGCTACAGCGGCGTGCGGAACGAGTGCGTCGAGGCCCGTGTCTCCGATACGGAAACCTCCGCCCAGCTAAGAGACACCCGACACCGCGACCACGGCCCCCTCACCTTCCCCCACCACGAGTGGGCCGCCTTCGTCGCCGAACTCCCCTCCCTCTAAACCCCCGAACCGCCCGCCACGGCCCCCGACACCTCCTGCCGGGGGCTTTCTCCTTCGGTTCGGCGCTCTCTGCCCGCCTCTGCTAAAGTCCTCGGTTCCGGCGTCCCGGACCTGCCCCGCAGGGCCGTGCCATGAACTCGATCCTGCGAGGAGGGCACGGCACGGTGCGGGTGTATGTCGCGGTGTTCGGCCACGGGCTGCGCCGGTTCTCGGAATACCGCGCGGCCACGGCCGCCGGGGTCTTCACCAACAGCGTCTTCGGCGCGATCAACGCCATGGTGCTGCTGGCCGTCTTCGCCGCCCAGCCGCGCATCAACGGATACACCGCCGCCGACGCCGTCACCCAGGTCTACGTCGCCCAGGCGCTCATCGGCCCCACCGCGATCATGGGCCCGCCGCTGGAGCTGTCCCAGCGCATCCGCACCGGCGACGTCGCCGTCGACCTGCTGCGCCCGGCCCATCCCCTGCTGTGGTTCCTGGCCCAGGACCTGGGCCGCGCCGCCTACTCCGCGGTGTTTCGCAGCGTGCCCACCTTCTCCGTGGGGATCGTGCTGTTCCCGCTGGTGCTTCCGCCCGATCCCCTGCGCTGGGCGGCCGCCGCGGCCGCTCTGGCTCTGGCGTCGCTCGTGGGGTTCGGGCTGCGCTACCTCTACGCGATTGCCGGGTTCTGGATCCTCGACACCCGCGGCGTCGACTCGCTGGGCGCGCTGCTGGGGCCGTTCTGCTCGGGGATGGTTCTGCCCCTGGTGCTGTTCCCGGAGGGGTTGGCGGCCCTCCTGCGAGCGCTGCCGTGGTCGGCGCTGGTGCAGGTGCCCGCCGAGATCCTGCTCGGCAAGGAGACGCTGCCGGGCGGTAGCACGGCGGGCGGCCTGCTGTTCCAGGCGGCGTGGGCGGCGGTCCTGCTGGGCCTCGGCGCGGCGCTGACCGCGCGCGGCACCCGCCGGGTCGCGGTGCAGGGCGGGTGAGTCCGTGCTGACCTACCTGCGCCTGGCCTGGACGTGGTCGCGCGCCCTCGCCCAGTACCCGGCCTCGCTCGCGATGCTCACGGCCGCCCAGGCCGCGGCCACCGCCGCCGAACTGTGCGCCGTGCTGTTCGTGTTCGGCCACACCGAGCGCCTGGCCGGGTTCACGCTGCACGAGGCGCTGCTGGTCTACGGGCTGGCCGCGCTGGCGTTCTCGCTGGCCGACACGCTGCTCGGCTCGGTCGACCGGCTGGGCGAGCACATCCGCGCGGGGTCGTTCGACGTGATGCTCGTACGGCCGGTGCCCGCGCTGGTGCAGATCGCCACCGACGGCTTCTCGCCGCGCCGCCTCGGCAAGACCGTGCCGAGCGCGGCCGCGCTGGGGTGGGCGCTGTGGGAGTTGCCGATCGACTGGACCCCGTTGCGTGTCGCGGCGCTCCCGGCCTTCGTCGTCTCGGGCACGGTCGTGTGCTGCTCGATCTGGGTGATCGGCGCCTGCCTGCAATTCGCGGTCGTCGACGCCCGCGAGGTCGCCAACTCGGTGACCTACGGCGGGCAGGCGCTGACGCAATACCCGCTGGCGGTCTACGGCCGCGACGCGGCGCGGGCGTTCACCTTCGTGGTGCCGCTGGCGTTCGTGAGCTGGCAGCCGGCGCTGTACCTGCTGGACCGCCCCGATCCGCTGGGCATGGGGGCGTGGCTGCGGGCGGCCCCGCCGGGTGTCGCCGTCGGCCTCGCCCTCCTCGCCGCCGCCGTGTGGCGCTCGGGCGTGCGCCGCTACCGATCGACAGGGAGCTGAGACACCGTGAACGCCGCGATCGAGGCCGAGGGCCTGGGCAAGACCTTCACCGTGGCCGAGGGGCCGCTGCTGCGCCGCCGCCGGCGCCGCGTCGGCGCCGTGGGCGGGGTGTCCTTCGACGTGGCACCCGGCGAGATCGTGGGCTACCTGGGCCCCAACGGCGCCGGCAAGTCGACCACCATGAAAATGCTCACCGGCATTCTCGCTCCCAGCGCGGGCCGGCTGCGGGTGCACGGCCTGGAGCCCGCGGCGCAGCGCACGGCGCTGGCGCGGCGGATCGGGGTGGTCTTCGGCCAGCGCACCACGCTGTGGTGGGACCTGCCGCTGCGCGACAGCCTCGCGCTGACGCGGCACCTCTACCGGGTGCCCAGGGCCGACCACCGCCGCCGCCTGGCCGAGCTCACCGAGGTGCTGGAGCTGTCGGAGTTCCTGGCCACTCCGGTGCGCCAGCTCAGCCTGGGCCAGCGCATGCGGGGCGACCTCGCCGCGGCGCTGCTGCACGATCCGCGGCTGCTGGTCCTGGACGAGCCCACCATCGGGCTGGACGTGGTGAGCAAGTCGGCCATCCGGGACTTCCTGCTGCGGCTCAACGCCGAACGGGGCACCACCATCCTGCTCACCACCCACGACCTGGGCGACGTGGAGCGGCTGTGCCGCCGCGTGATGGTGATCGACAGCGGACGGCTGGCCTTCGACGGCGACCTGGCCGGGCTGCACGCGGCCGCCCCGCTGCCGCGGACGCTGGTGGTGGACCTGGAGAGGGCGGGTGCGCCGATCGAGGTGGACGGCGCGCGCACGGCGGCCGTCGAGGGACCGCGCCAATGGTTGGAGCTGCACGGGAACCCGGCGAACGTGGTCGCCGAGGTGACGGCCCGCCACCGGGTCGCCGACATCACGCTGCAAGAACCCGACATCGAGGAGGTTGTCCGGCGAATCTATGCCGGAGCGTGACGGCGACGGTGTGTCACTGAGACTTCACCAGAGCGTGATCATAACCTCGTCCTGCGGCCATAACGGGACCGGAGCATCACCTGCGGACATACCGCCCAACCGCAGAACGACCCTGCTGGAGGTCTGCCTTGTCCGTCACCACGAGACGCCTTCCCGCCACCTCCGCATCGCCTTCAACCCGGTCGCGCATGGCGCGCAGGCGCTTCCTGGGCATCGGCTCGGCCTCGGCGGCGGCCGTCGCGCTGGGCACCGGGGTGTTCTCCGCCACCGCTTCGGCCCAACCCGGCGCACCGAAGGGCGACTACCCGTTCACCCTCGGCGTCGCCTCCGGCGAACCCGCCGAGGACGGCGTCGTGCTGTGGACCCGCCTGGCCCCCGACCCGCTGGCCGCCGACGGCAAGGGCGGCATGCCGCCCCGCGAGGTCACCGTGGAGTACCAGGTGGCGCTGGACTCCCGCTTCCGCCGGATCGTGCACTGCGGCAGCGCCGTCGCCGGACCCGAGCTCGGCCACTCGGTGCATCCCGAGATCTCCGGCCTGTCGCCGGGCCGGGAGTACTACTACCGCTTCCGCGCGATGGGCGATGTCAGCCCCGTCGGCACCACCCGCACCGCTCCCCCGGCGTCGTCGATGGCCGGCTCCGTGTCCTTCGCGTTCGTCTCGTGCCAGAAGTGGGACCACGGCCACTACACCGCCTACGAGCACCTCGCCGAGGAGGACCTGGACCTGGTGCTGCACCTGGGCGACTACATCTACGAGTACCCCATCGAGGGCGACCTGCGCGGCGGCGTCCCCGGCCACCTGCTCGTCGAGACCACCCGGCTGAAGCACTACCGGGTGCGCTACGCCCTCTACAAGCTGGACGAGCACCTGCAGAACGCCCACGGCCGCTTCCCCTGGCTGGTCACACCGGACGACCACGAGATCGACAACAACTGGGCCAACGACCTGTCCCAGGGCGGCGACCCGCGCGCGGCGTTCCTGAGCCGGCGCGCCGACGCCTTCCAGGCCTACTACGAGAACATGCCGCTGCGGCGCTCCTCGATGCCCGTCGGACCCGACATGGGCCTGCACCGGCGCATCGGCTACGGGCGCCTGGCCGACTTCACCATGCTCGACACCCGCCAGTACCGCGACAACCAGGCCTGCAGCGGGCGGTTGGAGGACGACTGCGACGCGCGCTTCGACCCCTCCCGCAGCATCCTCGGCGAGCGCCAGCGCGACTGGCTGCTCAACGGCTTCGGCGACTCGCCGGCGCGCTGGCAGGTGCTGGGCAACCAGTCGCCCATGACCCAGACCGACAACAACCCGGGCTCGGGCACCAGCGTGTGGATGGACCCCTGGGACGGCTACGCCGCCGACCGCGAGCGGGTGCTCGACGCCGCGGTCCAGCGGGGCGTGCGCAACCTGGTGGTGGTCACCGGCGACCGGCACCAGAACTACGCGGCC
Source organism: Streptomonospora wellingtoniae (assembly GCF_031845375.1). Taxonomy (NCBI): domain Bacteria; kingdom Bacillati; phylum Actinomycetota; class Actinomycetes; order Streptosporangiales; family Nocardiopsidaceae; genus Streptomonospora; species Streptomonospora wellingtoniae. The sequence continues at coordinate 143,898 of NZ_JAVREK010000010.1, forward strand.
GATCTGAAGGCAGACTACCGCGACGAGAACGCGCCGACGGTGGCGACCGAGTTCGTGGGCACCTCGGTCTCGACCAACGGCGACGGCGAGGACCTCGGCGCCGACGGTCAGCGCTTCCTGAAGGCCAACCCGCACTTCGCCTTCATCAACGAGCAGCGCGGCTATGTGCGCTGCACCCTGACTCCCGAGCAGTGGCAGACCGACTTCCGGGTGGTGTCCTACGTGACCCGCCCGGGCGCACCCGTGTCGACGCGGGCGAGCTTCGTGGTCGAGGACGGCACCCCGGGTGTGACGGCGCAGCCGTGATCCGCCCGGTGCACCGCGCCGGTCCCGCCGCCGAAGGCCCCCCGCGTGTTGCGGAGGCCGCCGCGGCGTGCGGGGCGGGGCGGGCGCCGGTGGGCGGGCGGCTCACCCCCGGGCGCCCGCGGACCCCTCCCCCTGCTGCGGCCGGCCCAGGACGCGGGCGGTGAAGTCGGCGAGGTCCGCCCGCAGCCGCTCCCGGGAGAGGCCCTGCCGGCCGGCCAGGTGGTCGACCAGGTCGGCGCGGACCGCGGCGAGCAGAGCGTGGGCCGCGAAACCGCCGTCGCCGAAGCCGGGGACGGCTTCCAGCATGCCGCGGATGAGGCCGTGCGCCCGGTCGTAGTGCGCCGCGCTGTAGGGGCTGTCGGATCCGACCGCCTCAAGCGCCACGGACAGGTGGCGGTTGTCCAGCTTGAGGCACAGGAGCGCGTCGAGCACCGCGGGCACGCGTTCGGCCGGCGGGGTGCCGGGGCCGAGGGGGGCGGGGCCTTCGGCGACGGCGCGCAGCACCGGTGCGGACCGGGCCTCGTAGAGCGCGCGGATCAGGCCGGTGCGGTCGCCGAAGCCGCGGAAGAGGGTCCCTTTGCCGACTCCGGCGGCGGCGGCGATCTCGGCCATGGTCACCTCGTCCGGGTCGGCGCAGCGGGCGAAGAGGCCGTCGGCCGCCGCAAGCACCGCTTCACGGTTGCGCGCGGCGTCCGCGCGGGGTTTGCGTTCGGGCACGGGTCTCCTCCGGTTGCAAAAGCGGACCTTTGGTCCGTATAGTCATTCTATACGGACCGCCGGTCCGCATAATATCGGAAGGAATCCCATGGTGACCGCACACAGCCCCGCGGCGGAGCTGGCCCGCCGCAGCGTGCGACTGCTGACCGCCAACGACTTCGCCGCCTGGGTCGACCTCTGGGCCGACGACGGCGTGCTGGAGTTCCCCTTCGCTCCCGCCGGATGGCCGCGGCGGCTGGAGGGCAGGGCCGCGATCGCCGACTACATGAGCGGCTACGGCGACCACATCGAGATCCAGGACATTCCCCGCCTCGAGATCCACCGGACCACCGACCCCGCCACGGCCGTCGTCGAGATGCACAGCACCGGGCGGCTGGTGCGGACCGGCGCCCCGTTCGAAGCGGACTACATCATGGTGCTCGCGGTCGCCGGCGGACGGATCGCACACGCCCGCGACTACTGGAACCCGCTGATGCTCTCCAGTGACGGCGGCGCGGCCGACTTCCTGCAGGGCTCCCGGTGACCGGCGGCTCCGCCGTACTCGTCGTCGGCGCCACCGGTACGACCGGCAGCCGCCTCACCGCCCGGCTGACCGCGCAGGGGGTCCGGGTGAAGGCGGCCGGCCGCAGCGCCGCCGACGTCGCCGGCGCCCCCGGCGTCCGTTTCGACTGGTACGACCCCGCGGGCCACGAGGACGCGCTGCGCGGGGCGGACCGCGTCTACCTCGTCCCGCCGGTCGGCGCGACCGAGCCCGCCGCGATCATGCTGCCCTTCCTGGAGCGGGCGCGTGCGGCGGGCGTGCGGCGCGCCGTCCTGCTCAGCTCCTCTGCGCTGCCCTCCGGCGGCCCCGCCGCCGGGCGGGTGCACGCGGTGCTGCCGGAACTGTTCGACGAGTGGGCGGTGCTGCGACCGTCGTGGTTCATGCAGAACCTCACCGGCGACCACGTGCACGCGCGCAGCATCCGCGAGTCGGGTGAGATCCTGACGGCGACGGGCGGGGGCCGGGTGGGGTTCGTCGACGCCGACGACATCGCGGCCGTCGCCGCCCGCGGGCTGACCGACGAGCGCGCGCCGGACACCGACCTGGTCGTCACCGGCCCCGAGGCGCTGAGCTACGCCGATGCGGCCGCCGTGCTGTCCGAGGAGACCGGGCGCGCCGTCGTCCACCGGCCGCTGAGCTACGAACAGATGCGCGACCGCCTTGTGCGGGAGGCGCCGCACATGCCGCCCGCGTTCGCCGAGGTGCTCGCCGGGCTCGACGCGGCGATCGCCGAGGGCGCCGAGGACCGCACGACTGACACCGTGGAGCGGGTCACCGGGCGGCCGCCCCGCGGTTTCCGCACCCATGTGCGGCGGAACGCGGCGCGTCTGCGCTGAGGCGCGCAGCGGGCGCCCGGTCCGCGGCCGGGGTCGGGCACGCGGCGGCGGGCGCGGGGGTCAGCCGGCCCGCTCGGCCGAGCGGGCGGCATGGGCGGCGGGCGCGCCCTCCCAGCCGGCCACGCGCGAGGGGTCCAGGTTGAGCAGGTCCAGCGTGCTCGCGCCGGCGGCCAGGGCGTCGACCATGCGCTGTTCAGCGGCGACCGCCTCGACCGTGTCGGCCACGATCGCCGTGGCCCGCCCGCGCGGCAGGCACACGGTGCCGTCGTCGTCGGCCACGATCCAGTCGCCGCGGCGCACAGGCACGGGCGTGCGGCCGTTGTCGAGCCGGACCTCGCGCCCGACCTCGCCTCCGGCTTCATGGACCGGCGCGCGCACCGACACGCCGGCGCTGACCACCGGGACTCCGGAGCGGGCGAGGGCGGCGACGTCGCTGACGCAGCCGTCGACGACGATCCCGCTGATGCGGCGCATGCGGGCCGCCACCGCCAGGATCTCGTCGACGTAGCCGTACTCGGGCTCGCCGGAGGCGTCCACCACCAGGGCGGTCTCGGGCGGGGCCTGGGCCACGGCCACGTGGAGCGCGAGGTTGTCGCCGGGCGCGCAGCGCACGGGGAGCGCCGTGGCGGCGAAGGACGCCCCGGGCCAGACCGCGAAGAGGTGGGCCCCCAGCGGTCGGGCACCGCACCGTGTCAGCGCGGCAGTGCCCATCGCAGTCATGGTGTCCGCAAGCGCCACGTCAGCCTCCCATTGCAAGCGCGCCTCGCGGGCCGCTGCGCCTCATCGCACCCGGCGGGGCCCGTCCCCGGCCGCGGGCGGCGCTGCCGGGGAGAGCCGGGGCTCTCCGCTGCGACCCGACTGCTCTTATACTCATGGGTAACTTAACCGGCACGCAAGACGTGTGAAGCGGAAAATACAAAAAAGCGCTACCGGCGGTTACACGCTCCGACCTCCACCGCCGGACGCGCGCAGGCCCGCCACAGCGTCGAGCGCGGCGCGTGCTGCGCCCGCGTCGTGCACGCGGAACACCCGCGCGTCCTGCCATGCCGAGACCGCCAGCGCCGCCAGCGTGCCCGGCCCTCGCTGCTCGACGGGCGCGTCCAGGGTCTCGCCGATGAAGTCCTTGTTGGAGACCGCGACCAGGACCGGCCACCCCGTGGCGGCCAGTTCGCCCATCCGGCGGGTCAGCTCCAGCGAGTGGTAGGTGTTCTTGCCGAAGTCGTGGGTGGGGTCGATCAGCACCCGGTCTGGGCGCACGCCCAGCGCGACGGCGCGGCGCGCCAGCCCCGTGACGGTCTCCAGGACGTCGGCGACCACGTCGGCGTAGTGCACCCGGTGCGGATCGGTGCGCGGCGCCAGGCCGCCGGTGTGGCTGCACACAAGCCCGGCTCCGGCCTCGGCCGCCACGCGGGCCAGGTCGGGGTCGGCGCCGGCCCAGGTGTCGTTGACCAGGTCGGCGCCCGCCTCAGCGCAGGCGCGGCCCACCTCGGCGCGCCAGGTGTCGACCGAGATGACCACCTGCGGGTGGCGTGCGCGCAGCTCGGCCACGAACGGGGCGGTGCGCCCGATCTCCTCGGCGGCGCCCACGTGGGCGCCGTGGCCGGCCTTGACGCCTCCGACGTCGACGATGTCGGCGCCGCTCGCCACGGCGGCGTCGGCCGCGGCGAGCGCTGCGCCCCAGTCGTAGGTGGCCCCGCGGTCGTAGAAGGAGTCGGGTGTGCGGTTGACCACCGCCATCACCGCGTGGCTGCCCGGGCCGAACTCGCGTCCGCGCAGACGCAGCACCCCTCCCGGCGCCGCCTCGTCGCTCATCGCCCCCCGCTGCCAACCGTGTGCCCGCGTACCGGCGCGCCCGCCGGCCGCACCGCCGCCGCTGCGCCCCTCCGGCGCGGACGCGTCCCCGCCGCGAAGCCGCTCGCGGCGGGGACGGCCGGAACCCGGTGCGCGGGCGCCGGAGCGCTCAGGCGACCGGTGCGGCGTCGCCGCCGTAGCGCTCCTTGGTCACCGCGAGATGCTCCCAGGTCTCGACGTAGGTCACGTCCGAGCAGGCGCGTACGGCCTCCAGGGCCTCCACAAGCGCGGGCCGGTCGGCGGCGCTGGCCGAACCGATGACGTCGTAGCGCCCGAAACCCGTCGCGAGGAAGGAGACCCCTGACAGGCTACCGAGCCGCGCCGCCACCGCGCCCGAATCGCCGCGGCAGCGCAGGCCGAAGCCCACCTGCTCGCTGGCGCCCACCGCGGCGGGTTCGGCGATGGCCGTGACGTGGATGACGCCGGCGTCGATCAGCCGCACCACGCGCGAGCGGGCGGCCGCCTGCGAAAGGCCGACCCTGCGGGCCAGCTCGGCGTAGGACGCGCGCCCGTCGCGCTGGAGGTGGCGGACCAGCCGCCAGTCCAGCGGGTCGATCGAGACGTCGCGCAGCTCGCGAACGCTGCTGTAGGCGTCCTTGGCGATCTGCCCGCCGCGGAAGGCCTCGGCGCCGGTGACCCCGCTCAGCGAGCGGAGCACCCCCAGCTCCTTGGCCAGGGCCTCGTCGTCGCGGACCCTGACGTGGGCCACCACCGGGAAGCGCCCGGCGGCCTGCGCGGCGAAGACCACCGCCTCGCGCTCGGCCAGCTCCTCCAGCAGCGGGCCCACGGGGCCCGAGACGCGAAAGGATATGTGTGCGAACACCTCCATCCCCAATACACCGGCGTGCAGCACTCCCACGATCCGGATGGCGCCGGCGCCGACGAGCTGCTTGACGCGCGCCCGCACCGCTGTCCGGGACAGCCCCACTCCGTCGGCGAGTGCCTGGTATGTCGCTCTTCCGTCCCCCTGCAGCGCCCTGATCAGCGCCGCGTCGACCGCATCGAGCACGATTGCATGCCTTTCCCTCACATGACGGCGCCCATTCCCCCCGGGCGCCGCCCCCTCCTGCGGCCAGATCATGGCAGTTGTTGCGACGGTTAACTACTGATCACGAAAGAAACAAGGACGACTTTGGCCGTCCATCCCCGGAGATCCGGACAACGAGCCGGGTATACCGACATCCCGGACACGTAACAAACATGCCGTGGTCGGACCCTCGTGTGCGAACAACTCCGGCAAAGCGAGACACTGATCTGCGGCATGTTCGGCGCCGTGCGCGGTAGGAGAAGGGCGACGTCCCACCGCCCCATGATCCGTACCGTCGACGGCGCCTCGGGGACGGGGCAGTGAGAAGGGGAGTCCATGGCATACAAGGGAGATCCGCCGGACCGAGGCGCGTCCGAGTTCGCCTCCCGGCCCGCGAGCACCTGGCGGGCGCTGCTGTGGACCGCCGGATCGCTGCCCCTGCCCGGCCTGGCCCACCTGCGCATGCGGCGGCGCCTCGCGGGGGGGATCATCCTGGGCTGCTATCTGGTGCTGGTCGCCGCGGGCGCCGCGGGGGCCTTCGCGGTCAACGGCGACGCCATGCGCGGAGCGCAGCTCGCGGTTCAGGGGCGCTGGCTGTTCACCGCGGCTGCGGCCGCCTTCGCGATCGCGGTGCTGTGGATGACGGTGATCGTGCACTCGTGGGTCATCCTGCGGCCACCGGGCTCGCGCATGCTCGTCCGCGCAACGGGCGGTGTCGTGGTTCTGGCACTGTGCCTGGCGGTGGCCGTCCCGGCGGCGGCCGTGCTGCGCACCGCCTACACCGCATACGACACGATCAACTCCGTGTTCGGCCCCGAGCCCGAGGGCGAGCCGCACGACGAGGCCGACCCGTGGACCGGGCGCGACCGGGTGAACGTGCTGCTGCTGGGCGGCGACGCCGGGAGCAACCGCTACGGGCTGCGCACCGACTCGATGATGGTCGCCAGCATCGACGTGCACCACGGCGACGTGGTCCTGATCGGCCTGCCGCGCAACCTGGAGAACGCGCAGTTCCCGGAGGGGACGGCGCTGGCCGAGCGGTACCCGCCGCCCTACGGCTTCGACGAGCTGCTCAACGAGGTGTACCAGACGGTCGCCGACAACCCGAAGAAGCTGGCGATCGACCCGTCGGCCCAGGACCCGGCGGCCGACACCCTCAAGCGCGTCATCGGCAACCTCGTCGACCTGGATCTGGACTACTACGCGCTGGTGGACATGCGGGGTTTCGCGTCGCTGATCGACGCGATCGGCGGCATCGACGTGCACATCGACGAGCCCATCCCCTACGGCCAGGAGGGCGGCGTCCTGGAGAAGGGCGACCAGCACCTCGACGGCTACGAGGCGCTGTGGTACGGCCGCAGCCGCACCAACAGCGACGACTACGCGCGCATGGGCCGCCAGGGCTGCCTGCTGATGTACGTCGCCGAGCAGACCGAGCCGACCACGGTGCTGACCAGCTTCCAGGAGCTGGCGGGCGCCACCAAGAAGACGCTGCGCACCGACATCCCCCAGTCCAAGGCGCCGGCCTTCATCGACCTGGCCGACCTGACCACCGACGAGGGGCGGATGGCGACGCTGCAGCTTTCCCCGCCCCAGGTCAACACCGCCCACCCCGACTGGAAGAACATCCGCTCGCTGATCGCCGACGCCATCAGCGAGCAGGAGGACGCCCAGTCGGCCCGGCAGGAGGCCGAGGACGGCGGCGACGACGCGGTCCCCTCGTCCTCGCCGTCTGCCAGCGGCGCTGCCGACGAGCAGACCGGCGGCGGTGCCGACGAGCAGACCGAGTGGCAGGAGTACACCGGCCTGGACGAGCCCTCCCCGCCCCCCGGCCGCCAGGTCGGCGAGGACGCCACCGCGCTGGACGCGCTCTGCCCCTGACACGCGCCGCGCCCCGGGCCGCCGGCCGAGCCCGCGCCGTCGATCTTGTAGCTATCGCAAACGGAAATCGTTTTCCTTCACGATAGCTACAAGATCGGCGGGTTCCGCATCAGCGGTCGAGGGAGGAGAACCTCCCGTAGCGGCCCCGCTGGTAGAGCAGCGGGCGGCCGTCCTCGGGCGAGACGCGCGCCTGAGCGACGCGGCCGACGACGAGCCAGTGGTCGCCGACTGCAAGCACGTCGTGCTTGCGGCAGAGCAGGTGGCCGATCGCGCCCTGCAGCAGCGGCAGGGCGTCGGGGCCGCGGTCCCAGCGCGCGGGCGGAGCGAACCGGTCGACTCCGCGGGTGGCGAAGCGTGCGGCGACGTCCTGCTGGTGCTCGCCGAGGATGTTCACGGCGAAGCACGGCGCCTCGCGCAGGCCCGGCCACGTCGAGGAGGCGTCGCCGATGTAGAAGGAGACCAGGGGCGGGTCGAGGCTCACACTGGTGAAGGAGGTCGCGGTGACCCCGACCGGTCCTTGCGGCGCCTCGGCGGTCACGACCACCACGCCCGCGGCGTGCGCCCCCATGACGCGGCGGAACCCGTCAGCGGCGACCGCGCCCTCCTGCGGGAGCCGCTCCGACCGCCAGGACTCCGAGCCGGCTTCCGCCTCCGCCGATCTGCGCAACGCGTCTCCATCCGTGGTCCGGGCCTTCGTGGTGGGCGTTTCCCTCGGCCGCCGTTGCAGACGTCCTACGTCCGGTCAGCTTCCCGCGCAGGCGCGCTATTCCCGCGGGACCCTCCATGTGCGCAGGTTCTCACACGCCGGCCCGGCGGCCTCGGGCCGGCTCTGCCGGCCCGACGCCGGGCACTCGTCACCGCGGGTGGCCGATTTCGCTCACAGCGAAACTCCGCGGCACCGGACCGCGGCAACGGGCAGCCCCGCACGTAGGCGGTCCCGCACCCGCGCCGCCGCCACTCGGCGGTGACGCGCCGCAGCCGACGGGAGCGCGACTTCACTCCCCCCGGCGGGCTAAAGTCCGGAATATGCCCGCACGCACCTCCCGAGGCCTCCGCGTCCTGGTGGTCCTGGCGGTCTTGGCGCTGTGCGGAGGCGGCTTGGCGGCGGCCGGCCCCTGGCTGCTGGCACGCTCGGGGATCGACGGGACGGCGCTGCCCTGGGCCGCCCCCTGCTCGGTGGACACCGCCGACGGCACGGTCATGCTGACGCTGGAGGAGGCGCGCCTGGCCACCACGGCGGTGGCGCTGCGGGCCCGCGGCGCCGAGGCGCCCGACACCTCGGGCATCGACAGCGCGGCGCTCCAGCGGCTGCGCAACGGCCCACCCGGTGAGCCAGGACCCAGCTTGACCTGCCGCGTCTCCTCTCCCGAAGGGCTGCAGAAGCAGGAGCTGACACAGAGCGGGCTGACGCCGCGCGCCCAGGATGTGCTCGACTCCGTGACCGAGGTGTTCGGCACCATGAGCGTCGGCGGCTACGAGCCCGGCGGCATCTCCAGCGGGCACGGCGAGGACTCGGCGCACTACGAGGGCCGCGCCGTCGACTTCTTCTACCGCCCGGTCAGCGAGGAGAACAGGCGCGAGGGGTGGCTGCTGGCGCACTGGCTGGTCGCCCACGCCGAGGACCTGCACGTCGCCAACGTGATCTTCGACGACGAGATCTGGAACTCCCGCGGCTCGCGCGGCGGCTGGTGGCCCTACGACGCCCCCGCCCCCGGCAACGCGATCCTGCGCCACCTCGACCACGTCCACGTGGACGTCTGGGAGGGCGGGTAGGCGGCGGGCCGGGTCGGCTCGGGACCGGCCCGCCGCTGTCGGGTGCGCGCTCCGGGCGCCGGGGGCGCGCACCGCACCGCCTCCGGCGTCGCGCTCAGATCCCGGCGGAGACGGCGGGCTCGTCCGCGGGCGCCTGCCGGGGAACGCCTTCGGCGCCGCCCCGGGCTCGCGTGCGCGCGACCCGCGCCGCCACAGCGAGCGGGGCCAGGGCCGCCACCGCCACGAGGCCGGCGGCAACGGCGAGCGCACTCATCCCGGCGGCCTCGATGACACCGCCGCCGACGATTCCGCCCAGGCCCATGCCCAGCCACACCACGGAGACGTTGAACGCCACCACCGAGCCGGCGGCCTCGGGCGCCGCGTCGAGCAGCTTGGCCTGCACGGCGGGCAGGACGCCCCAGCCGCCCAGGCCCCACAGGGCCAGCGCCGTTCCGGTGAGCACGGGCGAGCCGCCGACCAGAGGCAGCGCGATCAGTCCCGCACCCAGCAGCGTCAGCGCGATCAGCATCGCCCAGACGGCGCCGATGCGGTCGGTCACCCAGCCGGCGGCGGTGTTGCCCAGCGACCCGGCGACGCCGTAGACCACCAGCAGGACGCTCACGGTCTCGGGGGCGGGGTCGCCCACGTGCGACAGCAGCGGGACCGCGAACGTGTAGGCGGTGAAGTCGCTGACGGAGGCCAGCAGGGAGACCGCCAGCACGGCGGGGACGAGCACGCCCTTCAGCGCGCCGAACCCGGTGCGCAGCGGAACCCGGGGCACGCCGCCGGTACGGGGCAGCGCCCGCAGCGTGGCCAGCGCGCCCACGCACAGCAGGCCGATGCATGCGTAGACGCCCTGGTGGCCGAGCGGGCCGGCGAGCACCACGCCGGCGGGCACACCCAGCACCGTGGCCAGCGTGGACCCGGTCACCACCAGCGCGACGGCGCTGCCGCGCCGGTGCAGGGGTGCCAGGTCGGCGGCCATCACGATGGCGGCGGGGGCGTAGAGCGCGGCTCCGGCGGCCGCGAGCACCCGGGCGGCCGCCAGGGTCGCGAAGCCGGGCGCGAGCGCGGTGAGCACGTTGCCGACAGCGGACAGCACGAGCGCGGCGGCCAGCAGCCGCCGCCGGTCGCCGTGCCCGAACAGCGCCGAGAGCACGGGCGCGGCCAGGCCGTAGGTGAGCGCGTAGACGGTGACGAGCTGCCCGGCCGCAGAGACCGCCACGCCGGTATGGGAGGCGACGTCGGCGAGCATTCCGGCGATGACGTAGGCACCGGTGGCGACGGCGAAATTACCCAGTGCGAGGGAGAGGATCCTCACCGGCATGGCAGCTCCTGCGGACAGTGGAGAACGGCGGGTTGAAGGCGCGGTGCTTCCGCCGGGAGCGCACCGGGGCGCGCCGCAGTGCCCGGTCCGGCTGTATTCGGGCATGCCGAACAAGCCGACGGGTCAGCGCCGACGAGCCACCGGTTTCCGGGCAGGCTGAACGGACCCGGAACCCGCGCCGCGAAAAGCGACCGGATTCGGGCATGACCCGCCGGGGTTACGCACCGGTTGCGGATATGGGGTGTGCGGAGAACGCCGCTGAGCGGACACGGTCCGATGCGTTCCGCTCGGCCGAGGGGCCGACCGAGCGGGACGTCGCTACCCGTGGACGGCACACGCGTGTGCGCCGCCTCGTCTCAGGATTCTCCGACGCGGAGACCGTCCGCGCCGAAGCGGTGAAGCCGCCTGGTCGGCCCACAGACGTGGACCGTGTCGACCGTGCGGCAAATCCACGCTAACAGGGCGGAAATCCCCTATGCGACCTGCGATCGCTGCGATTTCCGTGTGGCATGCCACAGCCCGGCCGCGGCGCCGCGCCCCGCCGTGCGATACGGCCGCGGGGGCGGGGCGGGGGCGGCGGGTCCGCCGCCTCCGTCGTCCACAGGCGGGGGTCCTTCCTGGCACCGGCCCCGGTGGCTCGCTAGGTTGGCGAGCGTGCCTGATATCGATGCTGACTTCCTCGCCCTGCCGATGCGGCGGCTCGCCGACGCCGCACTGCAGCGGGCCCGCGACCTGGGCGCCGAGCACGCCGACTTCCGACTGGAGCGGATCCGTGGCCGCTACCTCACACTCACCGACGCCGAGCTCGACAGCGAGTACGACAGCGACACGCTCGGCTTCGCCGTCCGTGTCGTGCACGACGGCGTATGGGGCTTCGCCGCCTCCACCGAGCTGAGCCCCGACTCGGCGGCCGCCGTCGCCGAGCGCGCCGTCACGGTCGCCGCGGTCTCGGCCGCGGCGAGCACCGAGCGCATCGAGCTCGCGCCCGAGCCCGCCCACCCCGACGCCGCCTGGGTGTCCTCCTACGAGGTCGACCCCTTCGCGGTCGGGCCGCGCGAGCAGACCGCGACTCTGGCGGGCTGGAGCCGCCGCCTGCTCGACGACAGCCGCGTCGACCACGTCGACGCCTCGGTGCTGGCGGTCAAGGAGCAGAAGTTCTACGCCGACACCGCAGGCACGACCACCACCCAGCAGCGGGTGCGGATCGCCCCCGAGGCCGAGGTATTCGCCACCCGCGGCGGCGTGCTCGACAGCATGCGCACCATCGCGCCGCCGGCCGGGCGCGGCTGGGAGTACCTCGCCCAGGTCGAGCCCCAGCTCGACCGGCTCCCCGACCTGCTCGCCGAGAAGCTGGCGGCGCCCAGCGTCGAGCCCGGCGACTACGACCTGGTCGTCCACCCCTCGAACCTGTGGCTGACCATCCACGAGTCCATCGGCCACGCCACTGAGCTCGACCGGGCGCTGGGCTACGAGGCCGCCTACGCCGGGACCTCGTTCGCCACGCCCGACCTGCTGGGCGGTCTGCGCTACGGCTCCGACATCATGAACGTGACCGGCGACCGCAACGTCGAACACGGCCTGGCCACCATCGGCTACGACGACGAGGGCGTGGCCACCACGTCCTTCGACCTGGTGCGCGACGGCGTCCTGGTCGGCTACCAGCGCGACCGCCGCATCTCCCGCCTCCAGGGCTACCCCTCCTCCAACGGCTGCGCCCACGCCGACTCCCCCGCCACGATGCCCATCCAGCGCATGGCCAACGTCTCGCTGGCGGCCGACCCGCGCGGGCCGTCCACCGACGGGCTGATCGACGGTGTCGAGCGCGGCATCTACATCGTCGGCGACAAGAGCTGGTCCATCGACATGCAGCGCTACAACTTCCAGTTCACCGGCCAGCGGTTCTACCGGATCGAGAACGGCCGGATCACCGGGATGCTGCGCGACGTGGCCTACCAGGCCACCACGACCGACTTCTGGGGTGCGATGCGCGCGCTCGGCGGTCCGCAGACCTACGAGCTCGGAGGATCGTTCATGTGCGGCAAGGGCCAGCCCGGCCAGATCGCCGCGGTCAGCCACGGCTGCCCCGCGGCGGTCTTCTCCGGCATCCGCGTCCTCAACACAGTGCAGGAGGCAGGGAAGTGAGCGGGATGACTCCCCAGGCGGTGGTGGAGCGCGCGCTGGAGCTGGCGCGCGCGGACGGCTGCATGGTGCTGGTCGAGGACAGTGCGAGAGCCAACCTGCGCTGGGCCGGGAATTCGCTGACCACGAACGGCGCCACCAGATCGCGCACGGTCACGGTGATCGCTCTGGCCTCCTCGGGCCGGGGGGTGTCGATCGGGGCCCGCACCCGCACCGGAGGGGCCGAGGACGACCTGGAGGGCCTGGTGCGCGCGGCCGAGGAGGCCGCCGGCCAGGCGCTGCCGGCCGAGGACGCCGCGCCGCTCGTGGAGCCGGGGCGGGCCCGGGTGCCCGAGGCCGCCGACTGGGACGCGCCGGTGCCCACCACCGACATCTCGGTGTTCTCCGGGTTGGCGCCCGGGTTGGGCCGGGCCTTCGAGCGCGGTTCGGCGGCCGGTCGCCGGCTCTACGGCTACGCCGAGCACACCGTCGACTCCGTCTTCTTCGGCAGCTCCACCGGGGTGCGGCTGCGCCACGACCAGCCCTCGGGCACCGTCGAGCTGAACGCCAAGACGGGTTCGTCCTTCTCCGCCGCCGACGGCGGCCACTCGGCGTGGGCGGGCCGTGCCACGCGCGACTTCACCGACGTCGACGCGGCCGAACTGGAGGACGAGGTGGAGCGGCGGGTGCGCTGGGCCCGGCGCCGGGTCGACCTTCCGGCAGGGCGCTACGAGACCCTGATGCCGCCCAGCGCGGTCGCCGACATGATGTTCTTCCTGTACTCGGCGGCCACCGCACGCGACGCCGCCGAAGGGCGCACCGTGTTCTCCGGCGGCGAGGGCGGCGGCGCCACCCGGATCGGCGACCGGCTCGCCGGTATGCCGCTGTCCCTGCTCAGCGACCCCGCCTATGCGGGACTGGAGTGCAGTCCGTTCATAGCGGCGCCGGCGGCTGGGCGGCGCGTGACCGCCTTCGACAACGGGCTGCCGCTGACCCGCACGGAGTGGATCTCCGACGGCAAGCTTGCGGCCCTGCCCCAGACCCGTCGCTCGGCGGAGCTGACGGGGCTGCCGCTGACCCCGCACATCGACAACCTGGTGCTGGAGGCCGGCGGCGGTACGGCGAGCCTGGAGGAGATGGTCGCCCAGACCGAGCGGGGCCTGCTGCTGACGTGCCTGTGGTACGTGCGCCAGGTGGACCCGCAGACCCTTCTGCTGACGGGCTTGACGCGCGACGGCGTCTACCTGGTCGAGGACGGCGAGGTCACCGGAGCGGTGAACAACTTCCGGTTCAACGAGTCGCCGGTGTCCCTGCTCGACCGCGCCGCCCAGGCCGGAGCCACCGTCCCCGCCCTGGGGCGCGAGGTCGGCGACAGCTTCCCCCGCACGGCCATGCCGCCGCTGCGGATCCCCGACTTCAACATGTCGACGGTCAGCCAGGCGTCGTAACCGCCGCCCGGTGCGGTCCGCGTCCGCCTGCGCGCCCGTGGACCGCACCGGTTCGGCCGCCCCGGCCCCCTCCTCCGGCAGCGAGCGGTGCAGGGCCGGGCGGGAGGGCAGGCGTGCTCGCCGCGGTGCTACTCGTCGAGGCGGAATCCGACCTTCATGCCGACCTGGAAGTGCGCGATGGCGCCGTCCTCCAGGTGGCCGCGGATCTCGGTGACCTCGAACCAGTCGAGCTGGCGCAGGGTCGCGGACGCGCGTTCGATGCCGTTGCGGACGGCCTGCTCCAAGCCGTCGGGCGAGGTGCCGACGATCTCGCTCACGCGGTAGGTGTTGTGCGACATGGGCACTGCCTCCTCCTGGGACGTCTCCCGACACACTCTCCGCCGCCCGCGCCGCGGGCAACGGGGCACGCGGACCGCGCTGACCGCTTGACGCGCGAACAACCGGCGCGTTGCCCGGCCTTGGGAATGCACTGCGTGACACATGTGAACCATGCCTGATTGTTCACGTTTCGGGCGCGGGACTGCCGGGGCGCTGGACTTTCCCGAGATCACGTCGTAACTAAGTCTTGACGTACACAGGGGATGTGCGGTGTACATTGGGATCCAGCGCTTCGGTCCCCCGTCGGAGCGCTGACGCGGTGTTTCGAGCCCCCGTCGGAACACCGGTTGCGACGTCGGGTGGTTTGCCCCCGTAGCCACCCGACGTCGCTTTTTCATGCCTGTTTGCCGGTACTTTGCGTAGCGGCCGGCCGTCGAGCGAACGTGGAGCGCACCAGGTGACCGAAGGCGGAGCCGCGCCCGAGGACGAGGCGCCGCACTGCTCGCGCAAGGGCTGCCGCGCCCCCGCCGAGTGGGTGCTCGTGTGGAACAACCCCAAGGTGCACACCCCCGAGCGCCGCAAGACCTGGGTGGCCTGCGACGAGCACCGCGCCTACCTGGCCGAGTTCCTGAACGTGCGCGGGTTCCTGCTGGAGACCGTGCCCGTCGCCGACTTCTCCGGCTAGCGCCGCGGACGGCCGGACCCGCGCGCCGCGCCCGCTGCGCTCAGCGCCACCCGTCGCCGTCGACGAGGCCCCGGCCGGACGCACGGGCGCGGGCCAGTTCCTCCGGCGTGTCGCAGTCGAAGGCCGCGCGCGCCGCGGCGGCCGCGACCCGGCGCGGCTCCAGCGGTCCCAGCAGGCCGCGCAGCGAGCGTCCCGTGTAATCGGCGAGGGCGCCGCGCACTGCGTCGGTGCGCCACACGCCCAGCAGCCACTGCACGCGCCCTTGGGCGTCGACGAGCACCGCGCCGCTGCGACCGCTGGCCTCGCGCCGCAGCGCACCGACGTCGTCGGCCGTGAGGAACGGAAGGTCCCCTGCCAGCAGCGCGAAGCTCGGGAGCGCGACCTCGTGCAGGCCGGCGCGCAGCGCGGGCACCGGTCCGGCGCCCGGCGGATCCTCACGCACGTAGCGGGCGGCGGGGCGCTCCCGGGGCGGGCCGACGACGACCACGCGCTCGGCGCCGACCGCGGCGGCGGCCACACGCTCGACCAGGCTCACACCGCCGACGTCCAGGCCGGGCTTGTCGCCGCCACCCATCCGCCGCGCAGCACCTCCCGCCAGGATCACGGCGTCGAACGGCGCAGGCTCACTCATGGCGTCCCCTCCCCGGCCCCATACCTCCACCCCAGCATGCCACCCGCCCCGCCGCCGAGGCCTGGAGCGGGCCCGGCGGAAAGGCGCCCGGCTATCCCTTCACGCACACGACCTGGCGCAGGCGGGCGGCCACCTCGACGAGGTCGGTCTGGGCGTCGATGACGGCGCTGATGTCCTTGTAGGCGGCCGGGATCTCGTCCGAGAAACGGCTGCGGGGATCGGTCGGGACCGTGGAAACGGACCCTCCCACCCACAGAGGTGGGGATGGAGAGGCCCCCCGAGCCACCCAGCGCAGGCCCGGCACCAGTTCCCACGGTGCCGGGCCTTTCGCGTTCACCCCAGAGCCCGAACCCGCTCCTCCAGTCCCCGCACCCCAGGCGTCTCCTGACCACTCAGGTCAGCCACCAGCGTCCGCAGACGCGCGCGTGTGGTCTCCCGCATCCTTTCCGGCGGCACCGCGTCCAGAACCTCATCAGCAGCCGTGCACGCGGCACCCGAATCGTGCCGGGCCGCGTGAGTCCGCGCGAGAACAGCGGTCGCCGCCGACCACCCCGGCGACCCCGTGCGCTTCAGCCCAGCCGACGCCTCCGCATGCCGGGCCGCCCCCGCCGGGTCCCCAGCCACCAGAGCCTCAGCCACATGTAGCTCGAACTCCGCACGGTCGAACCCGAACCGGCCCGGCTGCTCCTCCCCCTGGTCCATGTGCCGCCGCGCCGACGCAACCGCCCTCGCGAGCACGTCCGCGTTTCCCATAGCCGCCAACGGCCGCAGCCGGCACCACGCCACCACCTGGGCACGCCGCAGTGCCGTGTCCGCGTAGGGTTCCGCTTGGTCGGCCAGCTCCAACGCCTCCGCATACCGGTGCTGGCTTGTGGCCACCATGGACTGGGCGCCGAGCGCCCACCCCGCCAGATGCGGTTCGCCGACCTGGGCGCCGATGCGTGCGGCCGTACCGAGGTGGATGAGGGCGCCCGTCGCGTCCCCGGTGTGGTGGGTGAGGTTCCCGAGCATTGCGGAGAGCCACCCCAGCACACGGCGGGTGTCCGAGTCCTGGTGGGTGATGAGCAGGCCCCGGCACCGGGCAACCTCGGACGCGAGCACCCGAGGCGGGTAGTCGCTGTAATGCTGGTTGTAGTACCCCAACGCGCGTTCGGCCAGGTCACCCGTCCCCGAACCAGGTCCGTGTAGCGCGATGCTGTCAGCGACAGCGGAGAGATCGGGGTGCTCGGCGGGCATCGGGGGCTCCTGTCGCGGCTGCGGTATCCGGTGACCGTACCAACCGGGTACCCGCGTGGGCAGGGAGACACCCAGACGGGACGGATCAACCCGGTACACGCGCGCCAGGGCGGCCACGTACTCCCACCCGGGGCGGGCCTGGCCGTGCTCCCACCGGCACAGCATCGCCGTGGTCAACCCCGGCGGCGCCAACCCGTCCGACCGGTACACCTCCCCCACCGCGTCCACCACACTCGGCCGCGACCACCCATACGCCAACCGCCACGCCTCCAACTGGGTGATGGGCAGGTCCCGGGTGATCTGCGCGGCGATCGCGTGCACAGGGGCGCCGTGGCGCTGCTGGTCAGCGCGGATACGGGCGGCGCCGCGGGCGAGCTGGGCGCGGGTGGCTCGGGTGGGGTTCACGCGCGTCTCCCAGAAAGAGGGCCGGGAAGCCTGGGTGTACCCGCCCGGTAACGCCGCAACATTGCCGCCTTAGTCAATGTGTGCTCACCCGACGCGCATTGTCGCGCACATGCTGCGGAGCGTTCTCTGTAACCAGCCCGGCAGGGACCGCCCCCGCCGGGAGGAAGGAGCCACCGACCATGACGGCAACCGTGGAAACTCCGACCACCACCCGCGACCCCCGCGCCTTCGTCACCCCCCAGGTGTGGGACCGCCAGATCCAGCTGCTCACCCGCGACCACCCTTGGGACACGGTGATGGCCGGCCGGTGCTTCGGCCAGGCGGTGGCCTACCTGATCACCGCCATGGAGAAGCACGGCCAGCACCTCGGGCTCGGGTGCGGGCCGCTGATCGACATCGCTGTGCACGGGTTCATCCTCGACACCGTGAACTACCGCGAGTTCTGCCAGCTCCACTTCGGCGGCTTCCTGGAGCACGTCCCCGAGATCGATTTCAAGTACGACGGGTCGGTCATGAAGACCGCTCAGATCATCGAGGGCAACGGATTCCAGGTGGACTGGCCGCTGTGGGAACGCGACGGCGCCAAGTGCACCCCCTGCTACCACGGGTCCGACTGCCACTGACCCCGCACCCGCGACGCCCCGGCACCCCAACGGTGCCGGGGCGCCTGCCGTGTTCTCCTGCCCGCTCCGCCCCGACACAGCTACGGTGTGACCCATCCTGATCGTCCGCCACAGGGGCCACACCATGACCGCAGTCACCGACCTCACCACCTACTGGGACCGCTACGCCGGCCAACTCCCCACCCCGCCACGAGAGGACGCGCTCAAAGACGCGCTGCGGTGGTGCCAATACCCCGACCACGGCCCCGGCCCGGAACTCCTCGGAGAGCCCGCCACGACCCTGGAGCTGGGGTGCGGGCGGGGAGATGCTGTCGCAGCACTCGCGACCACTGGGGTCGACGCGACCGGGGTGGACCTGTCCGCTGAACACGTGCGCGCCGCACACGAGTGGTGGGGGGACCTGCCCAACGCCCGGTTCGTGCACGCCGACGTTGTCGACTACCTGTCCACCACACGGGGACGGTGGGAAGCGGCGTACTCGATCTGGGGAGCGGTGTGGTTCACCGACCCCGACGTGCTGCTGCCGCTCGTCCGCGAGCGCCTCGTGCCGGGCGGCCGGCTCACCTTCGCCCAAGCCCCCGCTGTACCCGGCGCCTACGGCGTGCAGGGCATCTACGCCACCGGATTCCGCGGCCGGAAGGTGTGGGTGTACCGGTGGGCCTACGAACCCGAGACGTGGGAGGAGATCCTGACCCGACACGGGTTCACCGGGGCACGGGCATGGGTGGAGCCCGCACCGGAGCCCGACCATGTGGGGACACTGATCGTGCGGGCGTCGGCGTAAGACCGGCATCCCTCCAACGGGATTGCGTAGACCCCGACATACGGACCAGCTATACTCACCCGCGGGAATTGAGCACAGAAGGCCCCAGGTAACCACCTGGGGCCTTCCTGTTGCGTCCCCTAGAGGCGACCGTCCTTCACATCAGCCAGGAACTCCTGCCACGCATCCGCCGGGAACTCCAGGTGCCCCAAATGGCGGTGCTGAGTGTCGCGGACGGCCGAGCCTCCCACCAGGTCGGCGATCTCGACACAATTGGACCCGTTCGGCTGGCTATAAGAGGACTTGCGGAACTGGGAATCGGGAATCGAGCTGTGCATCATGGTTCCTAGTCGATCATGTGGCGTAGGCGGTCTATGGTCTCCCCCGGCTTCAACGCCGCGAGGCGCAGCCGGTTGAACAGGGCACGGTAGAACGTGATGTCCTCCGGACGCTCCAGATAGATACCATCCGTCGCTGTCTCCAGGTGCACGATCGTCGGGTCCATCGCGTCTGGAAACTCCGTGATGACGAACGGCCCACCGGTCCCCGGGTTCATCCGATCAGCCCGGGTGATCTGAATGGTAATCGTCTGCTCCTGGGACATCGCCACCAGGTGCTCCACCTGCCCCCGCAGCACGTTCGGCCGGTCCGCGAGCCGCATCAACGCGGTCTCATCGAAGATCGCCCAGAACTCGGGCGGGTCCTCCCGCAGGATCTCCTGCCGCCGCATCCGCGAGTCGACCAGCCGGTCAGCGTCCACCGGGTGGGCCTCGGCTGCCGCCGCCAACTCCCGCACATAGTCCGGGGTTTGCAGCAAGCCGGGGACCAGGATCGGTTCCCACGTGGAGATCTCCGACGCCTCCGCCTCGAACCCGACGTGCTCACCCTTGACCACGTCGCGGTACTTCGCCCGCCAGTCGCGCTCCCTGGCTTGCCGGCAGAAGTCGAGTACTTGTTCGCGTTCGGGGTCCGACACCTGGTAGGCGTCCAGCAGCGCCCGCACCTCGGCGAGCTGGGGGCGTTTCTTGAACCCGGACTCGATGTTCCCGACCGTGGACCTGGCGAGTTCAGTCGACTTGGCGGCGTCGTCCAGGGTCATCCGTGCGGCGAGTCGGAGCCGACGCAGTTCGGCGGACAGGCGGCGCCTGCGGATGGTGGGTGAGTATCTGGTCGCCATGACTCCCCTGTGTGATCGTGCTGCTGGTCCTGATGGTAGGAGCGTGCGGGCGATCCGGACATCTCGGAATCCCGGATAGGGATTTCAATCTTGGATTCCACGATTCACTTGAAACCATGGAATCCATGTTTCAGTATAGGGAGTGCTCAAGTTCCCTGCCGGGCCGTCCCAGCCCGGCGTGACCCCCTGGGGGTTTCTGTTGCCCGATCACTACCGGGGTAGGCACCGGTCCGCCCGGCCCTACCTCGCAGCACGCCCTGAACCCGACACGATCCCGATCCCGGTCGTCACCGACCCGCCGCCGCGCGGCCGCCACCACCGCCCCGACAGGCCCCGCCCCTACGCGGGCGACACCCCGCCCCGGAAGGACACCTGGGCTGATAAGTGCCGCGGGTGCCGACAGCCCGTGAGCCCCACCCGCCCGCACATCTGCCGCGGCGGCACCCGGGTGCCAGCTGCGGACATGCGGGAGCTGGCGGAGCTGACGCAGCGCCTCATCTCTGAGCGGCCGGACCTGGCCCACCCCGTGCGCGAGATGGTTGGGGCCAGGTGATGCCGATGGTGCCCCACCAGCGGGAGTACACCCCGCCCCGACTGGACGATGGGGAGTACGCGAGGTTCGCCGCCCTGTCGCTGGAGCACCGGCGGTGGGCTGTGCGGCACACCGCCGACGCCGAAGGGGAGCTGTTCGAGGCCACCCGCGCCACCCACGCAGAGACCGTCGTGCGCGCCCGTTCCCTGGACGAGTTCGCCCGTCTCCTCGACAGCGCCGAGGGGGTGGACTGACCATGGCCGAAACCGACCGCACCGGGCCTGACGCCGACCTGGAGGACCCAGACGCTGAGGGGCGCATCGAGCGCGAGCGCCAGCGGCGCCGCGGCGCGCCCCAAGCCTGAGGCGCCCGCGCGCCGGGATGCGGGGTCGTGGGGATGGCCCCGGTAGGGCTCCCGGCGCGCGGGTCCACACCTGCGGGGCAAGTCGACGCACCGTGTCCGCCCTGGCCCGAAGGTGCAGGACGCGCCCCTCTGGCGCGGCCTTCCGGGCGCCCCCGCGCCCGTCCGCTGCCCCCTGCCGCCCCCGTGGCGGGGGGCAGCACCAAGAAGACCGCCTCGCCCCTGGTTCGTCACACCCCCGGCCAGGCCCCCGCTCACCCCCACCCGACACGGCGGTTTCTGCTCCTCCGCCCCCTTTTCGAGGAGATTTTTCAGCATGATTGGTGATGTACTGCCCCACCGCCAGCCGGGTCCCGTGGCCCGCGCCATCCGCGCCCACACCATGCGCATCCCGCGGATTGTGCACGTGATCTGGGTCGGAGGGGCGACGTACCCCTACACCGAGAATCTGGCCACGTGGGCGGACCACAACCCGGGCTGGGACGCGTGGCTGTGGACCGACGCGAACCTGCCCAGCATCCGCCTGCATAACCAGGACCTGTACGACGCCCTCAGCCACCTGCACCCGGCGGTGCGCGCGGACTTGCTCCGCCTGGAGCCGCTGAACATGTTCGGCGGCCTCTACTCCGATGCGGACTCGTGCCGGGCGAGGCCGGGGTGAACCTGACCCGCCGCCCGTCTCGGACTGGGGAGCCCCGAACACATCCCATCGATCTTGTAGCTATCGCAAATGGAAATCGTTTTCCTTCACGATGGCTACAAGATCAACGGCGATGTGCCGCCGGGGCCGCCGGGGCCGCCGGTCGGAGCCGGTGTCGGGGCTCTCAACCGCCGATGGCCGACATCGGGCGGGAGGGCTGCAGGAAGCTGGGGTCGTTGATGCCGTGGCCGGGCAGTTTGGTGGCGACGGCGGCGCGCCAGCGTTCGGCGATCTCCTCGTCGGTCGCGCCGCCGCGCAGCAGCGCGCGCAGGTCGGACTCCTCGCGGGCGAACAGGCAGTTGCGGATCTCGCCCTCGGCGGTCAGCCGCACGCGGTCGCAGGCGCCGCAGAACGGGCGGGTGACCGACCCGATCACGCCGACGGTCTCGGGCCCGCCGTCGACGTAGAACAGCTCGGCCGGAGCGCTGCCGCGCGTGTGGTCGTCCGCGGGCTCCAGGCGATAGGCGGCGCTCAGCCGGTCCAGGATCTCGTCGGCGGTGACCATGGTGTCGCGCCGCCAGCCGTGCTGGGCGTCCAGCGGCATCTGCTCGATGAACCGCAGCTGGTAGCCGTGCTCGAGGCAGTAGCGCAGCAGGTCGGGGGCCTCCGCGTCGTTGACGTCGCGCATCAGCACGGTGTTGACCTTGACCGGGGTGAGCCCGGCGGCGGCGGCTCCGGCCATGCCTTCGAGGACGTCGGGCAGCCGCCGGCGGCGGGCGAGCTGTTCGAAGACGTCGGGGCGCAGCGTGTCCAGCGACACGTTGACGCGGTCCAGTCCGGCCTCGGCCAGGGCCGGTGCGGTGCGTGCCAGGCCGATGCCGTTGGTGGTCAGGGCGGTCTGGGGGCGGGGGCGCAGAGCGGTGCTCGCGGCGACGATCCCGGTGAGGCCGCGGCGCAGCAGCGGCTCGCCGCCGGTGAAGCGGACCTCCTCGATGCCCAGCATGGTGACACCGATGCGGATGAGGCGGTTCACCTCGTCGTCGGCGAGTACCTCGTCCTTGGGCAGCCACTCCAGTCCTTCGGGCGGCATGCAGTAGGAGCAGCGCAGGTTGCAGCGGTCGGTGAGCGAGACCCTCAGGTCCGTGGCGACCCTTCCGTAGGAGTCGGCCAGCATGGGGCGTCACCTCTTCCGTCTAGGGTGGCCGTCCGGCCTCGGCGATGCGTTCGCGTCAGCGGTGACGTCACTTAGGTGGTTCCCGGCGCAGCTCCAGCCTAAAAGATGCCTGCTTGGTCGCGTCTGTCGATCACTGAGCCGTTAGCGGCGATTTTTCCGATCAGCGAACATCGTCCTACTTAGAGGCAATACTACTTCGGCGGTCCACGCCTGTATACAATCCTACCAATCGTGTCGCCGCTGGAGGCTTCGCAGATCCCGGCCGGATCGGGCCACGCCGCGCCCGGCTTTGCGCACACCCGCCGCGCGCCCCCGCGCGTAGCGGGACCCGCGCCGGGAACATGTCGTCCATGGAGGTCACTGAAGTACTTCTGCCCGGAGTGGGCATCCGCTACGAGTTCACCACCTCGCGCGGCGCGCGCGTGGGGATGATCGCCCGCCGCACCGGCGACGCCGAACTGCTCGTCTACGGCAGCGGCGATCCCGACACGCCGCGCCACCTGCTGCACCTCAACCGCGACGAGTCCGAGGCCTTCGCCGAGATGCTGGGGGCGCCGCGCGTGGCCGAGCGCTTCGCCGACCTGACCCGCGAGGTCCCCGGCCTGGTCTCGGGCCAGATCGAGATCGGCGAGCGCTCCCCTTACCGGGACCGGACCCTGGGCGACACCCGGGCGCGCACCCGCACCGGCGCGTCGATCGTGGCGATCGTGCGCGGCGACCACGTCATCGCCTCTCCAACGCCCGCCGAGGAGCTGCATACGGGCGACGTCCTGGTCGTGGTGGGCACCGACGAGGGCATCGCGGGCGTCGAGCACATCGTCGGCGCCTCCTAGCAGGCCCCCGACATGGAGATCTCCGTTCCCCTCTTCCTGGAACTGGGCGCCGTGCTGGTGGTGCTCAGCTTGATCTCGGCCGCCGCACGGCGCTACGGCCTCTCCCCGGTCCCGCTGTACCTGCTGGCCGGGCTGGCTCTGGGCGAGGGCGGCCTCGCTCCGGTACCGGCGGCGGGCGACTTCATCGGCACGGGGGCGGCGATCGGCATGGTCCTGCTGCTGTTGCTGCTGGGGCTGGAGTTCTCCCCCGAGGAGTTCTCGCAGAGCCTGCGGCTGCACCTGCCGTCGTCGGTGCTGGACGCGGTGCTCAACGCGCTGCCCGGGGCCGCGGCGGGCTGGCTGCTGGGGCTGGACTGGCGCGGCGTCGTCGCGCTGGCGGGTATCACCTGGATCTCCTCCTCGGGCATCGTCGCGCGGCTGCTCAACGACTTGGGGCGGCTGGGCAACCGCGAGACGCCCTCGGTGCTGTCGGTACTGGTGCTGGAGGACATCGCCATGGCGGTCTACCTGCCGCTGCTGGGTGCGGCGGTGGTCGGCAGCACATGGGGGCGGACCACGTTCACGCTGGCCACGGCACTGCTGGCGGTGGCGGTCGCGCTGTTCGCGTCCCACCGCCTGCACGAGCCGATCAACCGCATCCTCGACACCGGCGACTCCGAGCAGTTCCTGCTGCGCATCCTCGGCCTCACCCTGCTGGTGGCGGGCGCGGCCGAGGCCGCCCACGCCTCGGCCGCGGTCGGCGCGTTCCTGGTGGGGCTCGCACTGAGCGGCCAGCTCGCCCAGCGCACGCGCCTGGCCATGGAACCCCTGCGCGACCTGTTCTCGCTGGTGTTCTTCCTCGCCATCGGGCTGACCATCGACCCGCGCAACCTGGTGCCGATGCTGCCCGCTGCAGCCGCGCTGGCCGCCGTGACCGCGCTGGCGAAGACGGCGGTGGGCTACTACGCGGCCGGCCGCGACGGCGTGGGCCGCCGCGGCCGGCTGCGCGCGGGCACGGTGCTCATCCCGCGCGGCGAGTTCTCCGTGGTCATCGCCGGGCTGGCCGCGGGCGTCGCACCCGGTCTGGTCCCCTTCGCCGCGGCCTACGTGATCATCCTGGCCGTCGCGGGCCCGGTGGTCACCTACCTCGCGGGGACGGTGCGCACCCCCCTCTGGGCGGGCGGGACCCGCAACGGCGCCCAGGCCTGAAGGCCTGCTCCGCGGGCCGCCGGGCCCCTCAGATCCCGGCGTGCGCGAGCAGCGCCGCCGCCGCGTCCTCCGGCGCGTCCTCGGGCAGGAAGTGGCCCGCGTCGGCCACGGTGCGCAGGCGGGCTCCGGGGATGGCGGCGGCGAGGCGCTCGCCGGTCTCCGGCGGCAGCCACGCGTCCTGCCCGCCCCACAGCACCAGCGTGGGAACCGCGACCGAGCCCAGGCGCCGGACCGCTTCGCGGGTGTCCTCATGGCTCACGGCGGCGACCTGGTCGAGCCAGCGCCGCTGCCCGCTCTGACCCGCCCACGGAGCCAGGTAGGCGGCGACGGCCTCCTCGGGCAGCGGCGCCCGGGTGGCGCTGCGCAGGCGCAGGGCCGCCAGGTCGGCGAAGACGTCGGCGGGCATGGTGCGGTAGGCCTCGGCGTGGCGCTGCTGGTGGTCGGTGAAGGGGGTGTTCCACGGGCCCAGCACGGCGGCGTCGACCAGTGCCAGCGCGCTCGCCGGCACACCCTCCACCAGGTGGGCGCGCGCGACCACTCCGCCGCCGATGTCGTGTCCGACCAGGGCGGGCGCCTCCAGGCCCCAGTGCTCCACCAGTTCGGCGAGGACGGCGGCCTGGCGGGCGATCGTGGGCGCGACGCCGGCGGCCGGGTGGGAGTCGCCGAAGCCGAGCATGTCCCACAGGTACACGGTGCGGTGCTCGGCGAGCCGCCGGGCGACGCCGCGCCACAGATAGGACCAGGCCGGCGTGCCGTGCACCAGGACGACGGGCGGGCCCTGTCCGAACACGCCGGCGGCGACGGTGCCGCCGGAGACGGCGATGCGCTCGGGCAGGCCCCAGGCGGCACAGACGGGCGGGTTCGGCACGGGCGCGCCGGTTCCGGCGGGGATGGGCATGGGGGCCTCCGGATGTAATCGGTAAGTCCAACCTTTAGGCGCAACGCTAGCATCAAGTAATACTTCTAAAAACACTTTACACATTACATCCCGCATGGTGCGGCGCCCGCCGCCATCGCCGCTTCGGCCGCCCTCACCGCCCCGCGGGCCGCGGGCCGCGCAACGCGTGCGTGTCGCAGACGCGTACGGGTCGTTAGGCTGCCCGCGACAGCATCGCCCCGGAAGGGTCAGGAGTCGCAGTGGTCGTATCGCGCGAATGGGAACTGCCCGGCGGACGCAGCGGCTCCGAGCGCCTGTACGCGCGGGCGTGGGCGCCGCAGAGCGCCGAGCCCGCGTGGCTGGCGGTGCTGGTGCACGGCTACGGCGAGCACATCGGGCGCTACGAGCACACCGCCGGGGCGCTGTGCGCCGGCGGCGCCGCCGTCTACGGCCTCGACCACCGCGGGCACGGCCGCTCCTCGGGAGAGCGTGTGCTCATCGACGACTTCGACGGCGTGGTCGAGGACGTGCACCGGCTCGTCACCCAGGCCCGCACCGCCTACCGCACGCTGCCACTGGTGCTCGTCGGCCACTCCATGGGCGGCATGATCGCCGCCCGCTACGCCCAGCTGCACCCCGGCGAGGCCGCCGGGCTCGTGCTCTCGGGCCCGGTGCTTGGCCGCTGGACCAGCGCGAGCGAGCTGCTGGCCGCGCCGGAGATCCCCGACGTGCCGCTGGACACCACCACCCTCTCGCGCGACCCGCAGGTCGCCGCCGACTACGCCGCCGACGACCTGGTCTGGCACGGCCCCTTCAAGCGGGAGCTGCTGCAGGCCCTCCACACCGAACTGGCGCGCATCCGCGGGCACGGCCGCCTCAGCGGCACGCCGCTGCTCTGGGTGCACGGCGCCCAGGACAGCCTTGTGCCGATCTCCGACACCCGTGTGGGGATCGCGGAGTTCGCGGGCGAGGACCTGGCCGTGCGGATCTTCCCCGGAGCCCGGCACGAGGTCTTCAACGAGACCAACCGCGACGAGGTGCTGGAGGAGGTCGTGCGCTTCGCCCGGCGGTGCGCGGCCCCGGCTCAGCCGGCGTAGAGGGCGCTGATGGCCTCGGCGTACTTGCGCTGCACCACCCGGCGCTTGATCTTGAGCGAGGGGGTCAGCTCCCCGCCCTCGACCGTCCACTCCTCCGGCAGCAGCCGCCAGCGCCTGACCCGCTGGACGTGCGCCAGCCGGGAGTTGGCGGCCTCGACCGCCCGCTCCACCTCGGCCAGCACCTCGGGGTGGACGGCGAGCACGGCCGGGTCGGTCTCACCGAGCCCCTGCGCGGCCGCCCAGCCCGGCGCCGCCTCGGCGTCCAGCGTCAGCAGCGCCGCCGCGTAGGGGCGCCCGTCGCCGCAGGCCATGGCCTGGCCGATCAGCGGGTGCTCGGTGAGGCGGCTCTCGACGGCGGCCGGCGCGATGTTCTCGCCGCCCGCGGTGACGATCAGCTCCTTCTTGCGGTCGAGCACGTAGACGAATCCGTCGTCGTCCACGGAACCGAGGTCGCCGGTGCGCAGCCAGCCGTCTCCGGCGTAGAGCGCCGCGGTGTCGCCGGGCCGGTTGAGGTAGCCGGCAGTGTTGACGGGGCCGCGCACCAGGATCTCGCCGTCGGGGGCGGTGGCGACCTCGATGCCGTCGCAGGGCCGACCGACGCTGCCGAACTTGTAGGCACCGGGGCGGTTGGCGGTGGCCGGGCCGCAGTTCTCGGTCATGCCGTACACGTCGCGCAGCAGCACACCGAGCCCGCTGAAGAAGCGCAGGGTCTCCTCGGACATCGGTGCGGCCGCCGTCGTGAAGGAGGTGCAGCGGTCCAGTCCGATCAGGGCGCGGATGGGCGCCAGCACGTTCGCGTCGGCCTCGGCGAAGCTCTTCTCCAGCTCGGGGCTGCGGGTGCGCCCGTACTGGCCGGCCTCCAGGTAGGCGCGGGCGGCCTCGGAAGCCTCGGCCATGGCCAGCCGCTGCTCCTCGGGCGCCGCGGCCAGGGCGGCCGCCAGGCGCGACTGCAGCTTCTCCCATACCCGCGGCACGCCGAACAGCGCGTGCGGGCGCACCAGGCCCAGATAGGTGCCCAGCTCGGCGGGGTCGGGGCAGAAGTGCACGTGCCCGGCCGTCTGGATCGGCAGGTACACGCTGAGGACGCGCTCGGCGATGTGGGCCAGCGGCAGGTAGGAGACGGAGGATCCGCCCAGCGGCAGCTCGTTGGCGCGCAGCGTGGTCTCCGCCTGGACCAGCACCTGCCGGTGCGTCTCGGGCACCCCCTTGGGCCTGCCGGTGGTGCCGGAAGTGTAGAGCAGCGTGGCGGTGTCCTGCGGGCCGAGCGCGGCAGTGCGGTCGTGCACGGCCGCCGGATCGGCGGCGTAGCGCTCGCTGCCGATCCGGCGCAGCTCCGCCCAGCTGACGAACGCGGCGCCGCCCGGGCCGGGCTCGGCGGGCACGGCGCCGGGGTCGAGCAGGACGACGGTACGCAGCCGCGGCAGGCGCTCCAGGGCGGGGCGCCACCGCTCCAGCTCCGCGTCACCCTGCAGCACGGCGGCGGCCGCGCCGCAGTCGGCTGCGACGAACTCCACCTGCTCGGGCGGGAAGGTCGCGTAGACGGTGAGCGGAACGCCGCCGGCGTGCACGGCGCCCATGTCGGCGACGAGGTGCTCGGGGCTGTTGGGCAGCATCAGGGCCACCACCTCGCCGGCCGCAGGCCGTACTCGGCCAGGCCCGCCGCCGTCTCCAGCGCGGCCCGCCGGTACTGCGCCCAGGTCAGCGTCTCCCACTCGGCGCCGGTGCCGCCGGCCCCGGCGACGCGCCGCGAGAGCGCCGGGAGGTCCCCGTGCTCGTCGGCCGTTCGGCGCAGCCGGTCCACGAGGGTCGGGCCGGCGATCTGCGCGTCGATCTCCCGCCGCTGCCGGAGGACCTCGGTGTCAGTGTCGGTGCCGCCGCTGGTGTCGCCCATCACGGCCTCCAGATGTGGCGCGGGTCACTCCCACTGCGTTCATCGGACCACGGCCCGAAGGAAGCCGCAA
Source organism: Streptomonospora wellingtoniae (assembly GCF_031845375.1). Classification (NCBI taxonomy): domain Bacteria; kingdom Bacillati; phylum Actinomycetota; class Actinomycetes; order Streptosporangiales; family Nocardiopsidaceae; genus Streptomonospora; species Streptomonospora wellingtoniae. The sequence goes on from NZ_JAVREK010000010.1 coordinate 172,203, forward strand.
GACCCTCCGGGGCCGAGCTCGCGGTGCGCACACCGCCCGCGGTGCGGGCGATCCCGGTGGCGCGGGTGCGCCCCGGCCGGAGGTCAGCCCAGCAGGCCGCGGTGGGCCCGGCCGGGCCGGTTCGGCGTCTGGGCCCAGGCGCGCGCCAGCCGCTCGACACCCTCGACCAGCACCTCGGGCGGGTGCGCGTAGGACAAGCGCACGCGCCGCTCCAGCGTCCCGTCGGCACCGAACAGGGGCCCGGGCGCAACGTACACGCCCTGCTCCGCAGCGCTCTCGGCCAGCGCGCCGGCCGCGGCGCGGGGCAGTCCCGCCCACAGCACCAGCCCGCCCGATGGGCTGCTGAACTCCCAGTCGGGCAGCCGTTCGCGCAGCGCAACCACGAGGGCGTCGCGGTTTCGGCGCAACTGCCGACTTCGTTCGGCGCGGATGCGCAGCGTGTCGGCGAGCAGGTGGGTGACGGTGAGCTGGTCCAGCAGCGAGCTGGAGAGGTCCAGGCGCTGGCGTGCGGTGGTCAGGCGCTCGACCATGGGCGGTGTGGTGCGCACCCAGCCGATGCGGAGTCCGCCCCAGAAGGCCTTGGCGGCCGAGCCGACGGTGAACACCCGCCCGTCCGTGTCGTGGGCGGCCAGCGGCGCGGGCAGGTCGCCGGAGTCGATCGCCAGTTCGGCAACGCCCTCGTCCACGATGAGGGCGCTGCCGGCGCGGCGGGCCTCGGCGGCCACGGCGGCGCGCTCGTCGTCGTCCATCAGCACGCCGGTGGGGTTCTGGAAGTCCGGGATGAGATAAGCGGCCGCGGGTCTGATACGGCGGAACGCGTCGAGCACGTGGTCCATGTCCCAGCCGGCGGGGGTGACGCCGACCGTGCGCACGCGCGCCTCCAGCCGGCGCGCGGCGTCCAGGGCGTGGGGGTAGGTGGGCGACTCGACCAGCAGGCTGTCGCCGGGCTCGGTGAGGATGTCCATCAGCAGCGCGACGGCGTGCATGGCGCCGCTGGTGACGAAGATCTGCTCGGGGTCGGTGGGCAGGCCGCGCTCGACGTAGCGCCGCGCGACGGCGTGGCGCAGCTCGGGCAGCCCGCGGACGTTGTAGCCGATGCCGCCGACGTGCACGGCCAACTGGTCCACCGCCAGGCGGGCGGCCTGCTGGATGCCGTCGACGGCCGAGGGCGCGGCCACACCCAGGTCGATCCGGTCGGTGCGGGGCAGCAGCACGCCGGGCGCCGAGCCTCCGTCGGGCAGGACGGTCCAGCTGCCCGCGCCCTGCCGGCTGTCCAGGAACCCGTTCTCGCGCAGCCAGGTGTAGGCGGCGGTGACCGTGTTGCGGCTGACGCCCAGGGCCGCGGCGAGGTCCCGCTCCGCCGGCAGCCGGGTGAAGGTGGGCACCCGGCCGTCCAGCACGAGCCCGCTGACCGCCCGGCCCAGGGCGCGGTAGTAGGGCCGGCCCTCGGCCTCGGGACCGACCAGCCGGGCGAGGAGATGGCCGTTGATCCGCCGCTCACCAACCACAAGGGTGCCACTTTCCGAAATTGGCGCTGTTTTTCCCGCATTTCGCGGAGCCAACATAGCCCCTGCGGCCCATCCGCCGCGCTCTCCCACTCGGAAAGGCACCGACGTGTCCCCTGCCTCGCGGCCGGCCAGGATCGCCCGCAGCGTCCTCCTCCACCCGCTGCTGCCGCCGCCCCGGCCGCGCCGCCTGGCGCAGCTCTACGCCGGGCTGTGCGCCTTCGGTCTGGGCTGCGCGCTGCTGATCAGTTCCCGCCTGGGCGCGATGCCCTGGGACGTGCTGCACCAGGGCCTGGCCCGGCACACCGGCCTGTCCGTGGGCGCATGCAGCATCCTGACCGCCGGCGCGGTGATGCTGCTGTGGGCGCCGCTGCGCCAGCGGGCGGGACTGGGCACCGTCAGCAACGCCGTGGTGGTAGGGCTGGCGGTGGACGCTTCGCTGTGGCTGCTGCCGGAGGTCGAGGGCCTTGCGGTGCGCTGGGGCGTGCTGGTGGCCGGCGTCCTGCTGACCGGCCTGGCCACCGGAGCCTACATCGGCGCCCGGCTCGGCCCGGGCCCGCGCGACGGGCTGATGGTCGGGCTGGCCGCGCGTACCCCGCTGTCGGTGCGCACCGCCCGCACGGCCATCGAGGTCGCCGTGGTGGTTGCCGGCGCCCTGCTCGGCGGCACGGTGGGGGTGGGCACACTGCTGTTCGCGGTCGCCATCGGGCCGCTGGCCCAGCGCGCGCTGCCGCTGCTGAGCATCGCCGGGCCGGAGCCGGCCGAGGCCGGAACCGGCCGGGGCCGAAGCCGCTGACCGGCCGGTCCGAGCGACCCGGGCCGCCCCTGCCCCCGTCGCCCCCGCCCCCGCGCGGCTCCCGCCGAGCGCGGAATCGGCCGCCCGGAAATCGGATCCGGACCGGGATTCCAGCGACGCTCCCCATGCCGCAGCGATCACGTCGAAATAACGGATCCTCAGTCGCAAACCCCCGGCTGCGCACGGACGCGGCAAAAGAAACCACCCGCTCCCGCGCCCGCACAACCCCGTTCTTCGCCGGGGGCTTCCCGAACGCCTCGCGCGGGTATCTGCTAGAGCACATTTAGTCCGCCTTCCACCTGGGAAAGCGCTTCAGCCGGTAGCGTGACCGAAGCGGGCGACGCGGCCCGCGCAGCCGACCGGCCCACCGCGACTCCGGACTCCGGCGCGGATACCGTCGCCGTGGCACGCACACGCGCCGCTCTCGCGTGTCCGCGGGGCGGTTCGGAGTTGGATACGGTACGTCCGCGTAGAGGTGATCTTGGTTGAGAAGGGGGTGAGCCGCGTGTCCGGCTGGATTGAGGATTACGCGCTGATCGGCGACATGCAGACCGCAGCTCTTGTGGGGCGCGACGGCTCCGTGGACTGGCTCTGCCTGCCCCACTTCGACTCCCCCGCCTGCTTCTCCGCGCTCCTGGGCGACGAGCAGAACGGCAACTGGTGGATGCGGCCCGCCAACGGCGAGCCCCGCGCCGCACGGCGCCGCTACCGCCCTGAGACGCTGGTCCTCGAATCCGAGTGGGACACCCCCGAGGGCTCGGTGCGCGTCATCGACTTCATGCCCCCGCGCGGCGGCGCCCCCCACATCGTCCGCATCGTCGAGGGCCTGGCCGGCACCGTGCGGATGCAGACCGCCCTGCGCCTGCGCTTCGACTACGGCAACGTCGTCCCGTGGATCCACCGCAGCGGCACCGAACTGGTGGCCATCGCCGGACCCGACTCGGTGTGGATGAGCTCCCCCGTCCCGCTGGAGGGCCACAACTTCCTGCACGACGCCACCTTCACCGTCAGCGCCGGACAGCGCGTCCCCTTCGTCCTGACCTGGCACCCCTCCCAGGTCGAGGAGTCCGACCACCTCGACGCCGAGAAGGCCCTTTCGCGCACCGAGCGGTTCTGGCGCAACTGGGTGGACCAGTGCACCTACGAGGGCGAGTACCGCGACGCCGTCGTCCGCTCGCTGATCACCCTCAAGGCGCTGACCTACCGCCCCAGCGGCGGCATCGTCGCCGCGCCCACGACCTCCCTGCCCGAGGACGTCGGCGGGGTGCGCAACTGGGACTACCGCTACTGCTGGCTGCGCGACGCCACCATCACCCTGGAGGCGCTCATCCGCAGCGGCTACACCGACGAGGCGCAGGCCTGGCGGGAGTGGCTGGTGCGCGCGGTGGCCGGCGAGCCCCAGCACATGCAGATCATGTACGGCGTGCGCGGCGAGCGCCGGCTGTCGGAGTGGGAGGCCGACTGGCTGCCGGGCTACGAGGACTCCCGCCCGGTGCGCATCGGCAACGCCGCCGTGGGCCAGTACCAGCTCGACGTGTACGGCGAGGTCATGGACGTGCTGCACCTGGCACGGCGCAGCGGCCTGCAGGGCGGCGAGCACGTGTGGGGCCTCCAGCGCTCGCTGGTCAACTACCTGGAGTGGTGCTGGGACGAGCCCGACGAGGGGTTGTGGGAGGTCCGCGGGCCCCGCCAGCACTTCGTGCACTCCAAGGTGATGGCGTGGGTGGCCGCCGACCGCGCCGTGCGCATGATCGAGGACTTCGGCAAGGAGGGGCCCATCGAGCGCTGGAAGGCGCTGCGCGACACCATCCACGCTGAGGTCTGCGAGTACGGCTACGACGCCCGCCGCAACACCTTCACCCAGTACTACGGAAGCCGGGAGCTCGACGCCGCTCTGCTGCTGATGCCCGAGGTCGGGTTCCTTCCCTACAGCGACCCCCGAATCGTCGGCACGATCGAGGCCATCCGCGACGACCTGATGATCGACGGCTTCGTGATGCGCTACCGCACCGACCGCGAGGAAGCCGCCGACCACCTGCCCGGCGACGAGGGCGCGTTCCTGGCGTGCAGCTTCTGGATGGCCAACGCGCTGCTGTCCATCGGCCGCGAGAAGGAGGCCCGCGAGCTGTTCGACCGCCTGCTGGGGCTGCGCAACGACGTCGGGCTGCTGGCCGAGGAGTGGGACGCCTCCAGCGGCCGCCAGGTGGGCAACTTCCCGCAGGCCTTCAGCCACGTTCCGCTGGTCACCACCGCGCTGAACCTCTCCCACCAGAACGGGCACCGGCGGGGCTGAGCGCCGGCGTTCCGCCTCCGCGCGGCCGCCGGCGCCCCTTCAAGGGGGAGGACGGCGCCCGCTGCGGGTAGCTGTCGGCCATGGACGGATTCGCGGAGAACCTGCAGGGGCAGGGTCCGGCGCAGCTGATCGCCCTGGCCGTCGCGCTCGTGCTGTGCACGCTCATCGGCCTGGAGCGCGAGCTGCGGCAGAAGAACGCGGGCCTGCGCACACACACCCTGGTGGGCGTCGGCGCGGCCTTGTTCATGGTGGTCAGCAAGTACGCGTTCTTCGACGTGATCAACGGCGAAACCATCACGCTCGACCCCTCGCGCGTGGCTGCGCAGATCGCCTCGGGCATCGGGTTCATCGGCGCCGGCGTCATCTTCGTCCGCCAGGACATCGTCCGGGGGCTGACCACGGCCGCCACGATCTGGGTCGCCGCCGCTGTGGGGACGGCGGCCGGAGCGGGACTGTGGCTGGTGGCCGCGGCGGTGACGGCCGCCCACTACCTGGTGGCCCTGGGCTATCCCCCGCTGCTGCGGATGATCACCCGCCGCCGCCCGCAGACCGCCCCCATCCGGGTGTCCTACCAGGACGGCCGCGGCGCGCTGCGCACCATCCTGGCCGACGTCACCGCGCGCGGGTTCTCCGTGCAGGAGGTCGAGACCCGGCGCACGGAGGGCGGCGGCCCGCGCGAGACGGTGATCGAACTGGTCCTGCACGTCCGCGGCGGCGGCAGGGGCGCGCAGACGCAGGATCTCGCCGCAGCGCTCGCCGAAACCCCGGGGGTGGTCTCCGTGCGCGTGGGGGAGCCGACCAGCGAGGAGTGAGCGGAGGGCCCCGACTGGGGCGGCACGGCCATGCCGCACCCTCCGCCCGCCCGCCCGCACGGCCCGCTGCGCCGGGCAGACGTGCATTCGCGAGCGGGCACCGGCCGTCACCGCCGGCCGCTAGGGTGCTGCCATGCCAGGACGACCCTTGAACGAAGTGATGGACGACGGCTGGGCCCGGGCGCTCGCACCGGTGGAGGACCGGATCTCGGGGATGGGCGAGTTCCTCCGCCAGGAGGTCGCTGCGGGCCGCACCTACCTGCCCGCGGGCGAGAACGTGCTGCGCGCCTTCCAGCAACCCTTCGAGGACGTGCGGGTCCTCGTCGTCGGCCAGGACCCCTACCCCACCCCCGGCCACGCGGTGGGGCTGAGCTTCTCCGTCGCGCCCGACTGCAAGCTCCCCGGCAGCCTGCGCAACATCTTCCGGGAGTACAGCGACGACCTCGCCCTGCCGATGCCCTCCACCGGCGACCTCTCCGCCTGGACCAAGCAGGGCGTCCTGCTGCTCAACAGGGCGCTGACCGTCGCTCCGGGCCGGCCCGCCGCACACCGCGGCAAGGGCTGGGAGGAGGTCACGGACCAGGCCATCCGCGCCCTGGCCGAGCGCGGCACCCCGCTGGTGGGCATCCTGTGGGGCCGCGACGCCCGCAACCTGCGCCCGCTGATGCCGGGCGTGCCCTGCGTCGAGTCCACCCACCCGAGCCCGATGTCGGCCAAGAACGGCTTCTTCGGCTCCCGGCCGTTCAGCCGCGCGAACAGGCTGCTGGAGGAGCAGGGGGCCGAGCCGGTCGACTGGCGGCTGCAGTAGGGGGCCCGGGAGCGCCGCTCACCCGCCGCTGACGCCGTAGGCGCGACGGAGGCGCGGGCGGCCGGATGCGGCCGTCCGCACCGCTGCGCCCGGATTGATGGATTCGCACCCGCCGTACTTGAATCGTCCCGCCGGGATGTGAGCACTGCGTACGAGACGCGACACGACAGGAGAGGGCGCCCACGCAATGGCCAGGAGGCTCGGCTACGCCGACGCGCTCAGGATTCTGGGCCAGGACGACTCGGTCGTGCTGGACTTCGCGGAGAAGCTGGCAGCAGGAGCGCTGAGCACGGTGGGCCTGCCGGGGCTGTCGACGGCCGGCGGGGCGATCGCGCAGATGGGCCGGCGAGCGCTGACCGGCATCCGGGAGAAGATCACCGGGGTCGGCCGGATGGACCGGACCGAGCGGGTCACGGCGGCCTACAAGACCCTCGCGGCGGTCGCGGCGTTCGAGGCCGCCGACGAGGTCCTGCAGGACTCGCCCGCCCGCCTGTCGCTGGCGGATCTGCGGATGGACGCCGAGGAGCAGCTGGCGCTATGCGAGCAGCTGCCGGGGCCGGAACCGGGCGCACACCTGCTGTTCGCCGGCCGGGGCACGCACGCCCGGACGTCGGCGACCGCGGAGACGCGCATCTTCGCGCGCAGGCTGACCCGCTTCCTGGACGGTCTCGCAGTGTGGGAGCGGTTGGACGAGACCGCGCGCTCGACGGCCGCGCGGGCGATCGAGGAGCGCGTGCCCGAACTCGCCCGCCGGCGCTTCACCGAGTCCTACCGCCAGCTGGCCGCGGACGTTCCCGAGTTCGGAGTGTGGGCGAACCTGTCGGCCCACGAGGACACACAACAGAGCGTCGCCGCCGTCAGCACCGGGCTGGCCAGGCTGAACGCGCTCGTGGAGGAGATGGGCTCGCGCCGCACGCTCGACCGGCGCCGCGCCGAACTGGCGGCGGTGTACCAGGCGGCGCTGGGCCGCCGCCTGCTTCGTTCGGCCAACGCCCCGGCCGGACTGGTCCTGCCCACGATGGAGTCGGCCTACCTTGCGCCCCGCGGCCGGTTCGCCCTGGTCACCGCGGGCGACCAGCCGTCCGCGGAAAGCTGGTGGCAGCGCCTTTCGCTGCACGACGACCTCGAGTCGCTCCTTGCCGGGCTGCTGACCTCTCCCCAGGCGACGGACACCCCGATCGTGGTCCTCGGCCACCCCGGGGCCGGCAAGTCGGTGCTGACCGAGATGCTCGCGGCCCGGCTGTCGACCGCCGACTTCTTCGCCCTGCGGGTGGAACTGCGGGCCGTGCCGCCCAACGCGCCCCTGCACACGCAGATCGAAGAGGGCCTGGCGGCGACGCTCCAGACACGGGTGGCCTGGCGTGAGCTGGCGGACTCGGCCGGCGGCGCGCTGCCGGTGGTCATCCTGGACGGCTTCGACGAGCTGCTGCAGGCCAGCGGGGTCAACAGGTCGGACTACCTGGAGCAGGTCCAGGAGTTCCAGCAGCGGCAGGAAGACCTGGGGCAGCCGGTCGCGGTCCTCGTCACCAGCCGGACCGTCGTCGCCGAGCGCACGCGCTTCCCCGAGGAGACCCCGGTGCTGCGGCTGGAGCCCTTCGACGACCGGCAGGTCGCCCGCCTGGTGGAGATCTGGAGCGGGTCCAACGAGGCCGCCTACACTGAACGCGGACTGCGGCCGCCCGACGCCGACGCTCTGCTGGCCTTCGGCGAGCTCGCCGCACAGCCGCTGCTCCTGCTCATGCTTCTGGTCTACGACTCCGAAGAGAACGCGCTGCAGCGCTCCGGCGGCGCATTCTCGCGTGGCGGGCTGTACGAGGAACTGCTCCGGATGTTCGCCCGGCGCGAGGTCCGCAAGCACCGGCCGCACCTGGGCGACGACGCGATGGCCCGCGCCGTCGACGACGAGATGCACCGCCTGGAGGCCGTCGCCGTCGCGATGTTCGTCCGACAGCGCCAGCACGTCACGGCCGCCGATCTGGAGGGCGACCTGGCCGTGCTGATGCCCGGTGCCGCGGTGCGGCCCGCCGACACCGACCTGCACGGCGCCGTCGGAGACGCCCACCAGGTACTCGGCCGGTTCTTCTTCGTGCACGAGTCGCAGGCGCGGCAGGAGTCCGGCGTCGCGAGCGTCTACGAGTTCCTGCACGCGACCTTCGGCGAATACCTCGTGGCGCGCGCCGTCACCGACGCGCTCGACGACCTGCTGGAGGCGCGGCGCTTCGCGGCGCGGCGGCCGCGGGCAGCGCCGCCGGTGGACGACGGGCTGCTCTACGCGCTGACGTCCTATGCCCTGCTGGCGGGTTCGGCGGCGATGGTCGAGTTCGTCCAGGACCTGCTGGACCACCGCTTCGCCGGCCGCCCCGACGAGGCCGCCGAGTACCGCGAGCTGCTGATCGACCTGTTCCGCGAGGCCCCGTATCCGGCGGAGAACCGCTCCTACACCGCCTACCGTCCCCGCCGCGTGCCCGTCACCGAGCGCCAGGCCGCCTACACCGCCAACCTGGTGCTGCTGCTCACCCGAGTGGCGCCGGACGGCGTCGACATCCGCGAGCTGTTCGACAACGAGCACGGCTCACAGGATCTGAGCGACTGGCGCGCGCTGGCCGGCCAGTGGCGCGGCCTGCCGAACGCGCAGTGGCACGGGCTGCTGAACGCCGTCCGGCTGCGGCACATCGGCTACGGAGCTGAGGACCGGCACACTCTGCTGGCCCCGGTGGAGGAGGGCGCCGACCTCAACCTCGGCGAGTGCGTCGGCTTCGACATCGACAGCCGCGAGACGCTGTCGGTCACCGATCCCTACTCGGTCACCCTGCCCGCGGGCGGGCTGACGACGAACCTGATGCGCTCGTCGGCGATGCGGATCAACGGGACCCCGGCCCGGATGGCCCTGATGATGCTGCCCTACCTGGCCCACGTCGGCGGCGAGCCGCTGAGGTGGATGGAGGACAGGGAGGAGGGCACGGTCTTCGCCGAGGGCCACGACCTGCTGGAGCTGCGGCTCGCCGCACCCTCGTTCGAGGACGACGCGTGGCGGCCGCGGCTGCGGCGCTTCGAGCGGCTGCTGGACGGCACGGACCGGCTCGGCGCCCGTGAGGCACTGGTGCTGCGCCAGATGGTCGAGGACCTGTCCTGCGCCGCACGGGCCGGTGCCGGCTCCGGCCCCGGTCCCCACCCGGCGGAGTACTACAGCCGCCTGCTCCGACACATCGCGGAAGCCTATGTGGAGGAGGTCACCGTCGTCGACCCCGGGGCACCGACGTCGGCTGCCGTCCTGCGCACGGTCTTCGACGGACTCGGCGCGCACTTCACCGGCTTCGAGCACAGTATCCACGGGCGGCACGCCGCCCTGATCCTGGACGCGGCCGGCGAGGCCGCGGAGTCGGGCGCCGAAGCCGTGGTCGCGCTCCCCGAAGAGCTTCAGGAGGCGGACGGCGGTCGGGTCGGCTCCGCGCCCCGCCGCACCGGGCGGGAGCGCCCGGTCGCGGACCGCTCCGCGCCCTTCGGATACGCGGACCGCACCGACGACCGGGCGCGCTGGGGCTCGGCGTAGCGGCGGGCGCCGCCTGCCGCAGACCGACCGGAACACGGGGACGGCGGTAGCGGTCCTGGCGACCGCGCCGCGGAACCCGAGGCGCGACGGTGTGCAGCGCGCGCGAGCGGCCTGCTCGCCGCCGAGCGGCGGGAGAAGCGCCGCAGCACCCGCGGGCGGCTCCGGCTGGCGCGTATCGGGCCGCGGGGTGCGTCTCGTCCGGCCGCCGGCTACCCCGCCGCCCCCAGCGCGTACTTCGCCAACTGCGGCACAACCTCGCCGATTGGATCGCGCAGCACCGCCCGGGCGCTGTCGTCGTAGGGCGTCGGCTCGGCGTTGACGACGACGAGCGGAACGCCGTTCTCCAGTGCGACGTCGCACAGCCCGGCCACCGGGTGCACCGCCAGCGACGTCCCCACGGTCACGAACACCGACCCCTCGGCGACCGCACGGACCGCGGCGTCGAGTACGTCGGGTTTGAGGCGCTGGCCGAAGGAAACCGTGTCGGCCTTCTGGATGCCGCCGCAGGACAGGCAGCGCGGGTCGGACTCCTCCTCCAGCCGCGCCAGCACCTCGGGCGTGGGCGTGCGGGCGCCGCACCTCATGCAGGCGACCTGCGTGATGGTGCCGTGCACCTCGACGACGCGGTCCTCGGCGGTGCCGGCGGCCTGGTGCAGGCCGTCGATGTTCTGCGTGATCAGTGCGCGGAGCCGCCCGGCGGAGTCCAGCTCGGCCAGCGCCCGGTGGGCGGCGTTGGGGTGCGCCTGCCAGGCGGGGTGGTCGCGGCGCATCAGCCACACCCTGCGACGGACGTCGGCGTCGGACATGTAGGTGTCGAAGTCGAACAGTGCGGCGGCGCCCGGGTCGCGGGTCCACACGCCCTGCGGGCCGCGGAAGTCGGGGATCCCCGAGTCGGTGGAGATCCCGGCCCCGGTGAGAACGGCGATGCCGTCCGCTGCGGCGAGCAGGGGCGCGACGTCGGCGGGGCTGGCGGCTGCGGTCATGGGCGGTCCCTCGGTCCTCGGCGTCGGGGTCGGGGTCGGGGTCGGCCGGGCGGTTCGTCCACCATTGTGGCAGCGCCACACGTGCGTGCTCACGGGAAGATCACGTATGCACCACTTCTCATCCACAACCCGTTCGGACATACCACCGCATGGCGTACTTCGCGGTAATCTCGCCTCACAGCGGGGACACGCCGCGCATCAGGAGCGCGCCGGGTGTGCCCGGCCGAGGAGGGGCGGCGACGCGCCGATCCCCTGGGAAAGCGGAGGTCACTCGACACCGATGGGGTTCGCTGGGATCAGTGGGCAACCGGCCGCGCCGGTCCCGGAAGGCTGCGAATGGCCCAGAACCCGCCGAAGAGTGCAAAAATCTCCTTGCTCATGAAACAGCCGCCCTACATCCTCATCGTGAACGGGACCAAGGTCCGCCGCCCCGTGTTCGTCCTGGGCGCGCCGCATTCGGGGGTGGACCTCGTCGCCCGCGCGCTGGGCAAGGCACCCGGCTTCCACGTCGGCGCCGGCCACGGCGCCGTCCAGGACGCCGTCCACGCCCTGGCCCGCCGACCGTCCATCGCCGAAGAGCGGGCGCAAGGCACCGCGTCCCTGCTGCGGGCGGCGTTCGCGGAGTCCTGGCAGCTGACCCCGCTCACCTGCCCGCGCTGCCCCGGCGGCCCCGTGCCCGCGCGCGACGCGGCCGCGCCGTGCCGCCACGCGGGAGACGTCGGCCGGTACGGCGACGCCAGCCCGGATCTGCTCTACAGCGCCGCCGCACTGCAGAGGGCGTTCGAGGACGCCGTGTTCGTGCAGGTCATCCGGGATGGGCGGGACGTGTCGGCGGCGATGCTCGGCGATGAGCAGGCGCTGTCGTGGTTCCGGCCCGCGATGGCCAACCTGGACCACGAGATGCCCAACCCGTTCTTCGGGATCGAGGACGAGAAGGACCGGGCGCAGTATCCGAAGCTGTCCACCGCGGCCAAGTGCGCGCTGCGCTGGCGGGGCGCGGTGCGGCTGTCGGCGCGGCTGCGCGGTTCGCTGGGGGCCGAGCGGCTGATGACGCTGCGGTATGAGGACCTGTTCGGCGGCGAGGTCGAAACCGCCGAGCAGCTGCGCGAGTTCACCGGTGCACGGGTGTCGGCGGTGGAGCTGGTGCGCAGCGACTCGCCGGGCATCGGCTCCTGGCGCAGCCGGCTCAGCGCCGAGCAGCGCGAGGACGTCCGCACGATCGCGGGTTCCGAGCTGCAGCGGCTGGGTTACGCCAAGCAGCACTGAGCCGCGGTCCCCTCTCGCGGGGTCGGGCGCGGGACGGTCGGTTCGGAGGCGGGAGCTCTCGGGAGCCGGTCCCCCGCACGCAGGAGCGCTCGGGCGCGGGCCGGGGGCGGCGCCGCGGCCGGCTGCGCCAAACCGGGAGGCGCGGCGCTGCGGCCGCCTACGCCGACACGCGCCGCAGCCACTCCCGCGCCGCGTGCCAGGCGGCGTGCCGCGGGTCGGTGACGGCGAAGTGGTCGGCTCCGGGGATCTCCGCGTACTCGATCCGGTCGCCCGCGGCGCGGGCCGCCTCCGCATAGGCGCGGCTGTGTCCGACGGGGACCCGGTGGTCGGTGTCGCCGTGCACGATCAGCTGCGGAAGGCCGACGGGCAGCCGGTGCAGCGGAGCGGCCTCGGCATAGGTGCGCTCCTCGGGTGCCGGGCCGAGGAAGTCGGCCACAGCGCCCTCGCCCAGGCCCGCCTGCGCCGCGGCACGCAGGTCGGTGACCGGAGCCAGGCCGGCGACGGCCGTCAGCGGCGAGTCGTGGGCGGCCAGCAGCGCCAGGTGGCCGCCCGCCGAGTGCCCGAGGGCGACCACGCGGCCGGGGTCGCCGGGTTCGGCCCCCTCCTGGAGTCGGGCGCCGAGCAGGTCGAGCGCGGTGCGGACATCGTCGAGAGTCTGCGGCCAGCCGCCGCCGTCGTCACCGGTGCGCCGGTACTCCAGGTTCCACACCAGCCAGCCGGAATCGGCGAGGTCGGCGGCGACCGGCTCCATCAGCCGAAGGTCGTGGGCATCGCGCCACCAGCCGCCGTGCAGCAGGACCGCCACGGGGAACGGCGCACCGCCGTCGACGTCGGGCTGGTGGATGCGGACCAGCCGGCTGGGGTGCTCCCCGTACGCGAAAACGTGCCTGCTCGCCATCGTGCCTCCCGCTCGCCGCCCGCGGCCCGGCCGCTCTTCGCCCGGCTCCGCTGCGATCGCGCCCTGGGCAGAGTCTCCCATTCGCCGTGGCCTGGAAAACGACGCGGTCAGGCTTCGCCCGAACGGGGCGGGCGCACGGCGCTCGGACGCGGGGACGGACGGCGCCCGGACGCGGGCCGGAGTGGCGCACCCGACCTGTGGACGCCTCCCCCTCCCCGCGACCGCTCGTCTAGCATGGGGCCATGGGAGAAATCGGAGTCTTGGGCCTGATCGCGCTGATCGCAGTCGTCGGAGTGCCCGCCGCCATCGTCGGGGGCGGGATCGTCTACGTGGTGCGGCTGGCCAGGCGCGGCACGCAGGCCACTCTCGCCGACGCCGCCAAGCGGCGCGAGGTGGCCTGACCGGGCCGCCCGGTCGGTGCGCGCGGGGCCCGAGGCCGCGGAGGCCCCGCAGCGAAACGCCATGCCGGGACGCACCCGTCCGCCCCCGGCGCCGCACTCGGCGCGCAGCGCCGACCGCCCCAAAGCCCGGGGTGGTCGGCGCTGCGCATGCAACACCGCTCGGCGACCGGCTCGGTGCGCCGAGCAGCGCGCCGACCGCGCCCGGACGCCGCCTCCCCGGCCGCGTCCCGGGCGGGCGCCCTCGGGCGGGCGCCCTCGGGGCCGGAGGGGCCGGGCGGCCGCGCGGTCCGGTTCAGGCCGCGTTCATGGTGTCCGGGTCGGGGCCGAAGCGCTGGCCGTCGTTGAGCCCGGAGACCGTCTCGACGTCGCCGCTGGACAGCTCGAAGTCGAAGACGTCGAAGTTGGAGCGGATCCGCTCGGGGGTCACCGACTTCGGGATGGCGATGTTGCCGATCTGCAGGTGCCAGCGCAGGATCACCTGGGCGGGCGTCTTGCCGTAGGCCTCGGCCACCTTGGCGATGGTCGGGTCCTGCAGCAGCTGGCCCTGACCCAGCGGGCTCCAGGCCTCCGTGGCGATGTCGTGCTCCTTGTCGAACCGGCGCAGTTCCTGCTGGGTCAGGCGCGGGTGCAGCTCGACCTGGTTGACCGTGGGCACGAGGCCGCCCTCGCCGAGGATGCGGCGCAGGTGGTCGGCGTGGAAGTTGGACACCCCGACCGCGCGCACGCGACCCTCGGCGTAGAGCCGCTCCATGGCCTTCCAGCTGCTCACGAAGGTGTCGCGGGCGGGCATCGGCCAGTGGATCAGGTAGAGGTCCAGGACCTCCAGGCCGAGCCGCTCCAGCGACGCGTCGAAGGCGCGCAGGGTGCTGTCGTAGCCCTGGTCGCTGTTCCACAGCTTGGAGGTCACGAACACCTCGTCACGCGGCAGGCCCGAGCGGCGCAGGGCCTCGCCGACACCCTCCTCGTTGCCGTAGGCGGCGGCGGTGTCGATACTGCGGTACCCGGTCTCCAGGGCGGTGCCGACGACGTCTGCGACCTCGCCGCCGTCCACCTGCCAGACGCCGAACCCCAGCTGCGGAATGCGCACGCCGTTGTTCAGCGTCACGTCGGGAACCGTGGTCATGAGTCCTCCCCCATCTTCAGGTGCACGATCTGTCTCCCCCCAGCGAACCGCGGGCCCCTCGGGGCGCATTCCGGCGCCGCGGGCGATGTGCACAGTGCCACCCCGTCGCACCCGCGACGGGACCGGGGTCCCATTGTGCGATATCGGCGCACGTCAGGGGGCATCGGAGGGCGGCAGCCACCCGCTGTGCGTGCGCGGCCGCACAGTGGGTGGGACGGGCGGGTGTGCCGGGTGAGCGGTGCTCGGGTGGGTCGGCGGCGTCACTCGCCGAACCGGTAGACCACGCCGAAGACCAGGATCTCGCCGGGCGGCAACTCCGGCGCGATGCCGGGGTAGTCGGCCACGCGGCCCTGCTGGAGGACGTAGGGCTCCCCGGGGCGCAGCTTCTCGATCTCGCCGGCCACGGCGGTGCGGGCCGCCGCCGCGGCGACGTCGCGCTGCGTGTCGCTCTCGGCGCCGGAGGAGCCCAGCGGGCGGTAGACGAGGTCGACGGGGCGCGCCTGCGCCGGGACGAGCGCGGCCAGGCCGCCGACCTCCTCCATCGTCGCGTCTCCCGAATCCAGTCGCTGCTCACGCGTGTTCCCGCCCATGGCGAACCAACTCCTCAACCGCCGATCCGGGGTACCGCCGTCATTCCTCTGATCTCCAGTAACCCCCGGCGGCCGCTCCAAACGAAGAGAGGGAGCGCGGAGGCCGCGAGGAGGCAGCACAGCGGCCATCGCGCTGTCCGCGGCCCCGCCGCAGACCGGAGCGGACCGACCGGGGCCGGCATACGCAGGGGGCGCAGGGGGTCGCGAAGGGCGTCACCGGTGGCGGGCGGCCGAAGGCCAAGGCCGGGCGGCGCAGTGCCGTAGGCTCGACGGTGCAGGGCGGGCCGACCCGGCGGCGGACGCCCGCGGAACCGGGGGCACGGGAACGCAGGGAGAGCAGGAGCCCGGACGACGTGATGGACGGCACAGCAGATCCGCGCGCGGAGCACGGGTCCGGCGCGGAATCGGCGCAGAGCCCGGCGGATCACGCTGCGGGAACCGGCGCGGCGGAGGCCGAGCGCCCGGTCGGCACGGTCAGCACAGCACCGGAGCGCATCCTGGTCAGCGCCTGCCTGCTGGGCAGCCGCGTCCGGTTCGACGGCCGGGCCAGGACCGTCGCCGACGAGATCGTCGAACGCTGGCGCGCCGAGGGCCGCATCGTCGCCCACTGCCCCGAGGTCGCCGGCGGCCTGCCGGTCCCCCGGCCCCCGGCCGAGATCGAGCCCGGAGCCGACGCGCGCGCCGTCCTGGAGGGGCGCGCCCGCATCCTCACCCCCGACGGCGAAGACGTCACCCGGCACTTCGTCGACGGCGCCCGCGCGGCGCTGGCCGCGGCCACCCGCAACGGCGCGCGCACGGCTCTGCTCAAGGAGTCCAGCCCGTCGTGCGGCCTGCACCGGGTCTACGACGGCACGTTCACCGGAGCCACCGCCCCCGGCCCGGGAGTCACCGCACTGCTCCTCCAAGACCACGGCGTCGCCGTCTTCTGCGAATCCGACCTGGAAGCCGCCGACGCCCGCCTGCGGACCCCGCCCGCGGGCCCCGCCATCCCAGACGGGCCCCACGCGCCCCCCACCTGACCCCGCAAACCCGTCACAAGCAGGCCCGCAGATGCGATAGAGTTTTACTCGTCCACAGGGCAACAGCCTCCGGACACCGGGACGTGGCGCAGTTTGGTAGCGCACTTGACTGGGGGTCAAGGGGTCGTGGGTTCAAATCCCGCCGTCCCGACAGAGTTCAGAAGGGGTATCGCCAGGTGAGCGATACCCCTTCAGCCGTTTCCGGGACCCTGGCCGGGTCCCGAACTGTCGCAAGTAGGCAAGCCGTAGGCACAGCCACGCTGCCGAAAATGCGGTCCCGGCCTCGGCGCCGCGAAATCGGTCTGCACGATGCACTCGACCCGCGCGCTGATCCACGAGCCGGGACGGGTGAAGACCCCCCGGCCAGGTCGCTGCGGCTGATCACACCGGCCAGCGTGCGCCGGAGACGACCGGCAGGCGTACGGTTCGACTCCGCTGAGGCCGCGGTCCGAGCCACCGCGGTCGGCCCTAGATCGTTGATGGGGGTTTCCCGAACCGGCTGCGGACATGACGAAGGGCGCCCAGGATCAGAGTGTGACCAAAGACCTCGACGCCCTTCTCACCGCACTCTATGTCTACCTGGACGACCACGTCCTGCCTTCGGCCCGGCAACCGCGCAAACGCGGGCCAGCGCCGCTGCTCACCGACGCCGAACTGGTCTGCGTCGCCATCGCCCAAGTCCTACTGCGCTGCGACGACGAACGCCACTGGCTGCGCGTGGCCCCGCGCCGGATCGGCCACCTCTTCCCCCGCCTGC
>NZ_JAVREK010000011.1:0-179691 GCF_031845375.1 Streptomonospora wellingtoniae
CAGCGCATCTGCGCCCTCAACGCCGCGATCTGGCACAACTGGCTCATCGACGCCCCGGTCAAACGGTCTCTGATCGCCTACGACCACTGACCCGGGACACCCAACAACCCCCATCAACGATCTAGGCGCCGATTCCAGGGCCCGAACCCCGTTGATCTTGTAGCTATCGTGAAGGAAAACGATTTCCCTTCACGATAGCTACAAGATCGACGATGCCATGCCGGCGCCGCAGGCGGGACGGGGCGCTGGGGCCCGCTCGTCTAGGGTTGTCCCAACGTGACCCGAATCCCGTTCGGGAGTCGTCGAAGGGAAGGCCGCCCCATGCCCCCCACGCACGAGGTACTCAACCAGCCCGAGCCCCTGGATGACTACGACGCCGGAGCCGATCCCGCGCTGCTGTCGGCTCTGGAGCGCGAGGAGGCCGGCTGGGCCGACGCGGAGGTGCGCGAGTTGGGCGTCCTGGCAGGCACCGCCCGCGCACGGGCCTGGGGCGAGCAGGCCAACACCGCCGAGCCGGTGCTGCGCACTCACGACCGCTACGGCCACCGCGTCGACGAGGTCGACTTCCACCCGGCCTGGCACGTGCTGATGGACACGGCCGTCTCCCGCGGCCTGCACGCCGCCCCGTGGGCCGACGAGCGCCCCGGCGCCCACGTCGCCCGCGCCGCCAAGTTCTACCTCTGGTCGCAGGTGGAGAACGGGCACGCCTGCCCGGTCTCGATGACCTACGCGGCGGTGCCCGCCCTGCGCCACGCGCCCGAACTGGCGGCGCGTCTGGAGCCGCTGCTGACCGCGCGCAGCTACGACTTCGGGTTGCGCCCGCCGGAGTCCAAGACCGGCATCCTCGCCGGGATGTCGATGACCGAGAAGCAGGGCGGCTCGGACGTGCGGGCCAACACCACCCGCGCCGTTGCGGCCGACAGCGGCGGCTACCGCCTGACCGGGCACAAGTGGTTCACCTCGGCTCCGATGGGCGACGTCTTCCTCACCCTCGCCCAGGCGCCGGAGGGGCTGACGTGCTTCCTGGTGCCGCGGGTGCTGGAGGACGGCACCCGCAACGCGCTGCTGATCCAGCGGCTCAAGGACAAGCTGGGCAACCGGTCCAACGCCTCGGCGGAGCTGGAGTACGACGGCGCCTTCGCCCGGCCGGTGGGTGAGCCGGGCCGCGGGGTGCGGACCATCATCGAGATGGTCAACGGCACCCGGCTGGACTGCGTGATCGGCTCGGCCGCCGGGATGCGCGCCGGGTTGGTGCAGGCCGTTCACCACGCTTCCCAGCGCCGGGCGTTCGGGCGCGCACTGATCGATCAGCCGCTGATGCGCAACGTGCTGGCCGACCTCGCACTGGAGTCCGAGGCCGCGACGGCGCTGATGATGCGCCTGGCCGGCGCCGCCGACCGTGCGGTCCGCGGCGACGAGGCCGAGGCCGCGTTCCGCCGGATCGCGGTCGCGGTGGGCAAGTTCTGGGTGACCAAGCGCCTGGCCGCGCACGCCGCCGAGGCGCTGGAGTGCCTGGGCGGCAACGGCTACGTCGAGGAGTCGGGCATGCCGCGGCTCTTCCGGGAGTCGCCGCTGAACTCGATCTGGGAGGGCTCGGGCAACGTCGCGGCCCTCGACGTGCTGCGGGCGCTGGCGCGCCACCCGGAGGGGGCCGAGGCGTTCGTCGCGGAGCTGCGGCGGGCCGAGGGCGCCGACGCCGCCTACGACGGCGCTCTGAAGGAGCTGCTGGCGCTGCTGCACGACACCGAGGACGCCGAGTTCCGGGCGCGCCGCCTGGTGGAGTCGATGGCGCTGCTCCTGCAGGCGTCGCTGCTGATCCGGCACGCTCCGGCGCCGGTCGCCGACGCGTTCACGGCCTCGCGCCTGGGCGGCGACTGGGGCCGCGTCTTCGGCGGCCTGCCGCGCGCCACCGAAACCGGCGCGATCATCGAGCGCGCCCGGCCGCGCCCGGCTTAGGACGCGCGGTCCCCGAGGGCGTTGGGAGGGCGGGGACGGGGAAGGGGCCGGGGCGGGCGGGTACCGCCCGGCTGCGGCGCGGGCGACCGCAATTCGGATCGGGGTTCTGCACAGCCGACCGAAACCGCACACCTAAAGCCGCAAGTAATCCGAAAACAGACATTGCACCCGGGGTGACCTGCAAGATTCGGCAAGTCGAGGAATACTCGGGCGGCCAGGACGGAACAACCATCTCGTCAACGGACGAATGAGAAACGAGATTGCTTGCCATGGTGGAAGTCTGGCCTGGTTCCCCCTACCCCCTCGGTGCCACCTACGACGGGTCGGGAACGAACTTCTCGCTGTTCTCCGAGGTCGCGGAGGGGGTGGAGCTGTGCCTCTTCGGCGAGCGGGGCGGCGAGACCCGGGTGGCGCTCACCGAGAACGACGGCTTCGTCTGGCACGGCTACCTGCCCGGTGTCGGCCCGGGCCAGCGCTACGGCTACCGCGTGCACGGGCCCTACGCCCCTGACCGGGGCCACCGCTGCAACTCCAACAAGCTGCTGGTCGACCCCTACACCAAGGCCATCGAGGGAGACGTGCACTGGCACGAGTCGCTCTTCGGCTACCACTTCAAAGACCCCAGCCGGCGCAACAACCGCGACAGCGCGCCGTATGTACCCAAGTGCGTGGTCGTCAGCCCCTACTTCGACTGGGGCAACTCCGCGCGGCCGCGCATCCCCTATCACCAGACGGTGATCTACGAGGCCCACGTGCGCGGCCTGACGATGCGCCACCCCGAGATCCCCGAGCACCAGCGCGGCACCTACGCCGGGCTGGCCCACCCGGCGATGATCGACTACCTGTCCTCGCTGGGCGCCACGGCGGTCGAGCTGATGCCGGTGCACCACTTCGTGCCCGAGCACGCCCTGGTGGCGCGCGACCTGACCAACTACTGGGGCTACAACACCCTGGCCTACCTCGCGCCGCACAGCAGGTACGCGGCCAACGGCGCCCGCGGGGAGCAGGTGCAGGAGTTCAAGGCGATGGTCAAGTCGCTGCACGAGGCCGGGATCGAGGTGCTGCTCGACGTCGTCTACAACCACACCGTCGAGGGCGACCACATGGGTCCCACGCTGTCGCTGCGCGGCATCGACAACCTCAGCTACTACCGGGTGGCCGACGACGACCTGCGCTACTACCTCGACTACACCGGCTGCGGCAACAGCCTCAACGTGCGCCACCCCCACGCGCTGCAGCTGATCATGGACTCCCTGCGCTACTGGGTCACCGAGATGCACGTCGACGGCTTCC
Source organism: Streptomonospora wellingtoniae (assembly GCF_031845375.1). NCBI lineage: Bacteria > Bacillati > Actinomycetota > Actinomycetes > Streptosporangiales > Nocardiopsidaceae > Streptomonospora > Streptomonospora wellingtoniae. Next base: position 3,250 of record NZ_JAVREK010000011.1, read on the forward strand.
GCTTCGACCTCGCCTCGGCGCTGGCGCGGGAGTTCCACGACGTGGACCGGCTGAGCACGTTCTTCGACATCGTCCAGCAGGACCCGGTCATCTCCCAGGTCAAGCTGATCGCCGAACCGTGGGACGTGGGACCGGGCGGCTACCAGGTGGGCAACTTTCCGCCGCTGTGGACCGAGTGGAACGGCAAGTACCGCGACATCGTACGCGACTTCTGGCGCGGTGAGCCGGTGGTGCCCGAACTCGCCTCGCGACTGTCGGGCTCCAGCGACCTATACCAGGACGACGGCCGCCGCCCCGTCGCCTCCATCAACTTCGTGACCTGCCACGACGGCTTCACATTGGCCGACCTGGTCTCCTATGAGCACAAGCACAACGAGGCCAACGGCGAGGACAACCGCGACGGCACCGACGACAACCGCTCCCGCAACCACGGTGTCGAGGGCCCCAGTGAGCGCCCCGAGGTCGTCACCCTGCGCCGTCGCCAGGTGCGCAACTTCCTGGCCACCCTGTTCTGCTCCCAGGGGGTGGCGATGCTCTCGCACGGCGACGAGATCGGCCGCACCCAGGGCGGCAACAACAACGCCTACTGCCAGGACAACGAGATCTCCTGGGTCGACTGGAAGCACGCCGACGAGGAGTCCGACCTGCTGGAGTACGTGCATGAGCTGGCGCGGCTGCGCCGCGAGCACCCGGTGTTCCGGCGGCGCCGGTTCTTCCAGGGCCGCGAAGCCGGCCAGGGCGGCCTGCCCGACATCGCCTGGCTGCGCGCCGACGGGCGGCCGATGGCCGACGACGACTGGAACTCGGGCGGGCGCGAGCTGGGCGTATTCCTCAACGGCGACGCCATCGGAGAGCCCGACCCGCGGGGCCGCCCGGTGCGCGACGACTCGTTCCTGCTGCTGCTCAACAGCGGCACCGAGGCCGTCGACTTCACCCTGCCCGGCCAGGAGTACGGCATCGCCTGGGAGACCGCTCTGGACACCGCCGAACCCGACACCGCCGACCGGCCACTGGTGCCGGCGGCGGGCACGGTGCGGGTGATCGACCGGGCGCTGCTGCTGCTCAAGCGCGTCTCGCACCGGCAGTAGCGGCGGGCCGCGCACGGCTCAGGCGGCGGGCCCGGCGGGCCGCGGTCGCCTCCGTTGTCTAGTCTCGGGAGTCATGACTTCCGCTTCCACGGGCTCCGCAGGTCAGGGGCCCCGCTTCCGCGCGCTGGTGCCGTCGGCCCAGGACGGCGCCGATCTCGCCGCCGTCTACGCCTACCCTGAGGGGCTGTCTCGGCCGTGGCTGCGCGCCAACATGGTCTCCAGTGCCGACGGCGGGGCCTGGGGCCCGTCGGGCCGCACCGCCGACCTGTCCTCGCCGCCCGACCGGGCCGTGATGGGCGTGCTGCGCGGGCAGGCCGACGTCGTGCTGGCCGGCGCGGCCACCGCGCGCATCGAGGGCTACCGGCCGGTGCGGCCGCGCGAAGTGTGGGCCGGGCTGCGCGAAGGGCGCCCGGCCACCCCTCCCCTGGCGGTGGTCACGCGCTCCTTGGACGTGCACCCCGACGTGCTCAGGGCGGCGCCGCCCCAGGCGCGCACCATCGTGATCACCACTGAGGCGGCGCCCGCCGAGCGGCGCCGCGAGGCCGAGGAGACCGCCGACGTGGTCGTGGCCGGGACGGACTCGGTGCGCCCTGAGGCGGTTCTGGAGGCCCTGGCCGAGCGCGGCCTGTACCGGGTGCTGACCGAAGGCGGACCGCACCTGCTGGCCGAGTTCACCGCGGCGGGGCTGCTGGACGAGCTGTGCCTGACGTTGAGCCCCCGCCTGCTGGGGCCCGCGGCCGCGCGCATCGTCGCCGGGGACGCACCCTCCCGCACCCAGGACCTGCGCCTGGCGGGCCTGCTGGAATCCGAGGGCTCGCTGTTCGCCCGGTACCGGCGGCCCTGAGCGCGAAGCTCGCCGGGGTCCGCCGCCCGCGGCGGCTGCGCCGCGGGCCCTTGCAGGCGCCGCGGCCGGTTCCGGCCCGCCCCCAATCACGCATAAATCAACCTTCAACCGGACATACCCGGAGTGTGGTCCGCAGTCACACTCCGCCAATTGCGGGTAAAAACTGAGACAATCGAATATTCGCTCCGACCCGAGCCGGCTTCCCTAGCGAACACGGCGCGGCCCTCCGGTGGCGCCGCTGCCCCCGATCCGCCGTCGCAGTGCATTCCGGGCGAGAGGATGAACGCAGTGCCGACGTCCGAAAACGACTCACCGCCGGTCTACCGCGAGATCGCCGAGGATGTGCGAGCCGCCATCGCCTCGGGCCGGCTCTCCGACGGCGACCGCGTTCCGGGCGAGAACGACCTGATGAAGCAGTACGGCGTCGCTCGGGCCACGGCCCGCCAAGCCCTGTCGGTGCTGATCAACGAAGGCATCGTGGTGGCGATTCGGGGATCGGGCGTCTACGTCCGCGCCTTCCGGCCGCTGCGGCGGCACGGCCCGCGGCGCCTGTCACGGGAGCTGTGGGGGGCTGGGCGGGCGATCTGGCAGGCCGACTCCCCGGGCGGCTCGTTCGAGACCGACAGCGTCGAGGTGGCCGAGGTCGCGGCGCCCGCCTACGTGGCCCGCGCCCTCGGGCTGACCGACGAAGCCGCGGTGGTGCGCCGGCACCGTCGCTATCGGCTGGAGGATCGGCCGATGCAGCTGGCCACCTCCTACCTTCCCGCCGAATTCGCCGCGGGAACGGCCATCGCCCGGCCCGAGACCGGCCCCGGCGGCATCTACGCCCGCCTGGCCGAGCAGGGGCGCGCTCCCGCCCACTTCACCGAGGAGATCCGGGTGCGCATGCCCACACCCGAGGAGACGGCCGCGCTGCACCTGAGCGCGGGGACCCCGGTGCTGGACGTGCTGCGCACCGCCCTGACCGACGATCACACGGCGGTGGAGTTCAACGAGATGACCCTGGACGGCTCGGCCTACGTCCTGCAGTACGACTTCGACGCCTGACCGCCACAGCCGTAACGGTTCGCGCGATTGCCCGCGCGGCCGGGCTTTCGGCTGTTGACGCAGCAGCGCTTTCATGCGCGTATGGAGGCGACGGGTTCGCTAGAGAACCTGCGGCTCCCGCCGGCGGGCCCGCCGGCCGGCGCGGTGCCGTGCCGCTCGGCGGGCCGGGAGAGGACGGCCCCGGCCCGCTGGGCGAACCGGGACCGGAAACTACCGCCCGCCCTCTGTCGGACCGGCCCTGGAGCGGTCTCCGTCGACCGACGCGAAGACCACGAAGACCAGGACCAAGAGGACTCCTCCGACGGCGACCGCCCCGCCCGCAGCGGGGAAGACGTCGCCCGGACCGCTCGCCACCCACCGGCTGAGGGCATAGCCCACCACGCCGGCGACGGCCAACGATCCCAATGCGACCACCGTGAGCAGCGCCAGCAGCTTCCCGTCGGTCCACGGGCCCGGACGCATCCGGGCCGCGCGCAGGGCCACGGCCCCGGCGGTGAGCCGGGTGACCCAGACGACCTCGGAGGCGGCTGCGGCTAGTGCCGTCCATCCCGGCCGGAGTCCGTGGCGGATCCGGACGAGCTGGTGATCGATCCAGAGGCGGTAGTAGCGGGGCCACCCCACATGGAGCGGCTGTCGGTGGATCAATGGCTGTCGATACGAAACCAGCATTGTCACACTCCCGGCTGCCAGTAGCCTCACCACGTTCCGTACCCGGCGACCTTTCCGGCGAACTTCCCAGCGGTGAAGAAATGACCTTTCATCGGCCCATCGGGGGTCGACCCGGGAGCGACAGGCCATAGCCTCCTCAAACAGGCGAAGAAGCGGGAGGGGCGGTACCGTCACCGGTATGGATGACACGACCGGATCCGTACACAAGTCCGAGGAGGAGTGGCGGGCGGTCCTCGACCCGCAGGCCTTCGCCGTGCTGCGCCAGGGCGCCACAGAGCGCCCCTGGAGCGGGGAGTACGTCTCGGCCTCGGCCACCGGCGTCTACCGCTGCCGCGCCTGCGGCGCCGAGCTGTTCCGCTCCGGCGAGAAATTCGAGTCCCACTGCGGCTGGCCGAGCTTCTTCGACCCCGCCCAGAGCGAGGCGGTGACCCTGCACGAGGACGGCTCCCTGGGCATGGTGCGCACCGAGGTGCGCTGCGCCGCCTGCGAGTCCCACCTCGGCCACGTCTTCTACGGCGAGGGGTATGACACCCCCACCGACGCCAGATACTGCATCAACTCCGTGGCTCTCACGCTGGAGGCAGACGACTCAGTGCAATAGCATCCTGCTTCATGGATTCACTCGGCTGGTGATCCCCGTTCCTCCAGCCGTTACGATCGCTGCGCCCGCATATGCGCGCGCGGCAGCGCACGGCGCGGGCCCGGCCCCGCCTCCGATGGAAGTTGGCAATGACCGAACACGACCGGCAGACCCCGGCCCCCGCCCGCGCTCCCGGACTCCTGCGGGTCCGCATGGCCCGCGGCTCGGCGCCGTGGCTGCTGCCCGCGTTCGCCCTGGTCCTCGTCCTGGCAGCCGCATCGGCGGCTGTCCCCGCACTGCTGTTCGCGGCCGTTGCGGCGGGCGCGCTGGCGCTGGCCCTGGTGTGGTTCTTCCGCGATCCCGACCGCGTCGCCGCCGGCGCCGGGTTCGCTTGCGCCGCCGACGGCGTCGTGCAGTCCATCGACGACCAGAGCGACGGCCGCACCCGCGTCGCCGTGTTCATGAACCCCTTGAACGTGCACGTGAACCGTGCTCCGTTGGAGGGGGCGGTCACCCGGATCGAGCACCGGCCCGGCGGCTTCCGACCCGCATTCGACAAGGACAGCGAGCGTAATGAGCGCGTCATCTGGACCTTCCAAACCGAGATCGGTGAGGTCACGGTCGTTCAAATCGCCGGCGCGATGGTCCGGCGTATCGTCCCGTATCTCACTGAAGGGAAGCAGGTGGAGAAGGGGCAGAGGATCGGCCTCATCCGCTTCGGCTCACGCGTCGACGTCTACCTTCCGGCCGGGGTCGCCCCGGCGGTGGAGGTCGGGCAGAAGGTCCGAGCCGGAGAAACCCGCCTCGACCGCGACTGATCCCGCCGCCACGGACGCGGACGGGCTCCATGCGGCCGCCGCCGGCGACGCCGCCGCGGCCGGTGCGCCCGCGCCCCGGCTGCGCCTTGCCGTCGCCGACTACCTGACCCTGGGCAACGCCCTGTGCGGCTTCATGGCGGTCTGGCAGCTGGCCGCGGCGCAGTCCGCCCACCTGGCCGGCGGGGGCTCCGGGCCCCTGGACCGCGGAGCCGTCGCCGCGGCCGTGGTGCTTCTGCTGGTCGCCGCGGGCTTCGACCTGTTCGACGGACGGGTGGCGCGCCGGCTCGGCGGCAGCGGTATGGGCGCCGAGCTGGACAACCTCGCCGACGTGATCAGCTTCGGTTTCGCACCCGCGTTCTTCGTCGTGGCCTGGGGGACGCTCGCCGGCGGCGGAGGGGCGCTGCCCGTCGCGGCGGCCGCCGCGGTGCTGCTGGCGGTGGTGGTGCGCCTGGCGCGGTTCTCCTGCCAAAGCCCCGGCTGCGGCAACTTCACCGGGCTGCCCAGCCCCTTCGGCGCCATGGCCGTGATCACCGTCGTGCTTCTGGACCCGCCCGTGCTCGTGGGCTCGGCGGCGGTCCTGGCGGTGGCCTGGCTGATGGTCAGCCGCGTCGAGTACCCCAAGCCCCGCGGACGCATGGCCTACGCGGTACTGGTCTGGATCGCGGGCAGCGTCGCGTGCCTGACCGCCTGGGCGATGGACGCGCCCGCCGGCACGGCGCTGCTGTACTCCGGCTCCAGCCTCGTACTGGTCCTCCTGGCGGCGGTACCGGCCTATCTGCTCACCGCGCGCCGCCACGCGCGTGTGAGCACGCCTCGGCCCCCCCTGCCGCCGCCGAGCGGCCCCGCGGACTGAGGACCGCCCGGGCGGCGGGCGGCCGGGACTGCCGGCCGCTTGCCGACCGGGCGGGGGACGATCGGCGCCGCCCGCCCGGGACCGGTCTCAGGCCAGCGCCTCGACCAGCTCGGCCGGGCTCTTGCGGCGGCCGGTGTAGAACGGCACCTCCAGCCGCGTGTGGCGGCGGGCCTCCGCGGCGCGCAGGTGGCGCATGAGGTCGACGATGCGGTGCAGCTCGTCGGCCTCGAAGGCCAGCATCCACTCGTAGTCGCTCAGCGCGAAGGTCGAAACCGTGTTGGCCCGCACGTCCGGGTAGGGCGCGGCCATCTTGCCGTGCTCGGCCAGCATCGCGCGGCGCTCCTCGTCGGGCAGCAGGTACCACTCGTAGGAGCGCACGAACGGGTAGATGCACAGGTGCTCGCGCGGCTCCTCGCCGGCGAGGAAGGCCGGTACGTGGCTGCGGTTGAACTCGGCGGGGCGGTGCAGGCCCACCACCGACCACACGGGCGTGCTCAGCCGGCCCAGCCGGGTGCGGCGGAACGACGCGTACATCTCCTGGACCGCTTCGCTGGTCTCGCCGACCCACCAGAACATCATGTCGGCGTCGGCGCGGAAGCCTTGCACGTCGTAGCAGCCGCGCGTGGTCACGCCCTTCTCCGCCGCGCCGTCGAACAGTGCCGCCAGCTCCTCCCCCGCGGCGCCGCGGTCGGCGACGGACAGGTCGCCGGCCTTGAACACCGACCACATGGTGTAGCGGATGAGCTGGTTGAGGTCCTGCGCGTCGTCCGCGCCTTGGCTGTGCTGCCCCGTGGTCACGGATGGCTCCTTGTCGGGTCGGTTCTCGTGGGCGCCGTCGCCGCGCCGCCGGCGGGGCCGTGCGCGGGCGCCAGGACGTCCTCGGCGGCGCGGGACGCGCCGGCGATGCAGGCAGGGATTCCCACCCCGTCGTAGGCGGCGCCGCATACGGCGACGCCGCCGAGGCCGGCCGCCGCGGCCCGGATGCGCTCCACCCGGGCCGCGTGGCCGGTGTCGTACTGGGGGATCCCGCCGCCCCAGCGGGTGACCCGCTGCTCGGCGGGGGCGCCGGCGATCCCGCAGACCGCGGCGAGGTCGGCCGCGGCCGCCGCGGCGAGCTCGTCGTCGCCGCGCTGCAACCGCTCCGCCTCGCCCGCGCGCCCGATCGAGCAGCGCACGAGCAGCGTGCGCGCACCGGGCCCGGACCGCTCCAGCTCCTCGGCCAGCCACGGCCACTTCAGGCTGCTGAACGTGGCGGCCTTGATGCTCAGTCCTTCGCGGGCCGACACCAGGAAGCCGCTGCCGGAGGGCGGGCGGGAGAACGCGGACCGGGGGTAGGCCAGGGTCACGACGGCCATTCCGGCGTACTCGATGCCCGACAGATCGTCCGCGGCGGCCGGGGCGAGCGGACGCAGCAGCCGGGCGGCCGCCGGTGCGGGGCACGCCAGCACGACGGCGTCGGCGGCGACCTCGCGGGGAGCGGACGAGGGCGCGTCGGGCGCCGCGGCCCCGACGGTGAGCGTCCAGCCGCCGGAAGAGGCGCGTTCCAGCTTGCGCACGGTCGCCGAGGTCTCGACGCGCGCGCCGCTTCCGGCGGCCAGAGCGTCGGCCAGTGTCGCGATCCCGCCGCGCAGGGTGGCGAATGCGGGGGCGCCGGGACGGGCCTGCGCGCGCTGCTGCCGGGCCGCGCGGCGCACGGCGCGGGCCAGTGAACGCTCCTCGCGGGCCAGCGGCGCGAGTTGGGGCAGCGTCGAGTCCAGCGACAGCCGCTCGGCGCGCCCGGCGTAGACGCCGCCCAGCATCGGCTCGACAAGGCGATCGACGACCTCACCGCCCATCCGGGCGCCGATGTAGCCGGCCACCGAGGGGTCGCCTTCCAGGCGCGTGCGGGGCAGGACGCGGTCGAGGCCGGCGCGCAGCACACCCGGGACCGACAGCACGCCGCTGCGGGCGAGCGCGGCCATGTCGCCGGGAACGCCCATCACCTGGCCCTTGGGGAAGGCGCGCAGGCGGCCGCGGCTGTAGACGGCGGCGGGCAGCGGCGCCGGGTGTTCGACGCGGTCGGCCAGCCCCAGCTCCTCGATCAGGTCCAGCGCTTCGGGACGGCGCGCCAGCACCGACTCCGCGCCGGCGTCGACCGGGACGCCGGCCACCGGCGAGGCGTACAGCTTGCCGCCCGCGCGCGGGGCCGCCTCCAGCACGGTGACCTCGGCCCCGGCCCGACCCAGGCGGTAGGCGGCGGTGAGTCCCGAGACCCCGGCACCCACGACGACGACGTGCTGTCTGCGCTGCATGCTCCCAGCTTTCCAGATATCGCGCGGCGGTGTGCTCGGGGTCGGCGTGTGACTCCGGCGACCGCGGCGGCTGGGGGTGCGGGCGGGGCCTGACGTGACCAAGCCGCAACCCGGCCGCCGAAACGCGCCCTCCGGGGGCGGGCGTCCAACGGCCATGTCTCAAATACACGCACATGCTCCACCGCCGCACCGCAGCCGAACCGCGCGCGCCGCCGTGGCGGCCGCAGCCCTCCTGCTGGCCTTGATCGCGGCCCTGGCCGGATGCACGGCCTCGGACGGATCCGCCGGCGAATCGCCGTCCGTCGGCTCCGCCGACGGGCAGGAAGGCGGGAGGGCCGCCCCCGCCCAGCCCGGCGCCCAGGAGCAGGAGGACGTATCCGGCGGTTCCGGTGCGCAGCTCGCGGCCGATGTGCCCGTCGCCGAACGCGACCTGGTCCACACCGCCGACCTCTCGGTCGAGGTCGAGAACGTGCGCAGCGCAGCCGAGGAGGCCGCCGACTGGACGGAGTCGGCCGGGGGCTACGTCGCCGCGGAGAAGGTCCGGACCGCCGACGGCAGCCCCCCGCACGCCTCACTCACGCTGCACGTGCCGCAGAAGCGCTACGAGGACGCGCTGGAGGAGCTGGCCGCTCTGGGTACCCGCTCCAGCCTGGACCGCCGGGTCGAGGACGTCACCGAGCAGGTCGCCGACGTCGACAGCCGGGTGGAGTCGGCCGAGGCGTCGCTGGAGCGGCTGCGCGAACTGCTCGACGAGGCCGAGTCCGTGGAGGACGTGCTGGCGGTCGAGGAGCAGATCAGCACGCGCCAGGAGGACCTGGAGGCGCTGCAGGCCCGCCAGGAGTCCCTCGCCCAGCAGACGTCCTACGGGACCGTGCACCTGGACCTGGCGCCGCCGGAGACCTACGTGGAGGAGCCGGCGGACGACTCGATCGGCTTCCTCGGCGGCCTGCAGCGCGGCTGGCGCGCGCTGGTGGACGTCGCGCAGGCGGCCGCCGTCGCGGTCGGCTGGCTGCTGCCGTTCCTCGCGCTCGCCGCGGCGGTCGGCGCGCCGGCGTGGCTGCTGTGGCGCCGCCGCCGCGCCGCGCGGGGCCCGGCCGACGGCGACAGCGAGACCGGCGAAGGCGCCGAGACCGGCGGCACCCGGCCCGAACTCCGTTGATCTTGTAGCTATCGCAAACGGAAATCGTTTTCCTTCACGATAGCTACAAGATCGGCGCTGCTGGGGCGGTGCGCGCGCCGGTTCCGGGGGCGGGGGTCCGTGCTAGCGGGCCGTTTCGGTGTGCACGTACTCCGTCAGCCGGGCGAGGACGTCCGGGTCGGTGTCGGGAAGCACACCGTGGCCCAGGTTGAACACGTGGCCCTCCGCCGCCGAGCCGGCGGAGAGGACGTCGGAGGTCCGGCGGGCGACCGCGTCCCAGGGGGCGAACAGTGTCGCGGGGTCGAGGTTGCCCTGCAGCGCCGTACCCGGCTGGACCCGCTGGGCGGCCTTGTCCAGCGGAACCCGCCAGTCCACGCCGACCACGTCGGCGCCGGCCTCGCTGAGCAGGCTGAGCAGCTCGCCGGTGCCCACGCCGAAGTGGATGCGCGGCACGTCCAGCTCGGCCAGGCGCTCGAAGATCCAGGAGGTGTAGGGCAGCACGGACTCGCGGTAGTCGTCGGCGCTGAGCGCACCCACCCAGGAGTCGAACAGCTGCACCGCGCCGGCTCCGGCGCGCGCCTGGACGCGGAGGAACTCCACGGTGATGGCGGCCAGGCGCTGCATCAGGTCGGCCCACAGCTGCGGGTCGCCGTACATCAGCGCCTTGGTGTGCTCGTGGTTCTTGGAGGGCCCGCCCTCGATCAGGTACGAGGCGAGAGTGAAGGGACCGCCCGCGAAGCCGATCAGCGGGCGCTCGCCGAGTTCCCCGACCAGCTCGCCCACCGCCTCGGAGACGAAGGGGACGTCGCCGGGTTCCAGCGGGCGCAGCCGCTTGACTCCCTCGGCGTCGCGGATGGGCTCGGCCACGACGGGCCCCACGCCGGTCTTGATGTCCAGGTCGATGCCGATCGCCTTGAGCGGCACGACGATGTCGCTGAAGTAGATGGCGGCGTCGACGTCGTAGCGGCGCACCGGCTGCATCGTGATCTCGACGATCATGTCGGGGCGCGCGCAGGCGTCGAGCATGGGCACGTCGGCGCGTACCCTGCGGTATTCGGGCAGTGAGCGTCCCGCCTGGCGCATGAACCACACCGGCGTGTGCGGCACCGGCAGGCGCCGGCAGGCGCGGAGGAATGGAGAGTCGTGCAGCGTCACAACTCGATCGTGCCATGCGCGCGGAGCGCCTGTGTCCGCTACGCGGCCATGCGTGGGCCCGCACCGCGCGCCCGGTCCCAAGATCATTACAAATGGCCGACACGCCGGGAAAACTCCGCGTGATGGCCCGTGACTCGTGCCACCGTCATGGGGTACCCGCCGTCACGCGCCGCAATCGCCGGTGCGCTCCGCTTCGGCGGCGGGCCGCGGACGTGCGTCCGTCAGCTTCCCTGTCGCACGGGTCGCGGTCTCCGGTGCTGCCAGTGCCCCGCAAACAAGATTAAGGCTGTCGTTTCCATCATGCCCCCTCTCGGTAGGGTCGATGACGCGCCACCCGCGTTCCGACGAGCGGTCGAGAGTCTGCGCGCACCCGCGGTCCGATCGGAGATCGCGGTCGAGGACATCCCCGCCCCCAAGCGCCTCGCCCCGCACGCCGTGGCCATGTCGGCCACCGTCCGCTCCGACGACGAGGACGCCGCGTTCGGCCGACTGATCGTCCTCTACGACCCGGAAGGCACCCGCGACTGGCCCACCCCCTTCCGCATCGTGGTGTGGGTCAGCGCCGACCTGGAGACCGAGATCGCCGCCGATCCCCTGCTCGGCCAGGTCGCATGGAGCTGGCTGACCGAGGCCCTGGAGGGGCGCGGGACCTCGCACTGCGGGCTCAGCGGCACCGTCACGCGCGCCACGACCGAGGGCTTCGCCGACAAGGCCGACCAGCCGGTGACCACCGAACTGGAGCTGCGCGCCTCGTGGTCGCCCGATGCGGACGAACTGTCGGCCGACATGGAGGTGTGGCTGGACCTGCTGTCGGCCGCCGCGGGTCTTCCGCCGGTCGACGTCGCCGACATCGCCCAGCGGCGCGGGCGCGCCGAAGGGTGAGCCCACCGGCGCTCTGATCCGGCGCGGACCCCACCGCGGCGGCGGCGAGCCGTGCGCACCGGCCGGCCGCCGCGGCGCGGGTCTGACCGCCGCATCCGCGCAAGCGCGCTCCGGACGCGCCCGCGGCGCGGCGAGCGCATACCGTGGAGGGGTGGCGAACGTGCTGAACTCGAAGACAGGTACCCCCGATCCGGACAACGGGCAGGGCGATGCGCGCGAGGAGGCCGAACCCGAGGCGCCGCTGCTTCGCGAACCGCGCGAGGGGCTGCCGCCGGTGGTCTCCGACTCCGCGCACCTGGACCGGGTCGCCGAGGCCTTCGCCGCGGGCACGGGGCCGGTGGCCATCGACGCCGAGCGGGCGTCGGGCTACCGCTACGGCCAGCGCGCCTACCTCGTCCAGCTGCGCCGTGCCGACGCCGGCTCCGCGCTGATCGATCCGGTGGCCTGCCCGGACCTGTCGGGCCTGGACTCCGCGCTGTCCGGCGCGGAGACCGTGCTGCACGCCGCACACCAGGACCTGCCCTGCCTCGGCGAGGTCGGGCTGAAGCCCGCCCTGCTGTTCGACACCGAGCTGGCAGGGCGGCTGCTGGGCTACCAGAAGGTGGGCCTGGGCTCCATGGTGGAGCGCGTCCTGGGGTTGCGCCTGGCCAAGGAGCACTCGGCGGTGGACTGGTCGGTGCGCCCGCTGCCGGAGGACTGGCTGACCTATGCCGCGCTGGACGTGGAGGTCCTGGTGGATCTGCGCGACGCGCTGCAGGGCGAGCTGGAGGAGGCCGGGAAGCTGGAGTGGGCGCGCGAGGAGTTCGCCTGGATGCTCCAGGCTCCGCCCAAGGAGCCCCGGCCCGACCCCTGGCGCCGCACCTCGGGCATCCACCGGGTGCGCAACCAGCGCGGGCTGGGCGTCGTGCGCGAACTGTGGCTGGAGCGCGACCGCATCGCCCGCGAGCGCGACATCTCGCCGGGCCGGGTGCTGCCCGACGCCGCGATCGTCGAGGCCGCGACGGCGATGCCCGCCACCGCTCCGCAGCTCACCGCGATCAAGCAGTTCAGCGTGCGGTTGGCGCGCCGGTACGTCCCCAACTGGCTCAAGGCGATCAACCGCGTACGCGGCATGCCGGCGGCCGAGCTGCCCCAGCCCAGCGCCCCGGGCGACGGTCCGCCTGCCACCAACCGATGGGCCGACCGCGATCCCGCCGCGGCGCGGCGCCTGGAGGCGGTGCGCGCGGATCTCTCGGCCGTCGCCGAGCGGATCGCGATGCCGGCGGAGAATCTGCTGCAGCCCGACGCCGTCCGCCGACTGGCCTGGTCGCCGCCGCAGCACACCGACGCCGGGTCGGTGGCCGAGCACCTGCGCCAGCACCATGCCCGCGAATGGCAGGTGGGTCTGACGGCGGAGCGCCTCGCGGAGGCGCTGCACCGGGCGGCCGACTGAGCCGCCCGCGGCCCCTCCCCGCGCATGCGCGCGCCTCCTCGTATCCAGATGGGCACGCAGGGTAGTCTTGCTTGTCCGATGATTACGTTGTTAAACCTCCTTTTGCACTCCTGAGGCGAATTGTGACTTAGATCACGCCAATGGACCCCGCACCTTTATCTCGCACCAACCGGAGGGCGGATTATGTTATGGAATCGTGCTGTTCTTGATGCGAAGTGGCGAGGTTCCGTGGCGGTCGACCGATGTTACCGATTGGGGGGTGAGGCTCATGGCGTTCTGGCGCACACTGCTGGACCGGGCCGGCTTCGCTCCCGCTGAGCCGGGGACCGCCACCCGCTCAGACCAGCGGGAGCACGGGCGCACCCCGGCGCTGCGCGCCGCGGCGCTGGAGCAGATCCTGCAGGAGCACGTCGCCGCACTGGGCTCCGACCACCCGCGCACCATCACCTCGCGAAACAACCTGGCGAGCAAGTACGCCCAGATCGGCCGGCGCGAGGCGGCCGTCGCCCAGTTCGAGCAGGCGCTGCGGGACGCCGCTGCGCACTACGGTGAGGACCACGGCCAGACCGACGTCGTCCGGGAGAACCTGGCCTGGAGCTACGAGGACTCCGGCCGCCACGCCGAAGCCGCCGAGCAGTGGGAGACGCTGCTCAAGCGCCGCGACGAGCACTTGGGCCCGGTGGCGGGCGACACCGTGGCGGCGCGCAGCCGGCTGGCGATCAACTACCGCAAGAGCGGACGCTACGACGCGGCGATCGCGCATTATGAGAAGGCCATCGAGGATGCGGGCGTCCCCGAGGCGCGCGAGGATCTGCGCCTGGGCCTGAGCCTGGCGTGCGCCTCCGCGAGCCGCGACGAGGACGGCATCCAGCAGCTGCGCATGGTCCTCGCCCAGCGGCGCCGCCGCCTGGGCGCGCGCCACCTGGACCACCTCCTCGTCCAGCACCGGCTGGGCCGCGCCTACACACAGGCGGGTCGTCTGGAAGACGCGGTCGAGACGCTGCACACGGCCTACTTCAACGGCCTCTCGGCGGCGGGCGACCCCGACATCCGCATGCTGACCCTGCGCATGCGCCGCGACCTGGCCGGCGCCCTCAGCGCCCTGGGCCGCCACCGCGAGGCCGCCGCCCTCTTCTGACCCCCTGGCACGCCTTGCCCGGGTTCTCGGCTTCGCCTCTCCGGGAGCCGTTCGGTTTCAGGCTCGCAACGCGTGCGGCGTCCCGGTGCGGCCGTCCGGTCAGGCCCGGGCGGCCCGGTCCTCGCAGGGGCGCGCGGGTCGGGCGGTGCCCGGCGGTCGGCCGCGATCAGCGGTTCCCGCGGGCCGCTGCGCTGGGTGGCAGGCGTCGGCCGGACGAGGACACGGGGCGCTCCTCCCCTCGGGAAGCGGCCTCAACGCGGGATTCGGCGGTGCTCGCGGGGGCTGCTCGCCGCACTAGTTACCGGCGAGTAGCATGTGCTCGTACCGGTCACCCGTCCGTTGGAACCAGGAGGGCAAATCGTGCCGCGAACTGCCCGTGATGTCGTTTTTGTCGATGGAGCGAGGACTCCGTTCGGCAAGGCCGGCAAGGGCCTCTACGCCGAGACACGCGCCGACGATCTCGTCGTGCGCGTCATCCGCGAACTACTGCGCCGCAACCCCGGCCTGCCGCCGGAGCGTGTGGACGAGGTGGCCATCGCCGCCACCACCCAGATCGGCGACCAGGGCCTGACCATCGGCCGCAGCGCCGCACTCCTGGCCGGGTTGCCCCGCAGCGTGCCCGGCTACGCCATCGACCGCATGTGCGCGGGCGCGATGACGGCCGTCACGACCAGCGGAGCGGGCATCTCCTTCGGCGCCTACGACGTGGCCATCGCCGGCGGCGTCGAGCACATGGGCCGCCATCCGATGGGTGAGGGCGTCGACCCCAACCCGCGCTTCCTCTCCGAGAAGCTGGTGGACCCCTCGGCCCTGGTCATGGGCAACACCGCGGAGAACCTGCACGACCGCTACCCCTCCATCACCAAGGAGCGGGCCGACGCCTACGCCCTGCGCAGCCAGGAGAAGGTCGCCAAGGCCTACGCGGACGGCAGGATCCAGCAGGACCTGGTCGAGGTGCTCGTCCGCTCGGCCGAGCAGGGCTACGGCCTGGCCACCGCCGACGAGCCGCCGCGCCCCGAGACGACCCTGGAGGGCCTGGCCGGACTGAAGACGCCCTTCCGCGCCCACGGCAACGTCACGCCGGGCAACGCCGCCGGACTCAACGACGGGGCCACCGGCGCGATCATCGCCGCCGAGGACGTCGCCGCCGACCTGGGCCTGGACGCCCGCATGCGCCTCGTGGACTTCTCCTTCGCCGGGGTCGATCCCGAGGTGATGGGCGAAGGACCGGTGCCGGCGACCGAGCGCCTGCTGCGGCGGCAGGGCATGAGCATGGACGAGATCGGCCTTATCGAGATCAACGAGGCCTTCGCCGTGCAGGTTCTGGCCTTCCTGGATCACTTCGGCCTCGCCGACGACGACACCCGCGTGAACCCGTGGGGCGGTGCGATCGCGCTGGGCCACCCGCTGGCGTCCTCGGGCGTGCGGTTGATGATGCAGCTCTCGCGCCTGTTCGCCGAGCGGCCCGACGTCCGCTACGGCCTCACGACCATGTGCGTGGGCATGGGCATGGGCGGGACCGTGCTCTGGGAGAACACCAACTGGGAAGGGAGCGCCAAGTGAGCGGCACCGACGAGCGGGGCGCGGCCGGCGCCCCCGTCTCCCGCGAGTCCCTGCGCGAGGTCTTCGCCGACGAGGTGGTCACCCGCGCGCTTTCCCGCGACGTCCAGCTTCCGTACGGCGCCGGCAAGGCGGTGCTGATCACTCTGGACAACGGGCACGACCACACCAAGCCCAACACCTTCGGCCCGGCCGGGCTGCTCAGCCTCGACGACGCGATCGAGGCGGCGCGCGCCCGCACCGACATCGCCGCCGTGGCCGTCACCGGCAAGCCGTTCATCTTCGCCGTTGGCGCCGACCTGACCGGCGTGCCGCAGGTGCAGAACCGCGAGCAGGCTCTCGCGGTCGCCAAGCTGGGCCACGACGTCTTCCGCAAGCTCGGCGAACTGGACGTGCCCACCTTCGCCTTCGTCAACGGCGCGGCCATGGGCGGCGGCGTCGAGGCGGCGCTGCACTGCCGGTACCGCACCGTGTCCTCGGGCGTGCCGGCCTTCGCACTGCCGGAGGCGTTCTTGGGCCTGGTCCCGGGCTGGGGCGGCACTTACCTGCTGCCCAGGCTCATCGGTGCCGAGCAGGCGCTGAAGATCGTCGTCGACAACCCGCTGGCCCAGAACAAGACGATCAAGGGCCCCCAGGTGCGCTCGATGGGCATCGCCGACGCGATGTTCGAGCCCGCCGACTTCGTCGAGGAGTCGCTGCGCTGGGCCGCCCAGGTCGTCAAGGGCGAGATCGCGGTCGAGCGGCCTGCGGTCGACACCGGCCAGGCCTGGGACCAGGCGATCGACAACGCCCGCTTCATGCTGGAGGGCAAGCTGCGCGGCGCGGCGCCGGCACCGGTGCGGGCTCTGGAGCTGGTCGCCGCCGCCAAGGACCGCACACGCGACGAGGGCTTCGCCGCCGAGGACGAGGCACTGGCCGACCTGATCATGAGCGAGGAGCTCACCGCCGGCCTCTACGCCTTCGACCTCAACCAGAAGCGTGCGCGGCGCCCCGCGGGCGCGCCGGACACGTCGCTGGCCCGCCCGGTCGCCAAGGTCGGCGTCGTCGGCGCCGGCCTGATGGCCGGCCAGCTCGCCCTGCTGTTCGCCCGGCGCCTGGACGTGCCGGTGGTGCTGACCGACCTGGACCAGGATCGACTGGACCGCGGCGTGGGCTACGTGCACGGCGAAGTGGACAAGCTGCTGGCCAAGGGCCGCGTCAGCGCCGACAAGGCCAACCGGCTCAAGTCCCAGGTCACCGGTTCGCTGACTATGGACGCCTTCGCCGACGCCGACTTCGTCGTCGAGGCCGTCTTCGAGCGCATGCAGGTCAAGCAGGACGTATTCGCCCAGGTGGAGGCGGTGGTCTCGCCGGAGGCGGTGCTGGCCACGAACACTTCCTCGCTGTCGGTCACCGAGATGGCCGCGAAGCTGCGCCACCCCGAGCGGGTCGTCGGCTTCCACTTCTTCAACCCGGTCGCGGTGCTGCCGCTGCTGGAGGTCGTCCGCGGCGAGCACACCGGCGACGCGGCGCTGGCGACCGCCTTCGCCACCGCCAAGCAGCTGAAGAAGACGGCCGTGCTGTGCAAGGACGCGCCCGCCTTCGTCGTCAACCGGCTGCTCACCCTGTTCATGGGCGAGGTGCTCGGCGCCGTGGAGGAGGGCACCGAGCCCGAGGTGGCCGACCGCGCGGTGGCGCCGCTGGGCCTGCCGATGTCGCCGCTGATGCTGCTGCAGCTGGTGGGCCCCGCCGTCGCCCTGCACGTGTCGGAGACGCTGCGCGAGGCGTTCCCGGACCGCTTCGGCGTCTCCGGCCAGCTGCGTCGGCTCGTCGAGTCGGGCCGGACGGAGATCTTCGGGTCCGACCTCCAGATCGATCCCGAGGTGCGGGAGATGTTCGCCGGCGGAGGCGACGGCGCCTCCGGCGAGGAGGAGATCAAGCAGCGGGCGCTGGAGGCGCTGGCCCGCGAGATCCGCACCATGCTCGACGAGGGCGTGGTTGCCGAGCCGGCCGACATCGACCTCTGCCTGATCACCGGGGCGGGCTGGCCCTTCCATCTGGGCGGGATCACTCCCTACCTGGACCGCTCCGGCATCTCGGAGAAGGTCAACGGGGCGAGGTTCCACCCGGACGGCCCGAAGGCGGTCTGACACCGCTCGCCCGGGCATCGGCCGGTCCCGCGCCCCGGCGCGGGACCGGCACCGCCGGGAGGGCGCCGCCCACCGCGGACCGCAGCCCCCAAAGCGCAGCGCCCCCGCGGGTTCTCTCCCGCCCCTCCCCCGCTGCTCCCTACCGCGGCGCCCCCGCACGCAGCCGAGACGCACGGCGCTCGGGGACCTATGCTGGTGGGCATGGCGGGCGCGACGGCAGACTTCGTCCTCACCAACCGCTTCCGCGTGACGTGGGAGGGGGCGTGGCTGGCTGTCGCCTGCACCGTGTTCACCGGCACCGGCATCGCCCTGATGCTGCGCGGCGGTCTGGTCGACGTCGCGATGGGCCTGCTGGCCGTCCTCGTGTTCGGCGGAGCGGGCATCGTCTCGGTAGCCCGCCTGCTCTCGCCGCGCCCCGTCCTGGTGGTCGACGGCGCGGGGGCGCGCTTCCCGGCGCCCTGGCCGCGCTCGGCCCGGGAGGACATCGTCCTGCCCTGGCGCGACGTGGCGCTGCTGCGGGCCTGCACCCAGGTGGTGCCGCACCGCGGCGGCACGGTGAGCATGCACTACCTGGACTTCGTTCCCACCGACGAGGCCGACCGGCCCTTCCGCACACCGCCTCCCTGGCGCACCGACCACGCCGTGCGGGTGCGGCCCACCTGGGACCACAGCCTCGACGAGATCGTCGAGGCCGCGCACGCCCACCGGCCCGGGCTGCGCTTCGAGGACCTCCGCGACCACCGCGGCGACCACGTCTGAGCGCCGCAGGCCTCCCGCGCGCCGGCGGCGCCCGCCGGATCAGCCCACCCGCACCGGCTCGCGCTCGCGTTCGCGCGGCTCCTCCTCGACGGCCGCCTCGCCCTCGGTGATGCCGATCCGGTCGTGCAGACGGCGCAGCGGCGCGGGCAGCCACCAGTTGGACCGGCCCAGCAGACGCATGGTCGCCGGCACCAGCAGTGCGCGCACCAGCGTGGCGTCGACGACCACGGCCAGTGCCAACCCGATTCCCATGATCTTGAGGAAGAGCAGGTCGGAGGTGCCCATCGCGGCGAGCACGACGACCAGCAGCACGGCGGCGCTGGTGATGATGCCGCCGGTGCGCTGCAGGCCGGTGGCGACCGAGTGGGCGTTGCCGCCGGTGCGCGCGAACTCCTCGCGGACGCGGCTGAGCAGGAACAGCTCGTAGTCCATAGCCAGGCCGAACGCCATGATGACGATCAGCACGATGAAGGTCGGGTCGATGGTGCCGACGGTGGTGAAGTCCAGCAGACCCGACAGGTGCCCCTCCTGGAAGCCCCACACGACCACGCCCAGCGAGGCGCCCAGCGAGAGGGCGCCCATCACCACGGCCTTGACGGGCAGCACCACCGAGCCGAAGGCCAGGAACAGCAGCACCAGCGTCACCGCCGCCACGAACACCAGGGTGGCGGGCAGGGCGTCGACGATCGCGGCGACGTTGTCGATCTGCATGGCGGCGGCTCCGCCCACGAGGACCTCGTCGGCGCCCTTCGGCGGTGCGGCGCCGCGGACGTCGCGCACCAGTTCGGAGGTGGCCGGGTCGTCGGCCGCACCCTTGTAGGCGACGGTGATGTGCGTCACGCCGTCCCCGGTGCGGGCGACCTCGGCGGCCTGTGCTCCCTCCAGGCGGCCCAGCCGGTCGGCGAAGCCGGACAGCGCCTCTTTGCCCGGGCCGCCGGTGACGGCGACGTCGATGCGCCCGATCCCTCCGGCCGGGAAGTCCTCGCGCAGCGACTCCATGGCCTGGCGGCTGCCGGACTCCTGGGGCAGGTAGCGCTGGTCGGTGGAGCCCAGCTCGGTGTAGGCCAGCGACGACGCGAAGACCAGCAGCACCGCGCCGACGGTGACCAGGTAGAGCGTCGGACGGCGCATCACGCTGTGGGCCAGACGCGCCCAGCCGCCCTGGCGGTGGCGGGCCTCGGGCGCGCCCTGCGCGCCGGCTTCTCGCAGCGCTGCGCGGCGCCGGCGGCGCCCGAAGAGGCGCAGCGCGTCGATGCGCCGGCCGGCGACCGACAGCAGTGCAGGAAGGGCGACCAGGGCCGCCAGCACGTCGAACAGCACCACTGCGATGCCGCCCAGGCCGATGGAGCGCAGGATCGGCTGGGGGAAGAACAGCAGGCCGGCGAAGGCGATCATCACCGTGATCCCGGAGAAGGCGACGGTGCGTCCGGCGGTGGAGAGGGTGCGCGGCACCGCCTCCCGGACCTCGGCGCCGCGCGCCAACTCCTCGCGGAACCGGCTGACCATGAACAGCCCGTAGTCGATGGCCAGGCCCAGCCCCAGGATCGTGGCGACGTTGACGGCGAACACCGAGACCTCGGTGACGTGGGTGAGCGCGCGCAGCAGGGTCAGCGAGCCCAGGATCGCCAATCCGCCGACGGCCAGCGGCATCAGCGCAGCGACCACGCCCCCGAAGATCGTCACGAGCAGCACGAGCAGTACCGGCAGAGAGATCAGCTCGGCGCGCACGACGTCGCTCTCGGCCTTGGCGGAGAGCTCCTGCTGGACGGCGACCTTGCCGCCGAGCCTCGTCTCCAGCGGCCCGGCGTCAAGCTCCTCCTTGACCACTTCGTAGTTGTGCATGCGCTCGGCGTCGGAGCCGCCGGCCAGCGTGATGGGCACATACGTCGCGTGCCGGTCCTCGGAGACCAGGATGCCGCGCTCGGTCCTGCCGAGGCCGTCGTCGAGATAGGTCTGCATCGACTTGATGCGGTCGTCGGGCAGGTCCGAGCGCAGCTTCTCGATCTGGGCGGCGAACGAGGGGTTGTCGATGCGGATCTCGTCGCTGCGGTAGACGGCCACGACGTCGACGGCGTCGTGGCCGAGTTCCTCCGCCAGCACCTCGCCCGCGCGGGAGGACTCGGCGTCGGGCGCCTCGAACCCGCCGTCGCTGACTGCGCCGAAGAGGCCGGTCCCCCAGAATGCGGAGAACGCGGCGAACAGCGCCGTGGCGGCGAGTACCGCGATTCGCCACCGGTAGCCGAAGCGACCCAGAGCTGCGAACATGTTCTATTCCCCATCGTCGGGCAACGTAGAGTGGGAGAAACGTGAACACCGTTAGCGGATTACGACGTTCACCGGAGAACACGCTGTTCACGGTTCGCCTGATCCGCCACACTAATCTCCTACACGGCCTCCCAGGACGCCCCGCGGGGGCCGAGAAGGACGGGGTTTGACCAGACAGCCCACATTTCACCAGGTAGAGGCCGCACCCTCGGGCACTCGGCGCGAACGGGTGCGCCAGGCCACATCGCGTGAGATCAAGGAGATCGCGCGGCGGCACCTGACCGCCCACGGGGCGTCGGGCGTGTCTCTGCGGGCCATCGCCCGCGAGATGGGCATGACCGCGCCCGGGCTGTACCGCTACTTCGCGAGTCTCAACCATCTGCTGGAGGCGCTGCAAGCCGAACTCTTCGCCGAGCTCGGTGCCGCCGTGGACGCAGCGGAGGCCTCGCAGCCCGATTCCGACACCGACGGCCGCCTGCTGGCCGCGCTGCGCGCCGTGCGCGCGTGGGGACTGGCCAACCGGCCCGAGTTCGCGCTTCTGTTCGGCCCGGCCGGCACGCCGCCGGCCTCCTCACCCGAGGACAGTCCTGCCGCCGAGGCGGGCCAGCGCTTCGCGTCGACCTTCGTCGCCCTGTTCGACCGGCTGATCGCCGAGGGGCGCTTCACGGTCCCCGACGAGCCGGAGGCCTCGCCCGCCCTGTGCGCACAGTTGGACGCCTTCGCCAGCCTCACCGGCTTCAGCGGCGACCGCGCCTCCGCCGGCGCCATACGCGTGCTGCTGGGCTGCTGGGTGCGCTTCTACGGGATCGTGTGCATGGAGGTCTTCCAGCACCTGGGTTTCGTCTCCGACGACATGGAGACCCTCTTCGAGGCCGAGTTGCGCGACCTTGCCGCCGACCTGGGAGTGGCCTACCGCCCGCCAGACGCTCGCTGAGCCGCGACGAGCCCGCCCGCCGCCGCTCCCCGCCCGACCCGCGCACGCTTCCTCCACCCCGCCCGCGGCGCCCCTCCCCCCGGGGGCCGGGACCACGGCCCCGTGCGCTACGCTCCGCTGTGCGCCCGATTAGGGTTGTTGGTCACGCTTGCCCCCTCGCACAGCCGCATAGCCGCACGACCGAGAAGAGTCCCCTGTGGAGCCCTCCCCTGACGGCGACCTCCCGCCGGGGCCCGGCAGCCCTTCTGCGCCGACCGTCCCCCGAGCGCCGCAGGCCGCGCCGTTCGCCGGGGCGCCGGGCGCGGCCGCGTGGCCCGTCGCCGAGCGGGTCGCGTACGGCCCGCCGCCGCGCCCGGACCGCACACCGGCGGTGTGGGTGGCCGTGGCCGCCGCCGCGCTCACCTCGGTGGCCACCTTCACAGTGTGCGTGCTGCTGGTGGTTCTCGCTCCCCCGCCGGAGCAGCCGCAGCCCGCACCGGCGGCCGCCGACCCCGCCCGGCACACCAGCGACGGGTTCTCCGCCCGCCCCGCCGCGGTCGAGGTGGACGTGACCGACCACCCGGCCTACGAACTGCCGGCCCCCGAGCCGGTGGAGTGCTCCCCGCCCGAGCTCGACCCGGATTCGGCCGACTCCTGGCGCGCCTTCAACGGCACGCTCTCGGAGTGCCTGGGCGAGCTGTGGCGGCCGCGGCTGGAGGAGCTGGGCCTTCGTGCCGTCGAGCCGGAGTTCCGGGTCACCCGCACCAACCCCGACGCCGGGTCCGGCGAGGAGGGGATGACCCTGGCCTACTACGAGGGCGAGCCGATGGCCGTCACCGTCGTACTCCCCAATGTCACCGAGCTGTCCGGTCAGGTGCCCCGGGCCGACCAGCGCGGCGTGTGGAGCCAACTGCTGGCCCACGAATACGGGCACCACGTGCAGCAGCTCGCCGGAATCCTGGACGTCAGCTATGCCTTGGAGCACGAGGCGCCCGACGAGGAGGCGCGGATGGAGGCCCTGCGCCGCACGGAGCTGCAGGCCGAGTGCCTGTCCGGGGTGGCCATGCGGGGTCTGGACGTCGGCGACGCCGAGATCGACCGGGTCGGCGGCTTCATCGGCAGCGGCAACGACCTGGACACCCACGGCTCGGGCGGCAACCGCCGCCACTGGTTCGACAGCGGTGCCCACCAGGACACCCTCGGCGCCTGCAACACCTACGCCGCGCCCGACTCCGAAATCCGCTGAGTGGGGCCGGGCCGCCGCGCGACGCGCCTCGGGCTCCTCACCGGCCGATGGCGCCGTACATGTCCGACCAGCTGCGCAGCTTGACGCGCTCGCCGCGACCCAGCGAGGCGCCGAGCTCGGCCTCGGCGGCGTCGATGCTCAGCCAGTCGCCGTAGTAGGCGACCTCGGCGCCGCTGCCCTGCAGCACGTCCTCGACCGGCTGCAGTCCGCCTGAGGGGGCCGCGGCGCGCAGCTCGCCGGCGTCGTCGAGGAGGCTGCGCACCGTGGCGGCCGCGTCCGACTTGTTGGTGCCGATCACGCCGGTGGCGCCCCGCTTGATCCACCCGGCGACGTAGTCGCCCGAGCGCACCCCGCCGTCGGTGCCCAGCACCCGGCCCTCGCTGTGCGGGACGGTGCGCGAGTCCTCGTCGAAGGGCACCCCCGGCAGCGGGATCCCCGCGTAGCCGATCGACCGGAAGACCATGCCGGCGTCGACCGTGTCGAAGGCGCCGGTACCGCGCAGGCGCCCTTCGCCGTCCAGCTCGGTCTCCTCCACCCGCAGGCCCGCGGTGCGCTCGGCGCCCAGGACCTCGGCCGGGCGCGCCCAGAACCGCAGCTCGATCGTGCGCGGGAGGTCGCGGGCGGGCCGCGCGGCCCACTCGGACAGGATCTTCAGGTTGGTGCGCGCCGCGCGCGCGGCACCGAGCACGGCAGCGCCGTCGGGATCAACGTCGACCTGCTCGGGCCGCACCAGCACCTCGGCGTTGTCGAGCCTGCCGAGGTCCCGCAGCTCGGGCGCGGTGAACTTGGCCTGCAGAGGGCCGCGCCGGGCCACCAGGGCGATGCGCCGGATCTTGCTGGCGGCCAGCACGTCGAGCATGGGCTGGGGAACGTCGGTTCGGCGGAGCTCGTCGGCGCTCTTGGCCAGGATGCGCACGACGTCGATGGCGACGTTGCCCGCCCCGACCACGGCGACCTCCTCGGAGTCGAGCAGGAAGGACTCGACTTCGGAGTCGGGGTGGCCGCAGTACCAGTTGACGAAGTCGGTCGCCGCAACACTGCCCGGTAGGTCCTCCCCGGGAACACCCATCCGGCGGTCGACGCTGGCGCCGGTGGCGTAGACGACCGCGTGGTAGGCGCGCGCCAGGCTCTCGCGGGTGAGGTGGCGCCCGAACTCGACGCCGCCGACGAAGCGCACGCCGGGACGCTCCAGCACCTCGCGCAGGGACCGCGCCACACCCTTGATCTTGAAGTGGTCGGGAGCGACGCCGTAGCGCACCAAGCCGTAAGGGGTGGGCAGCCGGTCGACGATGTCGACGGCCACCTCTTCACGGCCCTGCCTGGTGAGCGCGTCGGCGGTGTAGACGCCGGCGGGGCCGGAGCCGATCACCGCCACCCGCAGGGGGTCGGGAGTCGTCATGGCCCCATTCTGACCCATGACCCCGGCATCGCGCTGCACTGCCGGCACGACCGGTTCCGGCGCCGCCGTCGCCTGTTCGGCCGCCGGACGGCGCCCGGGACCGGGCGGGTTCCCGGGATCCGGGATCCGGGATCCGGGAAGAGCACGGGAGGCGGCACGCCTTTCTGGCGCGGAACGGGGATTCTTACTTGCTGGCTGCCTCCTCGGCGGCCCGGCGCTCGGAGTGGCGCGAGACGGTCTCGGTGAGCTTGCGGGCCAGGCTCTGAGGGGACAGCCCCAGCTCGGCGAGGATGTCGTCGCGCTTGGCGTGGTGCAGGAACTCCTGCTCGATTCCGAAGGTTCGCACCGGCATGTCCAGGTCGGCGTCGCGCAGCGCGCGTGCCACGGCGTCGCCCACGGCGCCCACGCGGCCGTTGTCCTCGACCACCGCGACCACCCGGTGGCGGGCGGCCTCCTCGACGAGCACCGGGTCGAGCGGCTTCACCCAGCGCGGGTCGACCACGGTGACGCCGATGCCCTGGTCGGCCATGCGGTCGGCGACCTCGCAGCAGGTCTGGGCCATCGGCCCCACGGCGACGAGCAGCAGGTCCTCGCTCTGGCCGCCGCGGGTGGCCCGGCGCAGCACGTCCATCGAGCCGAGGCGGCTCACCGCCTCGATCTCGGGCGCCACCGCGCCGGTGGGGTAGCGCAGGGCGGTCGGCGCGTCGTCCACGTCGACGGCCTCGCGGAGCTGCTCGCGCAACCGGGGCGCGTCGCGCGGCACGGCCAGGCGCAGTCCGGGCACCACCTGGAGGATGGACAGGTCCCACATGCCGTGGTGGCTGGCGCCGTCGGGGCCGGTGACTCCGGAGCGGTCCAGGCAGAAGGTGACGCCCTGGCGGTGCAGGGCGGCGTCCATCAGGACCTGGTCGAAGCAGCGGTTGAGGAAGGTGGCGTAGACCGCGACGACGGGGTGCAGCCCGCCCATGGCCAGCGCGGTGGCCGAGGTGGCGGCGTGCTGCTCGGCGATGCCAACGTCGAAGCAGCGGTCGGGGTAGGCCTCGGCGAACGGCGCCAGGCCTGTGGGGTGCAGCATCGCGGCGGTGATGCCCACGATGTCGGAGCGTTCGGCGCCGAGGGCGACCATCTCCTGGCTGAAGACCTTGGTCCACTTCTGCGGGGCGGGCGCGGGCTGCTCCGCCGACGCCGGCGCGGGCTTGGCCGCGCCGATGGCGTGGAACTGGTCCTCCTCGTGGTTCTCGGCGGGTGCGTAGCCCTTGCCCTTCTGGGTCAGGCAGTGCACGATCACCGGGCCGCCGAAGGCGCGCGCGCGGCGCAGCGCCTTCTCCACCGCTTGCTCGTCGTGGCCGTCGATGGGGCCGAGGTACTTGATGCCGAGGTCCTCGAACATCATCTGCGGCTGGATGGCGTCCTTGAGGCCCTTCTTCAACCCGTGCAACGCCTCGTACAGCGGCTGGCCCACCACCGGTGCGCGGTTCAGCGCGGTCTTGGCCAGATCGAGGGCCTGCTCGTAGCCCTGGGTCATGCGCAGCGACGCGAGGTGGTCGGCCAGTCCGCCGGTGGTCGGCGAGTAGGAGCGGCCGTTGTCGTTGACGACGACCACCACCCGGCGGTCGGGGGCGGAGGCGATGTTGTTCAGCGCCTCCCAGGCCATGCCGCCGGTGAGGGCGCCGTCGCCGACCACGGCCGCCACGGTGCGGTCGGAGCGGCGCTGGATGACGTTGGCCTTGGCCAGTCCGTCGGCGTAGGAGAGGACGGTGGAGGCGTGGGAGTTCTCGATGAAGTCGTGCTCGGACTCCTCGCGCGAGGGGTAGCCCGACATCCCGCCCTGGCTGCGCAGCTTGGAGAAGTCCCGGCGGCCGGTGAGGATCTTGTGCACGTAGGACTGGTGGCCGGTGTCGAAGAGGATCGGGTCGCGCGGCGAGTCGAAGACCCGGTGCAGCGCCAGGGTGAGCTCGACGACGCCCAGGTTGGGACCCAGGTGGCCTCCGGTGCGGGTGACCTCGGTGATGAGGAACTCCCGGATCTCGGCGGCAAGCCGCGGCAGGTTCTCCACCGGAAGCCGTTTCAGGTCCTCCGGATTGCGCAGCGAGTCGAGTTGCGTCAACGTCTCGTCAGTCCCCTCGTCCGGCGTGTCCGGCACAGCGGTGCCTCCTGCGCGCCCGGCACGCCCATCCTGCTCGGTTGCACCGAGTCTATGAGCCGCCCGAAGCGCGCGTTAACCGAGTCCGCCCCTCGCCCGCGCCGCCTCGGCCACCCGGCGCATCTCGGACGCGATGCCGTCCGTGCTCCAATGGGCGTTGAGGCCGCTGGGGTTGGGCAGCACCCACACCGGCGTGCCGGCGACCGGCTCCGGGCGCGGACCGATCCTGGCCGCCGGGTCGCCGAACGCCTGGCGGAATGCCGTCACTCCCAGCACCGCCAGCGCCGCGGGCCGGTGGCGGCGCAGCGTGCGCTCCAGGGCCGCGGCGCCCGCCCGCAGTTCCTCGGCATCCAACTCGTCGGCGCGCGCGGTGGTCCGCGCGGCCAGGTTGGTGACCCCCAGCCCCCACTGCGGGAGCAGGTGCTGCTCCTCGGGGCGCAGCCGCCGGGGGGTGAGGCCGGCCAGGTGCAGAGCGGGCCAGAACCGGTTGCCGGGGCGGGCGAAGTGGTGGCCGCTCCAGCCGGAGTAGAGGCCGGGGTTGATGCCGCAGAAGAGGACGTCCAGGCCGGGCGCGAGGATGTCGGGGATCACGGCTCCGCGGGCGGCCGCGAGCTCCTCCTTGCCGGGGCGCCGGGCGGGCCGTCCGCCGGGACCGGCCTCCTCGGCCTCCTCGGGCCCTTGTGCGTCCGCAGTGCGGCGTGGGGCGCTCATCGCCATCGAACCTACCCCAGCACCGACTGCGCCAGCAGGACGGCGCCGGAGACGGTGACCACGATGAGCAGGGCGGCCCGCATGCGGCCCGCGTCGATGACGCGGCACAGCGGGCGCCCGGCCAGGAACCCGGCCACCACGAAGGGCATGAGCCACAGTCCGGCGGCGACCTCCTCGGCGTGCAGTTCGCCGCCGACGGCCAGCATGCACAGGGACATCAGGGTGCTGACGAGGAAGTAGGCGCCCAGGGTGCCGCGGATGCGGTCGGCGCTCTCGTGCTGGTAGAGGAGGGCGACGGGCGGCCCGCCGATGGAGGTCGCGGTACCGGTGAACCCGGACACCAGGCCGGCGGCCAGCAGCGACCGGCGGCGGATGCGCACCCGCACCTCGCGCACCGACAGGACTACCGCGACCAGCACCATCGCACCCACCCCGCCTGCGATCGCCTCGGGGGCCGCGGTGGCCACGAGCCAGACCCCGGCCACGGCTCCCGGTGTGCGCCCGACGAGCGCCCAGAGCAGTCCGTGGCGGTCGATGCCGCGCCACTCCACCGCGACCGTGAACGCGGGCAGCACGCATGTGGCGATCAGCATCGCCCCCGGCATCAGGGAGGGCTCCAGCAGCGCCACCACGGGCGCGGCCAGCAGCCCCAGTCCCAGGCCGACGCTGGTCTGCACGACGGCGCCCAGCAGCACGGCCGTGCCCGCCACCAGAATGAAGGAGAGTTCGGGCATAGAAGGCTGACGCTATATCCCCCTTTGTCCGGTCGGAACTCAGGGGTAGGGCCATGGGATGTATCTCCCGCCTCCGGCTCCCCCGTGCACAGGTCGGCGCCCCCAGAGGGGAGGGCTCTGGGGGCGCCGGGAGGGCCGCACCGCACCGGGGTGGGAGAGGGACGGGGCGGCCGGGGACGCGTGCGCCGGGAGTGCGCACGCGAGGGTCGGTCAGCCTCCTCGTGCGTGCGCGCGGCGGCTGCGGCGCGACATCGCGTCGAGGGTGACGGCGACCAGCAGCACCAGGGCTGTGATCATGAACCGCACCGGAGTGCCCATCTGCAGCAGGTACAGGCCCGAGGTGATCGCGCCCAGCACCAGTCCGCCGAGCAGCGCGGAGTAGGCGTTGCCGCGACCGCCGAAGAGGCTGGTTCCGCCGATGACCGCGGCGGCGATGCCCATCATCAGCTCCTCGCCGGCAGCGGTGTCCAGGCTGGCCGAGAAGGAACGCGAGACCAGCATGATGCCGCCCAGGGCCGAGAGCATCGAGGCCAGCGCGAACACCGAGATCCGCACCCGGTCGACGTTGATTCCGGCGCGGCGGGCCGCTTCGGCTCCGCCGCCGACCGCGAAGACCATGCGCCCGTAGCGCGTCTTGCGCAGCATCAGGTCGAAGGCGACCACGAACCCCACGAAGATCAGGAACGCCAGCGGCACGCCCTTGTACTGGTTGAGCACGTAGACCGCGCCGAAGACCGGGACGGCCAGGGCGAGGCTGCGCACCGCGATCTCCAGCGGCGACATGGCGACGAGCCCGGCGGTCGCGCGGCGGCGCTCTCCGTAGAGCGTGAAGGCCACGAACCCGCACACCGCCACCGCCGCGATGCCCCAGCCGAAGGCCGGCACGAAGAACGTGTGGGTGAGAGCGGCAATGGGACCGCTGTCGCTGATGTTGATCGTGCCGTCGCTGCCCAGCAGCTGCAGCTGCACGCCTTGCCAGCCCAACAGGCCCGCCAGGGTGACGACGAACGCCGGCACGCCGACTTTCGCGAACATGGTGCCGTGCAGGATGCCGATGACCAGGCCGGTGGCGGCCGCGGCGGCGATGGCGAGCCATTCGGACACGCCCATCCGCACCGCCAGAACGGCCAGAACCGCCGCCGAGGCGCCGGCCACCGAGCCGATGGACAGGTCGATCTCGCCCAGGAGCAGCACCATGATGACGCCGGTGGTCATCAGGCCCACACCGGCGATCTGAACCGTGAGGTTGGACAGGTTCTGCGGCGAGAGGAACCGCTCGTGCAGGAGCTGGAAGACGACGCAGATGAGGACGAGGCCGACGATCACCGGCAGCGGCCCCAGCTCGCCGCCGCGGATCCGCCGCTTGATCGCGGCCAGCAGGCTCGCAGGGCTGGTGCGGGTGACGATCAGCCGCGGGTCCTGCTCGAATGCGGGGTCCTTGCCGGTCCCGGCGTCGCTGGAGGCGGGTGCTTGCTGTGCCATCACGCTTCCTCCGTCCGGGTCGCCGAAGCGCGGCGGGCGACCGGGTTGTCGGACGCGCCGGTGATGGCCGCCACGATCTCCTCGTAGCTGGTGTCCTCGACACCGAAGTCGCCGGCGTTGCGTCCCAGGCGCAGCACTGCGGCCCGGTCGGCGACGGCGCGGACGTCGGCCATGTTGTGGCTGATGATGAGGACGCCGAGTCCCCGATCGCGCAGGCGCTCGATCAGGTCGAGGACCTGGGCGGTCTGAGCCACGCCCAGCGCGGCGGTGGGCTCGTCCAGCAGCACGACCTTCGGCTCGCCCAGCAGGGAGCGGGCGATCGCGATGATCTGCCGCTGCCCGCCGGAGAGGGAGGCGACGGGCACCCGGAGGCTGGGCATCTTGACCGAGAGGGAGTCGAGCAGCTTCAGCGCCCGCCGCTCCATCTCGACCTCGTCGAGGGCACCGAAGGCGGTCTTCTCTACGCCCAGGAACAGGTTGGCGACGATGTCCAGGTTGTCGCACAACGCAAGGTCCTGGTAGATCGTCGCGATCCCCAGGCGCTGGGCGTCGGCGGGCCGGCCGATCTCGACCGGCTTGCCCTCCCAGAGGATGTCGCCGCTGTCGGCCGGGTTCACACCGGCGATCACTTTGACGAGGGTGGATTTGCCCGCACCGTTGTCGCCCAGGAGGGCGACGACCTCACCCGGGGCGACCGTCAGGTCGACCTGGTTGAGCGCCTGCACAGCGCCGAAGCTCTTGGATATCCCGGACAGTTCCAGGACTGGTCTACTCAATGTCGCGTCCTTTAGGCTGCGCCCACGACGGGAGTCGCGTGTCTCGTGTGGTCCCGTTCTCAAGACGGGCGCCGGTTAGCGGACCGGCGCCCGTCCTTCACGCGGCGTACGCGCTACTGCTCGTCGATGCTCTTGCAGAAGTCGCTGTCGGCGAACCGCTGCGTGCAGATCTCGTCGACGGTGTAGAAGCCGTCGGAGACCACGGTGTCCTCGATCTCGTCGACGGTCACCGGCACCGGCTCGATCAGCACCGACTCGATCTCCTTGCCGTCGCCGTCCTCGACCTTGGTCAGGCCGTAGTCGTCGCCGCCCTCGTACTTCTCGCCCGTCGCCGCGGCCACGGCCATCTCGGCGGCCACACGGGCCTCGGGCCGGATGGCCTTGTAGACGGTCATGTACTGCTCGCCGCTGACGAGGCGCTGGATGCCGGCGATCTCGGCGTCCTGACCGGTGATGGGGGGCAGGTCGTCGACGCCGGCGCTCTTCAGCGCGGCCACGACGCCCGCGGCCATGCCGTCGTTGGCGACGTAGACGCCGTCGATCTCGTCAGCGCCGACGGAGGTGATGGCCTGCTCCATCTCCGTCTGCGCCTCGTCGGGGTTCCACTCCGGGGTGTCGTACTCGGCGGCGACCTCGACCTGGCCGTCCAGTACGTCGTGCGCGCCCTTCTTGAACAGGGCGGCGTTGGGGTCGGTCGGGGAGCCGTTGATCATCACGATCTTGGCGTCCTTGCCGGAGCCCTCCTCGTCGAGCGCCTGGAGCAGCGACTGGCCCTGCACCTCGCCCACGCGGCGGTTGTCGAAGGAGACGTAGTAGTCCACGCCGCCCTGGGCCAGGCGGTCGTAGGCGACGACCGGAACACCCTGGCTCTTGGCGTTCTTGACGATCCCGGAGGCGGACTCCGCGTCGACCGCGTCGAGCACGAGCACGTCCACGCCCGAGGTCAGCATCGCCTCAGCCTGGGACTGCTGCTTGGAGGTCTCCTGATCGGCGTTCTGGTAGAGAAGCTCGCACTTCTCGCAGATCTCCTTGAGCGACTCCTGGAAGTACGGCTTGTCGAACTCCTCGTACCGTGCCGTCTTGGTCTCCGGCAGGAGCAGTCCGACCTTGAAGCCCTCCTCCACGCTCGCCGTGCCGCCCTCGTCCGAGGCGCCGGTGGTGGTGGCGCCGCAGCCGGTCGCGAGCAGGGACAGTGCCGCTGCCGCCCCGACCGCGGCGCGGAACATGAATCCGCTTCGCTTATTCAACGGGTTGACCTCCTCTTGCGGTCCCCGAGCAGGATGCGTGGGGGACATCCGACGCAGTTGTGCGCCGGATCACTCGGTGGACCAATGCGGTGAAGTCAAGCCCCTTCGCCGGTTGACGTCAAGCCTTGAACACATAACTGAAATGTCACAGACAGTTCATTCAACCACTAAATACAGAAGAACAGCAGGTCAGAGCCATGATGCCCGAAATGTGAAGGTCTGTGAACCGTGCTGCGATTTTACGGTCACGTTTCCGGAGCCGCCGCGGCTGCCAGCAGCAACGCCCCGCGCAGGGCCGCGTCGTCGCCCAGGCCACCGCGCACGATGCCCATCTGCGATAGCGCGCTTCCCAGCGTGCCCAGCTCCAGCGAACGGCGCACCGGTTCCAGCAGCGCCTCGCCCGCCTCCATCAGCTCGCCGCCCAGCACCACCAGCTCCGGGTTGAAGGTGTTGGCCAGAACGCCGAGCCCGCGGCCGAGCGCGGCGCCGGCCTCGGCCACCACCCTGCGGCACCCCGGGTCGCCCTCCTCGGCGGCGGCGACCAGCTGCGCGACGTTCGCAGGCGTCTGCTCGCCCTGCTGGGGCAGCATCCCCAGCAGGTAGACCGAGCCCAGCAGGGTCTCCAGGCACCCGCGGTTTCCGCAGCGGCACACCTGGCCGCGCTCGTCCAGCCCGATGTGCCCGATCTCGCCGGCCGTGCCGCCGGCGCCGCGGAAGATCCTGCCGTCGACGACGATGCCGGCGCCCACGCCCTCGCTGATGTGCACGTAGATCAGGTGCTCGCAGCCCGCGGCGGCGCCGTCGCGCATCTCGGCCAGCGCGCACAGGTTGGCGTCGTTCTCGGCCTGGACCGGAACACGCAGCCGCGCCGACAGCGCCTCGGCCGGGCGGAACCCGGCCCACCGCGGCATGCAGGTGACGGCGCCGATCTCGCCGGTCCTGAGATCGACGGGGCCGGGTACGGAGGCGGTGACCGCGGCGATGGTCGCGTGGTCCACCCGCAGGCGCGTCAGCAGAGTCTCGACCAGCCACACCGCCCGCCGCACGGCGCGCTCGGGCTCGGCGCCCGTGTCGTAGGCGATGCTTTCGCGCGCCAGCACCGCCCCCTGGCTGTCGCCCAGGGCGGCGGTGAGGCGGTCCGGGGTGAAGTCCAGCGCCACGACGGCGCCGGGCGGGCGGATCAGCGTGACCGCCCGCGCCCGGCGGCCGTTGGAGGAGGTTTCGCGCACCGAGACGGTTCCCGCCGCCCGCAGGTTGCGTACGATGTTGGAGACGCTGGCCGGTGAGAGACCGGTGCCCCGGGCGAGTTCGGCCTGGGTCAGGGTCCCGCCGCTGCGCAGCGCGTCCACGACGCGCTGCTGGTTGGCCCGCCGCAGCGCCGCCTGGGAGCCGGGTGTCACCTCGACGTCGGTCACTGGCCCTCTCCTCGGTGCTGAACGCAGGCGCTGCTGGTGAAAGGGAGCTTACAAGACTTGAATTCAGCGCGGGAGTCGGGCTCCGGCCGGTGCGCGCCCGCCGCGGCCGCGCTGAGCACAGCCGGAGACGACTGGGTCCGCAGGCTGTCCGCGATGCTGCGCGACTCGCCCGCGCGGGCCGGACGCTGCCGGGTGATGGCCGTGGAAGGCAGATCGGGAGCAGGCAAGACCGAACTCGCCGGACGCGCCGCCGCCGAGGCCGACTGCCCGCTGGTGCACATGGACGACGTCTATCCAGGCTGGGAAGGCCTGGAGGCGTCGGTGCCGCTGGTGCGCCGGTGGATTCTGGAGCCGCTGGCCTGCGGGGAGGATCCGCGCTGGCGGCGCTACGACTGGGAGCGCGGCGCGCCGGGTCCGTGGCAGCGGACGCCCGTCGAGGAACTGCTGATCGTCGAGGGCTGCGGATCCGGCGGCCGGGAGCTGCGCCCGTTCCTGTCGCTGCTGGCCTGGGTGCACGCTCCGGACGCCGTGCGGGAGGCGCGGCTGGACCGGCGCGCCGACGCCGCCGGATACGCCCCCTACCGATCGATGTGGGCACGCCAGGAGGACGCCTTCTACGCCGGCCACCGGCCCCGGGAAAACGCCGACGTGGTCGTGCACAACCCCTGACCCGGCACGGCGCCGCTGGGCGCCCGTATCCGCGTCACCGCGGCGCGGGCGGCCGAGCCCTGGACCGCACAGCACAGGCCGGACGTCCGCACACCGGCGGGCGGCCACAGGGACGGCAGCGGCGGCAGCGGGTCACCGCCGCTCGACGCGGGACACCTCAGTACCCGCCGTCGTCCTCGCCTTCCCCGCTCTCTTCCTCTCCGATCTCGCCCTCCTCCTGGGAGTCCTCCCCGTCGCCTCCCGAGTCGTCGTTGCAGGCGGCGAGCGAGAAGACGGCCGCCAGGCCGATGGCTCCCGCGGCGACCAAGCGCCGCAGCCTACCCACGGTTCGCGTCTGCATCCGGCTCCTCCTCGAAGTGGGACACCCCCGCCGATGCCGTCGGCCGCAAACCGGCCGATCGGCGCACGTCGGCGACGCGGCGAGTCTAACCCTGCGTAGCGGCGTCGACCAGGAACCGCGGCGGCGGGCCCGCGCAGGGGGCGCGGGCCCGTGCGGCGCTACCGGCCGTCCTCCATGTCCCCGCCTTCGTCCTGCATACCCTCGCCGTCGCCGTCGCCCGTGTCCCCCTCGTCGTCCATGCCGTCGCCGGAACCCTCGTCCATGGGGTCCTCTTCTTCTCCTCCCATTCCGTCCCCGGAGCTCTCGTCCATGGACTCCTCACCGCCGTCCTGCATGCTCTCCTCGCCGCCCCCTTCCTGCATGCTCTCCCCGCCGCCCCCGTCCTGCTCGGCGCCGACCTCGTCGCCGCCGGCGTCGCCGTTGCAGGCGGTCAGGGAGAGCATCGCGGCCAGGCCGATGACTCCGGCGGCGACCAGGCGGCGCAGGGTGCTGAGGGATCCGGTGGACATGCGTGTCTCCTCGTACTCGTTCGATCACGTGGCGGCGCCACCGCAGGGCACGGCGATGCCGGACCGCAGGGCCGGGCGGCCCAGCGGGGTTCGCGGGGAGACCGTCCTAGGAGACGGTCACGTCGACGGTGTGGTGGCCGGTGGCGCCGTCGGGAGCGGGCCGCGCCTCCTCGGCGGTCTGCGTGCGGCCCGACCTGTCGGAGGCGCGCACGCTGATCCGGTGCTCGCCGGGGTCGGCGTCCCACTCCAGGACCCACTGGCGCCAGGTGTCGGCGGTGTCCTCCGCCGACAGGCGTGCCGCCTGCCACGGTCCGTCGTCGACGCGGACCTCGACCTGGTCCACACCGACGTTCTGCGCCCAGGCCACGCCGGCGACGGGCACCGTTCCGGCGGTGACCTCGGCGCCCGCACGCGGGGTGTCGATGCGCGACTGGGTCTTGATCGGCGCCCGCTGCGCCCAGCCGCGCGGCACCCAGTACGCGTCGAAGGCGTCGAAGGTGGTCAACTCCATCTCCTCCACCCACTTGCAGGCCGAGACGTAGCCGTAGAGGCCGGGAACCACGACCCGCGCGGGGAAACCGTGGTCGGCGGGCAGCGGTCGGCCGTTCATGCCGAGGGCCAGCATGGCGTCGCGGCCGTCCATCACCGCCTCGACGGGTGTGCCGATCGTCATGCCGTCCGATGAGCGGGAGACGAGCTGGTCGGCCCGTCCGCCCTTGCCGGGCGGGCGGACGCCCGCCTCGCGGAGCAGTGCGGCCAGCGGCACGCCGATCCAGCGCGCGTTGCCCACGTAGGAGCCGCCTACCGGGTTGGAGACGCATGCCAGGGTGATGTCGCGCTCGACCAGGTCGGTGCGCTCCAGCAGGTCGGCATAGGTGTACTCGCGCCCGCTCGCGCCGCGGCCGTGGATGCGCAGCCGCCAGCTCGTGGCGTCGATGCGCGGGACCGACAGTGCGGTGTCGACGCGGTAGAAGTCGCCGTTGGGCGTGAAGAAGGAGCTGAGCCCGTCGACGTCGAGTTCGGCCCCGTCGGGGAGCGGCGGTGCCGGCGAGTCGGGGCGGGGCAGCCGGACCGCCTGGCGGCTCGCCTCGACTCCGGCCTGCGCGGTGGCGTACCACCGGCCGCCGATCCCGGAGCCCGCCGAGAGCACGGCGGCCGAACCGGCCAGCAGCACGAATCTGCGGCGGTCGAACCCGCCCGGTGCCGGGCTCGTCGGGGACGTGGGGGCACCCGCGGCGGATGGCGCGTCGGCGCCGGCATCAACGGCGGCGTCGGAGTCCGCGGGCTCCGCGACCTCGTCGGCGTCCCGCACGCCGGCCGCATCGGGATCGGGCGCCATAGCGGCGGCGGCGTCCTGTCCGCCCGGCTGTGCGGACCCGGCCGCGGACGGGGCGCGGGAAGGAGCGGCGCGCACCAGCACGCGCAGCAGGACCAGCGCCACCGCTCCCCCGGCCACCGAGGGCAGCGCATAGACCGCGTCCGCCTCCGGCCGGGTCAGGGCGGCGGCCCCGGCGATCACGGCCAGCGCGGCGATCCCGGTATCGCCGACCCACGCGCGCCGCAGGGCGCCGACGCCGATCGCGGCCGCGAAGAGCGCGAGCAGTACCGCGGTGCCGGCGACGAGCAGCGGCCGGTCGGCCTCACCCACCGCAGCGATCGCGAATTCCCGCAGCGACCGCGGGGTGAGGTCGATGACGGCCTGGCCGACCGCGATGAGCGGGGTCGCCTGGGGGCGGATCAGGGCACCGGCGATCTCGGCCGTACCCAGGGCCGCGCCTGCGGCGATCAGGCCGCACAGCGCGCCGACGAGCGGGCGGGGGCGTGCCGGCGGCCGCTGCGCGTCTGCCGGTTCTGCTGCCGAAGTGTTTTGATGATCGGACACGCTCCTGCTTCGGAGCTGCTTCCGGCAGGGAGACGACCTTCACGATAACGAAGAGATAACACCGATCGCGCGGCGCGGACATCGGGGTCGCCTCTGCCGCCGCGACTCCGAATGCAGGACGGAACAGCGACGACAGGTGCCGGAACCGAGGACGGTGACACGGGTGGAGCAGGCGATACCGGCGCAACCGCCGCGCCGCGCGCAGGGACCCGAAGGCGAGGTGAGCGGCCAGGACGGTCCCGACGGCGAGCACCGGCTGGTCGGACTGCTGCAGCGCACGGCGTTGGGCGAACTCGACGCCTTCGAGGCGGTCTACCGCGAGCTTGCCGGACCCGTCTTCGGTCTCGTCCGCCGCGTCATGCTGGACCGCGCCCAGGCGGAGGAGGTCACCCAGGAGGTGTTCACCGAGCTGTGGCGGCTGTCCGCGCGCTTCGACCCCGTGCGGGGAGGAGTACGCGCGTGGGTGCTGACGCTGGCCCACCGCCGCGCCGTGGACCGGGTGCGCTCCGAGCAGTCGGCCACGGCCCGCATGGAGGTCGCCGGGCGCATGGTGCCGGAGTCCTCCCCTACCGACGATGTCGCCGAGCAGGTCGAGCACCGCCTGGAGCGGGAGAAGGTCCGCCGGTGCCTGCGCCGGTTGACCGACATGCAGCGCGAGACGGTGCGGCTGACCTACTACACCGGCTACACCCAGCGCGAAGCGGCCGAGCTGCTGGGAGTGCCGCTGACGACGGTGAAAGGCCGACTGCGCGACGGGCTCATCCGGCTGCGCGACTGCCTGGGGGTGATGGTGTGAGCCTGCCGGAGCGCGACGTGCACGGGCTGACCGCGGCGTACGCGGTCGACGCCCTGAGCGGTGACGAGCGCGAGCGCGCGCGGACCCATATCGGCGAGTGCGCCGACTGCCGCCGCGACCTCGCCGAGTTCCACGCCACGACGGTGCGCCTGGCCTACGCCCAGGCCGAGCGTCCTCCCGAAGCCGTCTGGGAGCGGCTGCGCGCGTCGGTGCCGAACGTGCGCCGGCTTCCGCCGGAGACGGAGGACTCCCGGCCGACCGCGCACCCCGGGGCCGGTCCCGGAACATACGCGGGCACCGGAGCCGCCGGGGCCCGGGAGGCCGCAAGCGGTATGGGGGGTTCCGCGGGTCGAGAGGGTGCTGAGGGCACGGCGGCGGCCGGCCGCGGGGACGGCGAAGGTCGCGTGGGCCGAGCCGACCGAGGAAACCGGGAGGGCGCGGGCGCGCGGGTGGCCGACATCGCCGACCGCCGGCGCCTGCGGCAGCGGTTGCCGTGGCTGATGACGGCCGCGTGCGCGGTGATCGCCCTGGTTCTGGGAGGCACGATGCTGGTGATGAGCCAGCGCATGCAAGAGATGAACGAGCACACCGCCAAGGTCGAGGCGCTGCTGGCCGCATCCGACACCCACATGGACGAGCAGCCGGTCACCCAGAGCGGCGCGGAGGCGACGGTGTTCACCTCCGAGAGCAGCGACATGGTGATGATCATGGTCAAGGGCCTGCCGCCCACCCCCGACGGCATGGGCTACCAGATGTGGTACGTCGACGACTCCGGCATGCGCTCGGCCGGGATGCTGGAGCGCTCGGGAGACGGCATGTACTCAGGGATGGCCGGCGACGTGGGCCCGGCCGAGCAACTGGGCATCAGCCTGGAGCCGGCCGGCGGCATGCCCGAGCCCAGCGGCGAGCCGATGAAGGTGGAGCTCTAGCGGCGACGGCACGGCCGTGCCGGATGGCGCCGGGCCGGACACTGCGGCTCGGCGCCGTTCGGCGCCGCCCCGCGACTGCACCCGGCACATCCCCGTCGATCTTGTAGCTATCGTGAAGGAAAACGATTTCCGTTTGCGATGGCTACAAGCTGTGTGGGGCCTCCCTCTGGTCGGCCGTACCGGAGGAACAAAACGAGGGTGAACCGGCCCGCTCCAGACCCACTTCAGGGAATGTCACGGAACGATAACGGGATTTCGTGGGCGCCTCGCGATGGAGTGCGTTTGCCCAGCTCAGAGGTGCTAGCTCCGCTGTTTTGGGAATAGATCAACGGGGTTCGGGCCGAACCGCCCGCCGCGCTCGCCGCAAACCGGCCGCCCCGGCTGTCACAGGTCGCAGGCGCTGCGCACGGCCTGAAGTTCGGCGCGGATGTGTTCGAGGCCGTGGCCGAGCCGTTCGGCGTGATCGCGCAGCTGGTGATAGCGCGCCTGGGCCGCCTGGACCGCACTGGGGAAGCCGTCACGGGGACCGCTGAACAGCCCGACACCCCAGGCGACGACCCGCGACAGCAGCCAGGTTCCCAACACGATGATGCCCAAGCGGACCGCGTCGTAGGAGTCGGGAACGTCCGACCCGGCGGCGGCCCCCAGGGCGACGACCGCGGCGGCCAGCACCAGTACCACCAGTGGGCTGCGGCCGACCCACACCTTGGCGCGCTGCAGCCGGGACTCGCGGGTCCAGCGCGCCGCGGCCGCCTCGCGCTCCCGGTCGGCCTCGGCCAGCGCCGACCTCCACTCGGCGGTGCGCACGCCGCTTTCGCGCGCCGCGCCCGTCAGCGAGGCCACGGTCGCGGCGATGCCCGCGCGGGCGGCCGGATCTGGCTCGCGCTCGACGGCGCCCCACAGGGCGGCGTACCACTCCTCCGCCTCCGCGTGGCCGCCCGCGTCCGGGCGCATCGGGCGGTCGGGGGCCATCAGTAGCGACAGGATGAGCGCGGAGTCGACGGCGGCGTGCTGCGCCAGGCGGGGCACCGCGTCCTCCAGTTGTCGGCGGAACGCGCTCGCGGCCCGCTCGGCCGCCGCGAGGTCGTCGGCCAGTCGGCGCAGGTCGGCCGATCCCGGATCGTCGTGCAGGGCCAGCAGGCGCAGCACCTCCGGGCGGGCCAGCAGCAGCAGTTCGTTGTCCGGCGGCGCGCCGGTGAACGCCGGCCGGACTTGGGCGGAACGCTCGCGCAGATCGGCGAGGCCGGCGGGGCGGCCGCGGAACACCGGCGGCAGGTCCGGACGCTGCTGGGCGACGAACCAGGCGACAGCGCGATTGGCGTCGTCGGGGCGGCGGCGGAAGATCGAGCGGTCGGTGGACGTGTCGCCGACGTCGTCGACCATCCAGGCCTGCAGCGCGGCGCGCTCCTGCTCGTCGCTGAAGACGCCGACGGCGGCCGTCCAGTCGGCCTGCATTGCGGCGGCCAGCGCTCCCGGGCCGGTGCAGCGGTGCCCGGCGAACCAGTACGGCGGCACGCCCTCGAACCCGCCGCGGTCGACGTCGGCGGGAGCGCCGGTACGGCCGGGCGGAGGGGCCGGAGGTTCCGAGTTCCGGGCCCGGAACTCATCGGAGGCGGGAGCCGGGGAGGCGGAACCCGGGGAGGCGGAACCCGGGGAGGCGGAACCCGGGGAGGCGGAACCCGGGGAGGCGGAACCCGGGGAGGCGGAACCCGGGGGGGCCGGAGAGTACGAGGCGCCCGTCGGACCCGCCGGGCCCTGCGGCACGGCCTGCGGAGGCGGACCGGGTGCCTGCGGGGCGCTGCGGGGCGCCGCGCGCGTGCCGCCCGGCCCGAGGCTGGTGTAGAGCAGCGTGCCCGAGCCGTAAGCCGGCCCTCCCCCCTCTCCCCGCTCTTCCAGGTCTTCCGTCCGACCTGCACTCCGACGATCCGCATCCTGCGCGGGGCTTGCGTGCGCGGCATCGGCCCGGGCGGTCTCCACCCGGGTCGCTCCGTCCCGGGCGTCCTCGACCCGCGTGCGCTCCTCGCTTCCGACCCGTGTCGCGGCCTCCGCCGCCACCCGGGCGGACTCCTCGCGCTGCGCCGGCGCGCGCCCGGCGCCGACCCGCTCCCCCGGCGCCTCCGGCGTGGAGGTGCCCAGCAGCACGTCCAGCAGCGCGCGCGCCTCGGGGCGGCGGGCGGGGTCCTTGTCCAGGCATGCGAGCACGGCGGGCAGCAGCGGTTCGCCGAGGTCGCCGGTGTCGGGCTCGCCGGTCAGCACGCGCGTGGTGCGGGCCGCCTGGGTGGGCGCGGCGAACGCCTCGCGCCCGGTCGCCGCGTAGACCATGGCCGCACCCCAGGCGAACACGTCCACCGCGGGGGTGAGCCTGGCCCCTTCGAGCTGCTCGGGGGCCATATAGCCGATGGTTCCGACGATGCCGCTGGCGGTCATCGACGTGGCCTCGATCGCGCGGGCGATACCGAAGTCGATGACGCGCGGGCCGTCGCCGGCCAGCAGGATGTTGTCGGGCTTGAGGTCGCGGTGCACGACGCCCGCGCCGTGGATGGCGGCAAGGGCGGTCGCGGTGGCCACGGCCAGCCGGTGCAGGTCGGCGCCGCGCCGCGGGCCGTTCGCGCGCACGTCGGCTTCCAGGGTGGGTCCGTCGATGTACTCCGCGGCGATCCAGGGCTGCTCGGCGCCAGGGTCGGCGTCGAGGATCGCGGCCACACAGAAGCCGCTCACCCGGCGCGCCTGCTCCACCTCGGCGGCGAAGCGGCGGCGCATGTCCCCGTCGCCGGCCCACGTCGCGTGCAGCAGCTTGACCGCCGCCCGGGTGCCGTCGGGCCCCTCGGCGAGGAAGACCTCACCGAACCCGCCTCGCCCCAGCGGTTCGATGAGCCGGTACCGACCGGCGTAGCGCTCGCTGTTCCCGGTGCCGCCCTCGCTCATGCCGTCCTTTCCGCCGACTTCTCCGCTGCTGGAACGACATTATCGGTGCCTCCGGATTGCGCAAGACGGATGCGCCGGATCGCACTGCAGGAGCACCGGCCGGAGCCCAACCGCATCCCTGACCCGCGCGGACCCCCGCCACGAGCCCGTCGGCCCCGCAGCGCCAGAACGCCGGACACCCGCGCCTCTCCCCCCTAACGCGCGGAGCCGCCGCCCGTCTGCGACGGACGGCGGCCCTGCGGGCGTTCCGTTGCGCCCGCGCCCGGCTGCCGCCGAGCGGAGTGCCCTCCGGCTCGCCCCGACCGGCCCTTGCGGGCTCCTTCTCGCTCGGCAGCTTTTACGCGCCGATGAGCTGGCGCAGCACGTACTGCAGGATGCCGCCGTTGCGGTAGTAGTCGGCCTCGCCGGGCGTGTCGATGCGCACGTCGGCGTCGAACTCGATCCCGGTGTCGGTGGCGACCTTGACCGTCGACGGCACCCGGCCCTCGTTCAGCTCGGTGACACCGGTGATGGAGAAGGTCTCCTCGCCGGTGAGCCCGAGCGAGTCGGCCGACTGCCCCTGCGGGAACTGCAGGGGCAGCACGCCCATCCCGATCAGGTTGGAGCGGTGGATGCGCTCGTAGGACCGGGCGACGACCGCGCGCACGCCCAGCAGGCTCGTGCCCTTGGCCGCCCAGTCGCGTGAGGAGCCCGAACCGTACTCCTTGCCGCCCAGCACCACCAGCGGGGTGCCCTGGGCGGCGTAGTTCTGCGCCGCGTCGTAGATGAAGGTGACGGGCGCGTCGGCGGGGTCGTCGGCCTGGGTGAAGTCGCGGGTGTAGCCGCCCTCGGTGCCGGGCGCGATCAGGTTGCGCAGGCGGATGTTGGCGAACGTCCCGCGGATCATCACCTCATGGTTGCCGCGCCGGGAACCGTAGGAGTTGAAGTCCTTGCGCTGGACGCCGTGGTCCTTGAGGTACTGGCCCGCCGGGCTGTCGGGCTTGATCGCGCCGGCCGGCGAGATGTGGTCGGTGGTGACCGAGTCGCCGAGCTTGGCCAGCACCCGGGCGCCGGCGATGTCGGTGACCGCCTCCGGAGTGGCGCCCATGCCGTCGAAGTACGGCGGCTTGCGCACGTAGGTGGACTCACTGTCCCACTCGAAGGTGTCGCCGGTGGGCGTGGGCAGCGACCGCCACCGCTCGTCGCCGGCGAACACGTCGGAGTAGGCGCTCTCGTACATGTCCGAGGCGATCGCCGAGCGCATGACCTCCTCGATCTCTTCGGGCGCCGGCCAGACGTCGGCCAGGTAGACCGGCTCGCCGTCGGACCCGGTGCCCAGCGGCTCGGTGGTGATGTCGACGTCCAATGAGCCGGCCAGGGCGTAGGCCACCACCAGCGGCGGCGAGGCCAGATAGTTCATCTTGACGTCGGGGTTGATACGGCCCTCGAAGTTGCGGTTGCCGGAGAGCACCGAGGTGACCGCGAGGTCGTTGTCCTGGACCGCCTTGGAGATCTCCTCGGGCAGCGGGCCGGAGTTGCCGATGCAGGTGGTGCACCCGTATCCGACCAGGTTGAAACCGAGCTTGTCCAGGTAGGGCGTCAGGCCCGAGCGCTCGTAGTAGTCGGTCACGACCTTGGATCCGGGCGCCAGCGAGGTCTTGACCCACGGCTTGCGGGTCAGGCCCTTCTCCACCGCGTTCTTGGCCAGCAGGGCGGCGCCGAGCATCACCGACGGGTTGGAGGTGTTGGTGCAGGAGGTGATCGCGGCGATCACCACGCTGCCGTGGTCCAGCTCGGTCCGGGTGCCGTCGGCCAGGGTGACCGACACCGGGTCGCTGGGGCGCTGGCCGTTGACGGGCCGGGCCGGGGCGTCGGAGGCCGGGAAGGACTCGTCGGAGGCCTCGTCGACCGGGCTGATGACGTAGTTCTGCACGTCGTGTCGCCAGGTGGGCTTGGCCGCCGACAGCGCGATGCGGTCCTGCGGCCGCTTCGGGCCCGCGATGGAGGGAACGACGTCGCCCAGGTCCAGCTCCAGGTACTCGGAGTAGACCGGCTCGTGGGAGGGGTCGTGCCAGAGGCCCTGCTCCTTGGCGTAGGCCTCGACCAGGCGGGTCTGCGACGCCGGGCGCCCGGTCAGCGTCATGTACCGGATGGTCTCGTCGTCGATCGGGAACATCGCCGCGGTCGAGCCGAACTCCGGGCTCATGTTGCCGATGGTCGCGCGGTTGGCCAGGGGGACCGAGGCCACGCCGTCGCCGTAGAACTCCACGAACTTGCCGACCACGCCGTGCTCGCGCAGCATCTCGGTGACGGTGAGCACCAGGTCGGTGGCCGTGGTGCCGGGCCGCAGGGTGCCGGTCAGCTTGAAGCCGACGACCCGCGGGACGAGCATGGAGATCGGCTGGCCGAGCATGGCGGCCTCGGCCTCGATGCCGCCCACGCCCCAGCCGAGGATGCCCAGGCCGTTCTGCATGGTGGTGTGGGAGTCGGTGCCCACACAGGTGTCGGGGTAGACCTGGCCGTTGCGAACCATGGCCACGCGGGCCAGGTGCTCGATGTTGGCCTGGTGCACGATGCCGGTGCCGGGCGGGACGACCTTGAACTCGTCGAAGGCGGTCTGGCCCCAGCGCAGGAACTGGTAGCGCTCGCGGTTGCGCTGGTACTCGATCTCGACGTTGCGCTCGAAGGCGTCGGGGCGGCCGAAGATGTCGACCACCACGGAGTGGTCGATGACCAGCTCGGCCGGAGCCAGCGGGTTGATCTTGCCGGGGTCGCCGCCGAGGTCGCCGACGGCCTCGCGCATCGTCGCCAGGTCCACCACGCAGGGCACACCGGTGAAGTCCTGCATGATCACCCGCGCGGGGGTGAACTGGATCTCCTGGGTGGGCTGGGCCTGCGGGTCCCACTGGCCCACGGCCCGGATGTGCTCGGCGGTGACGTTCGCGCCGTCCTCGGTGCGCAGGAGGTTCTCCAGCAGCACCTTCAGGCTGTAGGGAAGCCGCTCGGCGCCGTCGACGGCGTCCAAACGGAAGATTTCATACGACTCTTCGCCAACGCGGAGCGTGTCACGGCTGCCGAAGCTGTTCGCGGACACGGTGTTTGCCTCCTGATCTCGCCACTTTCTCCCGGCATCCTGCCGCAATGCAGGCACCGGGACATCACTGAGGCTGCCCTAATCGAGATGGCCCTGAGTGCGTCTGCGGCACCCACCCCACGGCACGCCGGTTCATCCCGTTCTACCAGCGATGTCGGCCCGGTCCCCCGCGCCGCGCGCGTTCGGGGACCGGCACGCGGCACGGCTGCGCGCGGAGGACGGCCGGTCCGTCCCTGATTCCTACCGCCTCATTTTTATCTCGATATCAAGGTATCCCACAGGTATCTCGACATCAAGTTACCGTGGTGCGCAACGCCCGCGGCCGGAGCGGGAACCCCGCGCCGGGTGCGGCGCGTCGTAGGAGCAGTTCAACACCGGACCGGTGCGCGGGTCCGACACCGGCCGCCGCGAGCGGAGTCCGCACCGTGCGCGCTACCACCCCGTCCCACCCGAGGAGCCCCCGCGATGCGCTCACTGCGCGACCTGGTCATCTTCGTCCTCTGCGGCATCGCGCTGA
The DNA here is from genome assembly GCF_031845375.1 of Streptomonospora wellingtoniae. Lineage (NCBI taxonomy): Bacteria > Bacillati > Actinomycetota > Actinomycetes > Streptosporangiales > Nocardiopsidaceae > Streptomonospora > Streptomonospora wellingtoniae. Next base: position 47,604 of record NZ_JAVREK010000011.1, read on the forward strand.
TCGTCTGGGGAATCATCACGCTGCTCTCCCCCGGCGCCGTCGAGGTCGCCTCCGCCGGATCGCCCTACTGGACCATCCCGCTGGGTGTGGCGATGCTCGCGGCCGGGATCGCGCTGGACGCCCGGGCCCGGCGCCGCCGCTCGGCCGCGGTTGGGACGCGGAGGCCGGTGCCGTCGGCGCAGTCCGGGTCCGGCGCGGCGGCGCCCGCCGAGGAGGGGCCCCGGGGTCCCGAAGGCACCGCTCCTCCTGCGGGCTGAGGACGGATCGACCCGGCCGGACTACTGCAGCTGCCGGGAGACCTGCGAAGCGAGCAGCTCAAGGTGGTCGAGGTCGGACAGGTCGAGCACCTGCAAGTACATCCGCTCGGCGCCGATCTCGGTGAACCGGCCGAGCTTCTCGACGATCTCGGCCGGGCTGCCCGCGAGCCCGTTTCGGCGCAGCTCGTCGGGCGCGCGCCCGATCGCCGCCGCCCGGTGCTCCACCTCCGCCTCGTCGCGGCCGCAGCAGACGACCTGCGCCGCGGAGTAGGTCATCGGCTCGGTGCGCCCGCTTGCCTTCACCGCCGAGCGCACGCGGTCGAAGGCCGCCGCGGTGTCCTCGATCGACGCGAAGGGGACGTTGTACTCGCCGGCGTGCGCCGCCGCCAGCCGGGGGGTGCGGGTGGGCCCGACGCCGCCGATGAGCACCGGCGGGCGCGGGGCCTGCTGGGGCTTGGGCAGCGCGGGCCCTTCGCCGAAGCGGTAGTGCCGCCCTTCGTAGCGGAAGGTCTCGCCCACCGGGGTGGCCCACAGGCCGGTGATGACGTCCAGCTGCTCCTCATAGCGGTCGAACCGCTCCCGCGCCGACGCGGGGAAGGGGATTCCGTAGGCCGAGTGCTCCTCCTCGAACCATCCGGCGCCGAAGCCGAACTCCACGCGGCCGTTGCTCATCCGGTCGACCTGTGCCACCGAGATGGCGAGGGGGCCGGGGTGGCGGAAGGTCGCCGCGCTCATCAGCGTTCCCAGGCGCACGCGGGAGGTCTCGCGCGCCAGTCCGGCGAGGGTGACCCAGGAGTCGGTCGGCCCGGGCAAGCCGTCCCCGTCACCCATCCTCAGGTAGTGGTCGGACCGGAAGAAGGCGTCGAACCCCAGGTCCTCGGTTGCCTTTGCGACCGCCAGCTGCGTGTCGTACGTCGCACCCTGCTGCGGTTCGGTGAAGATCCTCAAGCGCATGGGGACCATTCTCGTACCGTCGGCGGCGATGACCGAACCGGAACACACTCAGCACCCGCGCAGCTCCGGCCGCATGCGGACGCGCCGCGCGCACGCCCGCGTGACCCGTGCCCGGCGCGAACCGCACAAGCGCCGCGCGCCCACCGCACCGGGCCGCCTCTTTCGAAGCGCCGACCTGCGGTGCTCAGTCGCGGCGCAGGACCGCCAAGCACTCCACGTGGTGGGTCATGGGGAAAATCGGCGCTCGGCGTCGCACCTGGTCAGAGGCAGGATTTGCGGGCTGACCTGCATTTTCAGCCCAAGCGTTGGTGTCGGAACGTGCCAACAAATGCCAGTGCATGACGCACCTGTGACGCACGTGTGACGCACGAACGCAAACGGCCCCGACCGGTGGGCGAACACCGGACCGGGGCCTTGATCCAACCGCCTGACAACACCAGGAGTTGAACCCGATGGAAACCCTATCCGCACTGCACAGCGGCCCGTCAACGTGTTGGACGCACTTGACGATCTCCCCTGACGCGGGCGTCGAGACTCTGATCTCCGCCTCTTCGTATCTCTCCCCCGGCCTGCTGTGGCTGCTGGCCTTCGGCGTGGTCCCCGTCGTGATCTTCATCGTCGGCTGGACTGCGTCGCGCCCGCGCCGCGAGATGGTGTCCCGCCAGATCGACGAGGCCGAGGCGCGCCGCGCCCGGTGGGGCGGTGACTGGTGATGGCCGCCGCCGACGTGGTCCCCGCCGTGTTCGCTGCCCTACTCGTTGTCGCGATCGCCGCGGCCGGGGCCGCCTATGTGGCACCTGCCCCGGGAGTGCGGCTGCTGGCTGTGGCGGTCGCGGTCCTGTGCCCGGTGGCCGCTATCGCCCTGGACTGGCGCGCCGCCTCGTAGGTGGTGTGCCGGGGCCTGCCCCCGATCATCCGCATCCGTCCTCGGGGGCGGGCTCCGGGACACCACCGTCCACACAAGAGGAGATGACATGCCGCCCTTCAAGAAGCGCCAGCCCGCCACCGTCACCAACCCCGGCAACCCCAAGAGGTCGCACATGGTCCGGTTCGAGAGCGGTGGGACGCGGGCCGTCTGCTCGTGCGGGTGGTCCGCCGAGGCCACCGAGGCGCACGAGGCGGATCACGCGGCCACCCTTCACCGCCACTCCGCATCCTGACACGACGCGGCCCGTCCCTGTCTGCCAGGACCAGGCGGGCCGCCTGGGCTCGAAAGGAGACCCGTTGAAGACGCTACAGAAGTCCGATACCCCCGGCAAGCAGGGGCTTTTCCGCCGCCTGGTGATGCCGGGCGCCGACGCGGGCGCGGCCGGGTACCCGGTGCGCGTCCTCATCACCGCCGCCGCGATCCCCTCGGTCGCGTCGCTGGTGCTGACCGTGTGGTCGCTGATGGACAGCCTGCCTGAGGCCGCGCCGTGGGGTGTGGGTCTGGCCGCTGGCGGTGTCCTGGATGTCGCGCTGGTGTCCTCGGTCGCGATCGCGTGGGTCGCCCCGGCGGTGGCCCGGCCTGCACAGTCCGCCGGGTGGGCAATCGCCCTACTGGCGGCCGGGCTCGTGGGGTGGCACTCGTGGCTGATCGACTGGCCGCTGGCTGCCCTGGGCGCGATCCCGCTGGCCGCGAAGGCGCTGTGGTCGCTGGCGCTGCACGCGCGCCTGGCCCAGCATGCCGCCGCCCGCGAGGAGGCGGAGCAGCAGCGCGCCGCCGAGGTCGAGCGTGAACGCCAGGCGGCCGAGCAGCGCGCCGCCGCCGACGCCGAAGCGGCGCGCCGCGCCGCAGAGTTGGACACCGGCCTGACGCACGAGCAGCAGGCCAAGGTCGCCCGCCGCCGCCGCGACGCCGCCTACGCCCGGGAGCTGTCCGACGCTGAGTTGGAGCTGGAGCGGGCTCAGGCTCAGGCCGCCCACGAGGCGGAGCTGGAGCGGATCCGGCGGGCCGCAGCGCAGCAGATGGAGATGGACCGCGAAGACGCCGCGGTCATCAAGCAGCGCGTGCAGCTCACCCGCGAGATCCAGGCCGGGCGCGGGCTCGCCCTGGGCTCTAGTGAGGCGGCCCCGGACGACCTGTCGTCGCTGGCCGCCTCCCCGGGCGCGGCGCTGATGGGGTTCGGGCAGGCGATGGGCTCTGACCAGGGCGCGCCTCGGGGCGCCTCCCCCGCACCGGCCCCGCGGGCGCGCGCCGCCCAGGGGTTGGAGCCCCGGTTGCAGGTGCTCGTGGACTACATCGCCGAGGCCGGGGAGGCGGCCTCGGTGCGGGGCGCGGCCCGCGCGCTCGGGTGCGACGCGGCCACGGTGCGGCGGCGCCGCGACGCGCTCGCCGAGCAGGGCTTTGACGTGTCCCCGCTGCCTCGCAAGACGCAGTGACCCCCGGGGCGCCTCACGGGGCGCCCCGGGGTGCGCCCCCTTCGGGGGGTGTGCCCGCCTCCCCCGCCACGGCGGGGTGGGTGCGCACACCAGCCGAGGACGGGCCACGCCGACGAGCACCCGCGGGTGAGCGCGGCCGGCGCCCTCCACCACCGCACCACCAACCGAAGGAGAAGCAGATGCCCAACCGCCCGATACCGACCCGCCTGGTCTACCCCGTCGTGTTCGCCGCCCTCGTGGTGGCCGCCCTGGTGTTCCTGGGCGCGCCCGACCTGATCCTGATCCCCATCGCGGTGATCACCGTGATCGTTGTCGGCGCGGTCATCGCCCGCCACTACCTGCGCAAGGAGCGCTGAGCGTTGTACTTCTTCCTGTCCCTGGTCCTGTTCTACACGGCGTTCTGGCTGAACAAGAAGCTGAAGGGCCGCACCGCCGGGATCTCCGCGCTGGTCGTGGGACTCGGGGCGTCGATGCTGCTGTACCGGTCGCAGGCCTCCCAGACGATCCTCGGCTGGTGCAACGACAACCTCGTCGGCGGCCTGGCCAGCTTCGTCGCGTCGGCGTTCGGTGAGCCGCTGCCGACCACGGTGGTCTGGGGGGTGCTGTGCATCGGCGGGTTCGCCGTTACCTGCATGGACCTCTACAAGGACCACACCTACAACACGCTGGCGATCGTCGCGCTGATCATCACCCCCATCGCGGCGCACGGTGCGTCCTCGGGGGCCCTGCCCTCGATGATCGACGGCATCCACACCTTCGGCGCGGAGTTGGTGGCGGGGATCGTCGGCGGCGCGGTCGGTTCGTGATGCGGGACGCCGGGCGGGCTGTGCCCGGCGTCCCCGTCCCACCTATGGAAGGACGTGGATGATGATGACACACGATCAGAAGCCGCCGGCGACGGACGAGATCCCCATGGGGCTGGTGTGGGAAGGGGGCGAGCCCGCCGACGCCCCGGAGGCGCCCCGCCCCGACGATTACGAGGCGCGGGAGGCGCCCCCTGAGGCGGCGCGGGGCACCGTCGTTCCCGCTCCCGAGGCGGGCGAGGCCGCCTCGCCCAAGCGCGCCCTGCTGGAGGACGTCAACGCCCGGCTCCAGGCCGCGTTCGCGGCGTGGCACACCTACGCCATGATCGCGTGGGCGCGCCGCTGGCAGACCGCCGAGGCCTACATCCAGGACCCGCAGCTGTACGAGGAGATCGCGGAGGAGGCGCGCGCGGAGATCTGGCGCCAGCGCGCCGCCGCGGCGAAAAAGCTCGACAAGGCCCGCATCCGCAAGGACGAGGCGCAGGTGAAGCTGTTGTCGGAGGAGTTGGCGCTGCTGGAGCGACGCGCCCCCTCGGCGATGAAGATGGACGCGCTCACACTGAAGGCCCGCGGGGGGCGCCTCGCCCGTCAGGCCGCGGTGCCCGCCGCGGTCGCGTTCGGGCCGCTGGTGGCGCTGTTCGGCGCGGGCATGTGGTGGCCGCTGCTGGCCTACCCGGTGGCGTGGGGGTGGCTGGCGGTCCAGGGGCACGCCATCGCCGTGGCCGAGGGCTCCACAGCAGTGACCGAGACGCCGGCCCAGGCGCCGGTGCTGGCCGCGCCTCAGGGGGGCGCCTCCCCCGCCTCGCCTCCCGCCCCGGGGGCTCCGGTGGTGGGCGCCTCGGAGGCGGAGAACCGCATCCTGGGCTGCATCGCCGAATGGGCCAAGCGCGCCTCGGGGCGCGGTCTGGCCGGGGTGGCGCCCGCCTCCCCCACGATCGACGCGCTAGGCATCAGGGTCGTGCTCACCACCACGGGGCGCATCACCCCCGAGGCGCTGGGCAAGAAGATCGACGCGATCCGCGCCGCCCTGTCGGTGCCCACGGGCGTGCGCACCGACCTGTCGCCGGGCGAGGTGGGCGATCAGGCGGTGCTGCGGATCCGCACCCGCACCCCGGAGCGGGACATGACCTGGCGACCCGACCGGCAGGGGATCGGCGTGGACACCGACACCGGCGCCCCGGTGGTACTGCCGAAGGGCCGCATGCTCATCGCGGGCACCTCGGGCGCGGGCAAGTCGGTGCTGCTGCGCGTGGTCATGGCCGAGGCGCTGTGCGCCGACGAGCCGACCGTGGTGGTCTACCTCGACGGCAAGGGCGAGGAGTCGGCGCTGTGGAAGGGGAAGGTCCGCATCGCCAACACCCCCCACGAAATCCTGAGCGTGCTCGCTGACCTGGGAAGGGAGTCCGCGGCCCGGTCGCAGGCCATGCAGGAGCAGGGGGTCGCCACCTGGGTGCCGACCGAGGAGCGGCCCCGGATCGTGGTGGTGGTCGACGAGGGCGCCGAGATCGTCAGCATGGACAACCCCGACGAGGAGATCGACCTGATCAAGCGGCTGCGCCCGCTGGCCACCATGGGCCGAAGCCGCGGCATCGACCTGAAGTGGGCCACACAGAAGCCGACGGTAGGCGAGGGGATCCCATCGCAGCTGGCGGGGGTGATGCAGGACCGTCTCGCGCTGAAGACCGCGGGCCGCAAGGAGAACAACCTCGTTCTCGGGCCCGACTGGTCGAGCCATGAGCTGGAGTTGGGCGGGTTCGCGCTGGCCAACGTGCACGGCCGCGGTCCGGGACAGGCGCCGATCCAGGTGTGGGACCTGTCCGACGACTCCGCGGTGCTGGGGCTGCCCGAGGCGCAGCCGTGGCGGCACGTGCCGCGGGGAGGCGCCCCCGAGGCGCCCCGTGAGGCGGGCAAGGAGGCGGACGGTATCCCGCCGGTGCTCGCGGCCGCGCTGGCGCTGCTGGAGATGGACCCCGACGCCAACGGGCTGCAGGGCCAGGACGTCGCCCGCGCGTGCGACATGGACCTGCTGGCCGCGCAGGAGGCGCTGCGCGAGGCCGGGGTGAAGGGCGATCGGTACTACCAGAACGGGACGCGGGTGCGCGGGTATCCGCGTTCGGCGCTGGAGGAGGCGGCGTCCCGTTACGAATCGTGAGTGTCCCGGGGGTGTCCCGCCGGCCCGGTGGTGGTCACCCCCGGGACACCCCGGCACCCCCATTGTGACGTGCCGTGACGACGCTGTGGGACGGGGGGACGCCTGAAACGGCCGGGCGGCGACCTCGTTTGTTTTCGCAGGTGGGCGGGGGTGTCCTGCTTGAGCGTCCCGGAGGGCGCGAAGACCGTCCCGTAACGCTCAGTCGCGGGGGCGCTTGAGTACGGAGCGGACCGTGCGGTCGCCGCGGCCGTCGACGAGCACGACCTCGGAGACCAGCTCCCACCCGTTCGCGCCGAGCGAGTTGAGCTGGCCGTTGTGGAGGCCGTGGTCGGTCTCCTCGATGCGGTACTCCCAGCGCTGCACGACGCCCCTCCTCTGTGGCTGCTGGGTCGATTGTAAGCGGGCGCCTCCCCCGGCGCCCCTGGGAGAATGGGAGTCCCCCTTGTTGAGAGTTGTGGAGAGTCATGTCCCGCCCCGCCGATGCCCCGCCGCCCGTGTTGGCGCTGTTGTATGCGCCGGCGGGCAGCGCGCTGGTGGAGCGCGGCGGGCGCCTGCTGGTGGCGGTGCCGGAGGCGGGCGACCGGGTGGTGCTGTCGCAGGCGGACCTGTTGGCGGAGCCGGATGCTCGCGCGGTGGGGCGGCTGCTCGCGCTCGTGGCCTGAGCCCTGCGGGGCGGTGGCCGTCATGATGGCGGGCTCACACGCATCCACCGCGGCGCTGGCCGGCGCCGTCCTGGGCGCTGCGGCCGGGGGCGGCCTGGTGGAGCTCGTGTGGTGCGCGGCGGTGGGTGCGGGCGCGGGCCTGCTGCCGGACCTGGACCACCCTGAGGCGACGGCCACCCGTAGCCAGGGTCCCGTCTCGCGTGCGGCGTGCCGCGGTGTGCGGGCGCTGTCGTCGGCGGTGTGGGCTGCGACCCGCACCCCGGCCGACGACGGGGGTTACCGGGACGGGTCGGGGGCGCACCGGCATCTGACGCACACGGCGCCCGCCTGCGTGGCCGCAGGGCTCATGTGCGGGGCCGTGGCGGTGCACCCGGCCGGCGCGGCGGTCGTGCTGTGGCTGCTCGTGTCGCTGGGCCTGCGCGGCCTCGGCCAGTGCCTCACGGGCAAGGACAAGGCCGAACTGTCGTCCTGGCCGACCGTGTCCCTGGGCGCGCTGCTCATCACCGGGGTGGTGGTGGGCGTCGCCCCGCCCAACCCGGTACTGCTCGGCGCCGTGGTGGCCGTGGGGGCGTGGGTGCATGTGCTCGGGGACTGGCTGACCCGCCAGGGTGTGCCGCTCGCGTGGCCGGTGCGGGTGCGCGGCAAGCGGTGGTGGGCGTTCCGGTCGCCGCTGAGCTTCGCGGCCGGGGACGTGTGGCAGGAACGCGCCGTCCGGTGGGCGTGCGCGGTCGGGGTGCCCGCGCTGGGCGCGTGGGCCATCATGTGAGGAGAGGTGAGAGGCATGGTTTCGTTCATTAGGCAGCAGCGCGCAAGCACAGCTCGGATCTGGCGGTACATCCGGCAGCGGCCCGGCGCCCTGCCGGTGCTGCTGGGGTTGTGGGGGTTCGGGCTCGCGGTGGCCATCACCGCGATCGTCGTGGAGGTGACGGCGTGACCGGGGAGCTGCTGGTGATACTCGGGTTCGTGCTGTACGCCGGTCTGCTGGCGGCTGGGCGGTGGTGGATGCAGGACGAGGCCGCCCGCCCGCCGTCGCAGCAGTCGCTGCCCGCGCGGTCCGTCATCGCCGCCTGGGACGCGATCGCCGTACCGCTACGGCACGGGGCCGCTGCCGTGGCACGAGTCCAGCGGCGGGTGTTCCGGTGAGCGGCGTGGTTGGTGTGGTGGCCGCGATCGACACGGCGCATAGGTCCGTGGCCGCCGCGTTCGAGGTCGCCCGCGACAGCGTGCGGGAGGCCATGGACGCATCGCCCGACGAGTTCGCGCTGATGCCGCCGCGACCGGAGGAGGCGCCCGGTGAGTGATGTGGACGCGATGGTCGCGTGGTTGCGCGAGCAGTGGGACGCCGACGAGAAGGCGGCACGGGCAGCGACGCCCGGGCCGTGGGCTGCGAGCGGGCACAGCCTCATTACTGCTGAGGACATGGTCGAGGACATCGAGTTCGCCGACATCCCGCGCCGCGACGCCGCCCACGTCGCCCGCCATGACCCGGCCGACACCCTCGCCCGCATCGAAGCGGAGCGGGCCATCCTGGAGCAGTACGAGCAGGCGCGCAAGGCCGCATCGGACCATTGGCTCCAGCACCGGGGCTCGTCCGGCGACACAAGTTCGCTCCTGCTCACGATGATGCACGAGCACGACGCGATCGTCAGCACCCTGGAGCACGCCCTCCGCGCGCTGGCGTCCGGGTACCGGCACCGCGCCGGCTGGCAGGAAGGATGGGTGCAACCATGACCATCGTTGAGTTCCTGCGAGCGCGGCTCGACGAAGAAGAATCCGCGAAACCTCGCACGCAGAACCCGCTGATTCTCACGGCTCGGGCTTCGTCTCGGAGGTACGTCGCGGAGCACGGAGACGGGGTACTCGACGGGCAGTGGTGCCCGAAGTGCGAGACCATGCTGCACCCGTGCTACCCCCTGCGTCTCATCGCCGCCACTTACCACGACCACCCCGACTACGACGCCGAGAGATGGGCGCCGTGACCGCGCCCCGGTAGACTGGTCTCATGCGCTGACCCGCCCGCATGGGCGGGGTAGGCACATTCCCGGCCAGCGACAAGAAGTCCACGGGATCTCTTCCCTCGGGATAGCTGGCCCTTCGAGCAAGGCCCGGCACCACACGGCGCCGGGCCTTCCGCACGCCCGGGGGTCACGGCCTCTGGCGCACGTCGTACACGTCGGTCGCTACGGGGTCGTCGTCTTCCGCGAACGGGTCGCGGTCAACGTAGCCGTGAGAGGCGAGCTGGTCGAGCATCTCCTCGAACTCGCTGCGGGGCACGTTGTGGCCGTGCTGTTTGCTCTCGGCGACGAGGATGTTGAGGGATGGCGCGTCCTCGCGGGCGAGCAGGTTGAGGAGTAGGCCCTTCGAGCCGAGGTCGATGTTCGTGTCCTGCAGGGTGGCGTTCGGGTAGTGCTCGGGTGTGGGTCCGGTCCGGTGTCGGCGCATGGGGGTCTTCCTTTCGGTGGGCTGGCTTCGGTCAGGATGCGATGCCGATGGGTTTCGCGAGGCACATCGGGGTCACCCCGTTGAAGTAGTGCATCAGCGCGTACATGTAGGAGAGCTGGTCCACCAGGATCGCGGGGGCGCCGGGCTTCTCCCGCTCGTACTGGGCTATGGCCCGCTGGCGGCAGTCCCGGTAGATCTGGGGGCGCCGCTTCTCCAGGGCGTGCATGGCCTCGTGGATCTCGTCTGGGGACAGTGCCCGCACGAGATTCCACCGCCGTTCGAGTTCGGCTTGGCGCGCTTGCTCGTCATCGCTCGCTTGATCGCTTGCGATCGAGCCCGAGCGAGCGGAGCGAGCTCGGAAGGACTCTTCATCCTCAGTACTTCCTACATCGGTACTTCCGTGGTCGGTACTTCTTAAAGACGTACCGGTCTCAGACGTACCGGATTCTGACGTACCGGATTCTGACGTACCGCTTTGAGGCGTACCGGAACCGGTACCCCAGGCTGTGCCGTCGCCCTCTCCCGCCTGCTGGCCGTCCGCCTCGCCTGTCACGCCGTTACGGGAGCCGTTACCCGAAGGGTTGCGCGAACCCTTCCCGGACCCTTCCTGGGGGATGTGGTACAGGTGCATGACCGTCTCAACGCGGTTGCCGCTGCGGTCAAGGTCGCGCACGAGGTAGCCGAACTCTTCCAGCTCGGCGAAGGCCGCACGGAATGCGCGGCGCCCTTCGGCGCGGTCGCCCCGGTCCTTGCGGGCCTGGCGCCACATCCGGTCGGCGTTGGACTGCCACCCCGGCGGGCGCGAAAGAAGCTCGAAGAGGACGGAGCGGGCGAGGCCGGAGAGTCGGCCGTCGCGGATCGCCTGATTGGCGAAGATTGAGAAGTGGTCCTCGTGGCGCATCTGGTGGATTTTCAGCACCGCGAGCCCCCTGAGGGGTGCGCGCACGGGCTACCATTAGGGTTACGCATAGCCTGCCTCCTGCTTCGACCAGGTAGGTGGGTCAGAGCCCGGCTCGGTGTTGGTAGCACCGGTCGGGCTCGTCGCTTTTTGGTTGTCCTGCCAGTCTACCCGTGCACGTGCATAACGGGCGCCCCGCACGTCACAGCACGGCCACGGGCCCGCGCACACAAGAAAGCCCCGCCTACCCTGGAGTTGTCACGCACCAGGAAGGCAGGGCCTATGTCCCCGAATGGTACCCCCCCGCCCCCCGACCTCGGGGCGCTCATCGCCGATCTCCGCACCTCCCTCGGCTGGTCCCAATCCCGCCTCGCTTCGGAACTCGGGCAGACCGCAGGCCACGACACCGTCACCCGCGAACAGGTGTCCCGATGGGAACACGGCAGACGCACCCCCGCCGCGTTCTGGCTGCGCCACCTCGCTACCGTGCTGCAGGTCCCCATCGAACTCCTGGAGAAGGCACGCGTGGACCGACGTTCGTTCCTGACCACCGCCGCGGGCACCGCCATCGCCCCCATGGTCGCCTCCGACCTCATCGAACGCGGGTTCGCCGAGGCCCTGCGCGGCCGCGCCCCGTCCGTGGAGGACTGGGAGCAGGCGGTGGAAACCTACGGGCGCGACTACATGACCCAGGGCGCCGCCGAGATCCAGAAGCGGCTGTCCGCGGACCTGGTGGTGTTGCAGCAGCAGTTGGACGCGCCGTGCATGTGGGCGACCGCCGCGCGGCTGGCGACCTTGTACGCGAAGACGTTCCCCGGTAGCGACGGGGCGAAGGCCGTCACCTGGTACCGGCACGCCGCCGCGTTCGCCGACCGCTCCGGCGACGAGCCGGTGCGGGTGTGGGTGCGCGGGAGGGCCGCGATCGCCCTGGGCTACGAGGGCGCGGCGCTCGGTGTGGCGGACACGCTCGCCGAGCAAGCCATCGCCATGGACGACCGGCCCAGCTTGGGCCGGGTGAACGCGGTCATGGGCAAAGCGCACGTCGCAGCCCAGCGCGGCGACCACGACGGCGCCCGCACGCTCGTCGAAGAGGGCCGGCGGGTGTTCGACGTGGCCGGGTCCGACGACGCCGAGTCCGACTATGCGGTGCCGTGGTGGCGCTTCAACGTGTTCGCGAGCCTGCTGGCCGCGCGGATGGGCGACGAGCGGCTCGCCGAGGAAGTGCAGGCGGAGGCGGCCGCGAACCTTCCGGCGAGCCTGCCGCGGTTCAAGACGCACCTGGAGATGCACCGGGGGCTGATGCTGACCCGGGTCGGTGACCGGGCGGGCGGGGCCGCGCACGCGCGCGCCGCCCTGGAGGAGCTGCCGCCGGAGAAGCACAGCCTCACCCTGCGGATGCTGATGGAGGAGATCGACGCCGCCTGAGCAGTGGCCACTAGCCTGGCCACTCCCCACCAGGTGTGATCGGGGCCATGGTCGGGAGCATGGACACCGCGACGCCTTCCCCGCAGGTCGATGACCTCGCCGAGTACTGGCACGTGTGGCGCTCCCGCGGCCCCGGCGCCGCCTGGTACGCCTCCAAGAAGGCGGGCGCCCCCGCGGAGTGGGCGCCGACCCTGGCCGCGGATACCTTGCCCGCGTTGGAGCGGCTGATGGCGGACCCGCCGCGGCGTGTGCGCACCGCCGTCTCGGACCTGCAGGCGCCCCGGTGAGCGCGGCGACGGAGCCCTACCGCTACATCCCCGACGGGACCGGGCGCATCGAGGTGCCCGGCCGGCTGTGCGAGGACCACGGCGAGGGCTGGGACATCGTCTGCTACCTGTGGGGCGGCGCGGAGTACTACTACGTGACCTGCCGCCGCCCGGCCCCGGCCGACGCCGAGGCGTGGGGCATCGAGCAGTCCCGCCGCGGCCCGTCCACCGCGGACCGGATCCGGCAGTGGATCGTCGAGCAGGAGCAGGCGTGGGCCGCGTGGGAGGACGCGCACCCCTGAGTCTTCCGCGCGCCGGTGCGGGTCCACATCCCCGGGGGAGGCCGGCGCGCGGACCTGGTGTCGCACCGATATGGCGTGTGCGGCTCCGCCCGCCCGGTGTCCGATGCTTCGCCCCTGCGGGGGCTGCCGGGCGGGCACCCTAGTCCGCTCCCCTGGCCCCCTGCCCCGTCCCCTCGGGCAGGGGGCCTTCTCTTGCCCTCAGAGTGGAGACCACCGTGTCAATGATCGCGACAACCCGTCATGACCTGCAGAAACCGTCCGTAGCACCGTCGCCGGCGAACTACCTTGGTCGCATGCTCTCCGACCGCCCCGCCCTGCGCATCGGCTCCCGCACCTCCCCGATGGCCATGTCCATGGCCCGGACCGTCGCCGACCAGGTCGCCAAGTTCGCCGACGTGGCCGTCGAGCACGTCGGCATCCGAACCACCGGCGACCAGTGGATGGGCGACCTGTCCAAGCTCGGCGGGAAGGGCGCGTTCCTCAAGCAGATCGAGCGTGCCCTGCTCATGGGCGAGATCGACGTGGCGATTCACGCCATGAAGGACGTGCCGGGCGACGTTCCGATGCCCGAGGGCACCGCGTTCGCCGCCTACACGGCCCGCACCGACGTGCGTGACGTGCTCGTGGCCCGGAAGGGCTCGCCGTATGCGTCGCTGGATGAGATGCCGCCCGGCACCCGCATCGGCACGTCCTCGGTGCGGCGCAAAGCCCAACTCCTCAAGCACCGGCCGGATCTGCACGTCGACCGGATCCGCGGCAACGCCGACGCGCGCATCGCCCGCCTCGACGAGAAAGGCGAGTTCGAGGCCCTCGTGCTCAACCGGTCCGGGCTCGACCACGTCGGCCTGGCCCACCGCGCCAGCGAGGTACTGCCCACCGAGGTGATGTGCCCGCCCGTGGGCGCCGGGGTGGTCGGTGTCCAGTGCCGGACCGCGGACACGGCGATCTGCGAGCTGCTGCGCATGGTGGACGACCCGGTCACCCGCACCCACGTCTCGGCGGAGCGCACGATGCTGCACATGCTCCAGGGCCACTGCAACTCTCCGATCGCCGGGCACGCTCACACCACCCCGGACGGGCAGTTGTCCCTGCTGGGGATGGTGTTCACGCGTGAGGGCGGCCGGTTCGCCTACTCGCAGGAGTGGGATTCGTGCGAGCGGCCCGGGGAGCTGGGCGCCTATGTGGCTGCTGACCTGCTGCGCAAAGGGGCGCGGGGCATCATCGACGGCATCCCGCACTGACGCTCAGGGGCTCCAGCCGCGCCAGGTCCACCGGTGCGGGTCTCCGCCGTCCTCGGGCTCGTACACCGCGCGGGCGGCCGGGTCGTGCGGGTGGCAGCGGGGGCCGTCGACCACCATGTGCGTGCCCCACGCGTCCGTGTCCGGCCCGAGGTCCGCGAGTGCGTGCTCCTGCGTCTCGCCGTCGAGCGGCCCGCCCACCAGCTCCACCCGCACCATGCCGTCATCCATGCGTCCATGGTGCCCGGCCGCCAGGTCCGCGCGCGCGGGGTGGCCGTGCCCGGACACGGGTACCAGGCAGGCATGGAGCTACCCCCCGACGACGGCCAACACGTCACCGACGAGGAGTGGGAGGCCGTGCGCGCCGCGCTCGGGCTCAGCGCCGAGCCCGCCACCCGGGAGGAGCGGGCCGCGCTGGTGGAGGAGTGGCGAAAATCCTGGTCGTGATCAGGCAAAGCCCCGACCGGCCAAGGCGCGGGGCGGGCACGACCGCAGTGTGGACTGCATGCTCGCCCGCGCCACCGACACGCTCCCCGAAGGCCCGCACTGGCGGTACGAGCCCAAGTGGGACGGGTTCCGCGCCATAGCCGAGATCAACGGGCGGGTGGCGATCAGCTCGCGCAGCGGCGCGCGGCTCGACCGGAAATTCCCAGAGATCGCCGACGCACTCGCCGCGATCCCCGGCGGCGCCACCCTCGACGGTGAGATCGTCCGGTGGGGCGGCCGGCTCGACTTCGACGCGCTGCTGCGCCGCAACCGCGCCAGCGCGCGCACCGCCCCCGGGTTGGCGCGCGCCGAGCCGTGCCACTTCATCGTGTTCGACCTGCTCCGGCACAACGGCCGCGACCTGACCCGGCGGCCCCTCGACCAGCGCCGCGCCGCCCTGGCCGACCTCCTCGACGGCATCGACGATCCCACCCTCATGCTGTCCTGGCAGACCCCTGATGTGGACGAGGCGATGGACTGGTGGTCGGGCCTGGCCGACGTCGGCGTGGAGGGCCTGGTCGCCAAGGACGGGCGGAGCCGCTACCGGCCCGGGAACCGCGGGTGGCTGAAGTACAAGCGGCGAACCACCACGGACGCCATCATCGGCGGGATCATCGGCAAAACCCACAGCCCACGCACGCTCATCCTCGGGCGGTACGACCCAGACGGGCGGCTGCGCATCGCCGGACGCACCACCGACCTCACCCGCGCGCAGCAGGAGGCGATCGCCAACGCCGGGCTGCAGAAGGCCGCGGCGGGGCACCCGTGGCCGGCCACCCTCGCACCCCGGTGGGGGTCCCGGGACCGCATCGCCTACACCCGCGTCGAACCCACCATCGTGGTGGAGGTGGAGCCCGACACCGCCACCACCGGGCACACCTGGCGCCACGCAGTGAGGTACCGGCGACCCAGACCCGACCTCACCCCGACCGATGTGCCCACCGGGCTGGACACCGCATGACCCACCCCATCGCAGCGCTGCCGCCCCGGGTCACCTACCGCGGAGCCGGCGGGCAGGTGTACCTCCTCGCGTGGGTGCGAACCCCCGCCGGGATGCTCGCCCGCGTCACCTGGTGCGAGACCTACGAGGCCAGCACCGACTACCGGTGGCAGGTCACCGACGCGCCCGTCTCCCAGATCACCCGCGTCGAAGGGCAGGTGTACGTGCAGGTGCCCGTCATCGCCCAAGGCGAGACCGAGTACTACTCCCCCGAGCAGCCCCAATCGTGGCGGAAGCGCTGAGGCCGGACACACGAAAAAGCCCCGCCCTCCCGAAGGAGAGCGGGGCGCGCTCGCGTGCGAGGTGGCGCGTCAGTCCTGCCGCTTGGCGACGGCCTGCATCAGCTGGGCGTAGGCGTGGCCGCTGACCCGGTTGCCCCACCCCTTCTTCGCCGCACTGCCGACGGACTTGCGGACCTTCCGCAGCCCTTCGGCGGTCTCGTCGCCGTAGTCGCCGTCGGTCCCATACTCGGGGAGGCTGCCGCCCGCCTTGAGGATCAGGCCCTGGAGCGCGATGACGTGCTCCCTGCGGCCGTTCTTCTTTCCGTCGCCCTTGCGCAGGTTGATCAGAGACATCTCATCGTCCTCCGTGCTCGCTCCGCCGCCGGAGGATCCTCCGGTGCTGGGAATGGTGCCGCCCGCCCCCCACGAGTTGGAGGAGACGCGGGACCGCAGGTGGTTGCCGGGGCAGCTGGTGCTGATCCACCGGGAGTGAGGGGTGACGTTGCTGGAGCGGACGCCCTTGCGGCCGAGCCAGGACCGGAACTCCCGGAACCCCTTGAGCTGGTTGGCCGTGGGCCGCTGCGACCCGCCGAGCATGATGAGCACACCGACGTGGCTCGCGTTGGCGCCCGGCGCGTGCGCACCCACACGGTTGAGGCCGCGGCCGGTCATCACGATGCCGTGGTGGCAGACGCAGAAGTGGTAACCCAGCCCGGCCCACCCGTTGCCGTTGCGGTGGTAGGAGTGCCAGCCCCGCACCTGCGCGCGGCAGGACGCGTGCGACCCGCGGGACACGTGCGACGAACCCACGTAGTGCACCACGACCCCCGACCGCGGCCGCCCATACGACCCGATCGAGGAGGGGATGCCGACCGTCGCGGCCGACTCGATCACCGGCGCCATGTCAGACGACCCCCGCGTCCTCGGAGTCGTCGAAGTCCTCGAAGTCCTCGGCATCGCCGTGGCCGGCGACCGCGTCGGCCTCGCGGGATGCGAACAGGTCCTCCACCGCCTCCGGGCTGAACACCTGCAGGCGGGTGAGGACGCCGCCGGCGAGGATCAGCATCTTCTCGACGTAGTTCTCGGTGAGCGCGTCCTCGATGGGCATGCCGTTCGCGACGCGCCACGCAGTCAGCAGGACCACGACGCCGACGGCGACGTACATGGCCGGGTTGCGGCGGTACCGCAGCAGGTAGCGCACGCGCGAGTAGAGATCGGAGATGAACGACACAGTTGCCTCCTGGCATAAGAAAAGCCCGCACATGGCGGGCATACGTGGAGAAATCGGGTCAGGGGCGGTGGCGGCCCCGCTCACGCGCGCGGGCGCGGGCGCGGGACTGGGCGCGGCGGAACGCCACCCACACGCAGACGACAGCGGCCATCGCGGCGCCGTACACGACGATCCGCACCACCTCGTGGAACGCGAACGCGCCGAAACACAGCCGCGCCGATATGAACGACATGACCACCGCGAGGGTGAGGGTCACGACCAGCACCAGCCGGCCGCCGGGATTGCGCCACGGCCGCACCCGGCAGTAGTCCGCCGCGAAAACCCACAGCAGCAGCGCCGTCAGCCCTGCGAGCACGTTGGCCACCTCACCCATCACTCTCACCCCGCAACGCGCGCCAGATCACCGGCCCGAAATGGTTCTGCTCCCGCTGCGCCGCCAGGCGCCGCACCACATCACGCACAACCGGGTCCCGGCCAACCGCAGCAGCCATATCACCCTCGGCGCGCACCCGCGCCGCACGCGCCTCCTCCTCACTTACCGGCGGGTCCGGGGCACGATGGCGGCACCAGCCCAGCCACCTCATCCGGCCCCCTCCCCCGCCCGCCGCAAAGCCTCCAGAGCCCGCGCGGACGTCTGGCCCTGCTCCACCAGCGCCCCCACCTGCTCGTCGCGGACCTGGATCACCGACTGCTGGCGCTCTATCGTCGCCCGCTGCTGGACGATGATCTCGTCGCGGGCCGCCACGATCCGGTCCACCGTGCGGGCAGGCACCAGACGGCCGGTGGCGATCAGCACGACCCCCAGCGACACCAGCCCCGTCGCCCCCAACTCCAGGACCGGCACCAGCTCGACGAGACCACCCACGCCCACCCCTTCGATCGTCACACCACTCTTCGCGCCATGTAGTCGGCGGTGTCGTCGCGGCGCGGCAACTCCTCGGTGCCGTGCTTCTTGCGGTGCGCCGCATCCAGCGCGGCGTAATCCAGCGGCACCCCGGGGGCGGTGTCACTACTCACGACTTCGGGCATCCTCGGCGGACGCGGCCGCCCGCCGCGCCGGACGGCCCCTATCGGGCTGGGCAGCCGCCGCCCGTGCTCGCTCTTGGCCATGGCCGTCCTCACATCATGGGCTCGACGGTGATGTCATTGGGATACAGCAGGTCGTAGGCCTGCGACAGGTCGCCTCCGGAGGCGTCCGTGCGGGACCAGTCGTAGGTGGTGCTCGTGCGCCACGTGGGGGTGAGCGTGTAGTTCGCGTTGCCCGCGAGTTGCAGGTAGGCGGTGGCGGTGGCGGTGCGGCCCGCCGACCCGCGGGAGGACACGTCCGACATCACGCAGCGGACCATCGCCGAGCGTTTGAGGTCCGCGGCGAGCGTCCCCGCACCGGACAGGCGGAATCCGGTCGCGAGCGTGGCGTTGGTGCTGCCGTAGTTGTAGCCGCACATCTGAATCACCACTTTGACGCGGCCCGACCAGGGGGCGGTGAACGCCAGGGACGGGAACTGGCCCGACGTGAAATCCACCCAGTCGCCGGTGCCGGTCGCGGTCGGTTGCGACACCATCGCCGTGGTCTTCGGGGCGTGCCGCTCCGAGGCCACCGAGTGGGTGGGGTCCAGGAACAGCACCCCGGGCTCGGTCGACGTCGCCTCGGTGATCCCGTCGTAGTCGGAGGACAGCACGATCCGGCGGGCATACAGCTCCGCGCGGGCGTAGTCGCGTGTCGACGTGGTGCCGTCGAGGAAGAAAAGCGACCGCAGCCCGGCACCCGGCCCGGTGTCCACCCGCGGCGACTGCACCGTCACCCGCGGAATCTCCCCGGTGGAGCTGCGGAACGAATACAAG
This sequence comes from Streptomonospora wellingtoniae, assembly GCF_031845375.1. NCBI lineage: Bacteria > Bacillati > Actinomycetota > Actinomycetes > Streptosporangiales > Nocardiopsidaceae > Streptomonospora > Streptomonospora wellingtoniae. The sequence continues at coordinate 66,144 of NZ_JAVREK010000011.1, forward strand.
GACCCGGGCACGGTGATCGCGGGCTCCGCCACAGAATCCTGCGGGGTCACCGACACCTCCGTGTGGGCGTCGGAGGCGCTGATCTGCACCCGCGACCCGTTCGGCGCCTGATGCCGGGAGAACGCCTCCCCGCTGGTGGCGCTCATCGAGACATACGGCGCGCCGGCAGCCAGCGACGAGTCCGAGTACAGCGCGAAACTGGCCTCATTGGGGTCGGCGAGGACCCCGCCGGCGGGCGTGCTGGGGTCCGCGTCGTCGCCCCACGCCGAGAACTCCGCCTGATCGTCGAACGCCGCGATCTGCGCGCGCGCCCCCGACATCGACGACACGCGGGTGCGCACCACGCCGTCTACGGTCTCCTCGATGACACCGTAGTTCGAGCCCGGCGCGTCCTCACCGATCTCGATGACGGATCCGGAGATGGTGGAGCCGGTGATGTCGCCGGAGAACACGGCGTTACCCGCGGAGTCGATCGCGAAGATCAGCGTGTTGGTGTCGTCGTAGCCGCGCAGCCCGTCCTGGTCCAGCTCCACCCGGGCGCCGCCCGGGATGCCGCCCACGATCGTGGACGCCAGCACCAGGATCGCCTCAAGCTTGTCGGCGGTGACCGCCCCGCCGGCGATGATCGGCGCCGTCACACTGCCCGCGACCAGGTCCGGCCCCTCCACCTGCAGGGGTGTCGCCGCCACCTCCGGACTGGGGTCGCCCTGGATGCCGCCGGTCGTGACCGGCACCAGCACCACATAGTGCTCGACGTAGGGCAGCGGGATCACGGGCAGCATGCCGCCGTCGCCCGCACGCCGGATCGTGCCCTGGTAGGTGGCCGCGCTCGGGGTGAAACCCGAGCTGGTGCTGACGTGGACGGCGAGGTGGTCGAAATCCCCCGGCAGCGCCACGTCGTTGGCCAGGGCGCCGTCCCAGGTGACGCGCAGCCCCCCGATGACCGGGACCACCGACGGGGCGGTCGGCGCGGACACGGGGTCGCCGCCCTCGGTGACCATGCCCACCGTGCCATCCGGCAGCCACCCGATGCGCGCACGCGTCGCCCCCGCACCGTCGCGCACCTCCAGCGCACCACGGTCGATCGACGACCGCGACAGCTGGGGTGTGCGCGCCCCCGCCTTCAGCGACTCGATCTGGCGCTGCTGCTCCAGCATCATCCGCGACAGCCGCTGGATCTGCTGCTTGGTCTGGCTGTCCACCACTCAGTAGCCCCCGCCCGTGTAGTCGAAGGAATCCGATCGGGCGCACGTCACGCTGATCAGCCCGCTGCCCGGCTCGTAGTCGAAGCTTGTGATTCGCACCCACAGGGCCAGCTCCCGCCAGCCCACGTGGGTCTGCACGAACACGTCGTCTCCCGGGGAGAAGCTGCCGGCCGGAGCGTTCGAGTGGGTCGCATCCACCACGAAGCCCGCGATGTCGTCCAAGCGAGTGGACCGGGCGAGCTCAGCGTTCGCCAGCGCCTTCAGCGCCGCCTTGCTGGTGACGTCGGAATGCTCGATCGACACCGCCCGCCGCAATCGGCCGTCGGGGATGCTCGCGGTCGCGCGCAGCTGCTTGGAACCCTCACCGGCGCCGCGGGCGATCACCACGTTGGCGTATTCGCCGCCGTCGCGGCGCACAGCCACCACATCGGTGATGTTGTCGCCCTCGATGAACGCCAGGTTCGGCCGGCGCCCGCCCAGGCGCGGGTACCCGAACTCGATGCGCAGTTCCACGTCCGACTTGCCGGAATCCGACCAGGCGTAGACCTCGCGGTAGTCGAAGGGGACCTCGGAGGCGTACTCGCCGATCTGGGATCCGATCTCGACGTTCTCGTAGTGCGGGACCTCGTAGTCCCAGTGCACGCTCTTGCCGGTGGCCGCGGACGGCTTCCGGTCGGCGACCGTCCACACCCGGTTGATCGGGATCTCGTCCTCGACCTCCGACGCCGGCGGGTCCGGCTCGTCAGCGGTGGGCTGCTTGCGGGCATTTCGCCAGTACCCCAGGTAGTAGGGGGTGGTGGTGCCGTCAAGGGCCACGCTGAGGTTGCCGCCCGGAAGCGACTGGGCGTGTGCCCACAGGGCGCGCACGACGTCGAGCACCTCCACGCCGTGGCCGCTGGATCCCGCGGAGGGCCCGCCCCAGGAGAGGGTCTCAACGAGCGGTTGCGACTCCGGGTAGGAGCTGAATCCGGCTGCTTCGATCTGCAGGTTCGGGCCCGTGGTGTCGGTGGAGGTGATGATGCCGCCGCCGCGGAGGATGTCGCCGTGCTCGACGAGGATCAGCGTCTGCCATTCCTGCAGCACCAGGTTCCCGGACGCGTCCTTGAGGTCGGGCCAGTCCGGCTCGATGCTCGCGGACAACGCGTAGGGCCCGCTGATGGCCGGCGACAGCCGGACGTCGCTCAGCGGCAGGTCCCGGTGGATCCATTCCCGGGTGGGGAGGTTCATCGCGTGGTAGCGCCACTGCGGCGGTTTGCGGGCCTGGACCTCGGCGCGCGCGCTCGGCGTCGCGGCCTCGGGTTCGGGCTCCGGTTCCGCGGTGGAGGGCAGCACGATCGCGGTCGCACCCATCACACCGAGGGTGTCGGAGGTCAGCGTGTAGGAGGGGGTCGGGCTCACCGAGGTCGGCGTCATGGCGGCGACGATCGCCCGCGGCAGCGCCACCACCTCCTCCAGCGCCGCGTCCCAGGCGGTCGTTGCTGTGTCCCAGTGGAACCCGAACGCCAGCAGCGTGTCGCCGGGGTCGGCCTCCACACTGGGAAGGTCGATCGTGGTGACGTCGGAGGTGTTGGTGTGCGCTGAGCCGGCGACCGCGCCGACATCGCGGAACGCGGCGATCGCGGCGAAATGCCAGTGCACGCCGTCGAAGGACACCGTGTAGTCCGCGGGCTCGCTGGAGGCTTCGCGCTCATACACCCAGTTCCCGACCCCGTTGCCCTCGAACAGAGACTCCAGCACCAGGGCCCACCCGGGCGGCGGGGTGATGGCCCGGAAGTCGTTGGCGGTCGCCATCAGGATGAGGCGGTCGCCGTCGGCCACGCCGGCGGGCACGCCGACCGTGACCGTGTCGGTCCAGTCGCCTGCCGAGGATGCTCCGACGAGCATCAGGTCACGTCCATCGCCGGGCGCTCGAGGAAGTTCAGGTCGACGTAGAAGGTCGACCACTCGTCGCACGCCAGGCGGCCGCGGACGCCGACGGTGCCCGAAACCTGCAGCCGCAGGTTGCACAGCTGTCCGCGCATCTCCGCGGGGATCATCTGCTGGTCGGCCAGGCCGAAGCTGCGCCTCTCGCCGTTGGAGGTGTTGAGGTTGAAGTTGTAGGCGATGTAGTCGGTCTGGATGTCGGTAGGGCCGCCTCCGGTTCCATACCCCAGGGCGACGCGGCCGCGGCCGCGCGCGTCAGTGGACCCGCCGCCACCCGCCAGGTCGGCGGAGAACTGGCCCATGTTCATCCAGTGAGCCACCACCTGCACCTGGGTCGCCCAGGCGGGGATGACCACGTCGGGCCACACGACGTCCGGGGCGTTCTCCCAGTCGGGGTCCTGGATGTTGCCGAGGTACTCGACCGGGTCGATGCCCCGCTGCACCCGCAGCACCCGCTCGCTGCGCTCCTGCAGCATCTGCCGCAGGTCGACGATCATGTCCTGGGTGATGGTGCCGGTCGAGACCGGCCAGTCGATGCGGGCGAGCGGGATCGCCGCGGTCCCGGCCAGGTAAGACGGCGGGACGGCGGTCGCGTCGGGGTCGACGTCGGTGATGATGTCGGGCTCGATGAACATGGTCGAGGGGTTGAAGGAGGCGACGACCATGTCCGATCGGGGCCCCTCCGAACCGGTGCCCGCCACACCGGGGACGGTGTGGTCGCCGATGTTCAGCGCGTAGTAGGAACCGTCGAACGCGGTGACTGTGCCGGGGATCGCCGCGGCCCCGGAGGTGATGCGGAACCCGTCGGCGGGCACCGCCAGCTCCAGTACCCGAAGGTCGGTGGACTCCACCACCCCCTGTCCGGAGCGGGTCGAGGACTCGTACTGGCGCCGCAGCAGCGTCCCGTTGATGGGGCCGCCGTCGACGAACGCCGCCTCCTGAAACGTCACACGCCCTCCTCAGGGGGTTGATCTGGCGTCGCGCCAGCGGATCGTGCACCGGGCGGCCCCGGTGGGGTCCTGGCCCCGGAACGCCACCTCGGTGGCGCCGGGCGGCATCGAGAACTCGCCCATCCGCGGCCCCGACAGGGCGCCGGCGAGCGATGCCCCGTCAGAGCGGCGGGCGGTGCGCGCCCACGGCCGGGTGTCGAGGGTGGCGGTCTGGTCGAACGCGAGCGTGGTGAGGAGTCGCAACTCCGCGCCTGTCGCGGCCAGCCGCACCCCGGGGTTGGTCACCGGGCCCGAGAAGGTGATGACCGGCCAAGTGTCCACGTCGCCCGCGTTGTCTACCTGGGCGGAGTCGGAGTCGCCCAGCGGGGTCAGGACGGCCGGGAGGGTGAAGGGGAGGATCAGGCCGTCGCCGATCAGTGGCAGCAGGTCCAGGGTGATGGTGTGCTCGATGTCGGAGTAGAACCGGTCGTCGGCGGTGACGAACGCGCCCGTCAGTGCCGCGGTGCCCCGGTCCAGAAGGGATGTGTCGGCGGCGTCGAACTCCCGGGGGCGGCCATAGACCACGACGGTGTCCATGCCGTAGTCGCGGATCCGCAGCGGTTCGACCGCTCGGGGGGTGTGGCGGACGGCCGGGTTGCGCCACCGGTTCGCCAGCGCGTTCCAGGCCGCCCGGGCGGTGGAGCCGTCTTCGGCGTTGACGGCCATCTCGAACTGCAGGGACAGGCCGCCGCGGTAGTCGTAGCCGAATCGGCGCCCGTCCTCCCCCGGGATCTCCAGGTCGGCGGAGCTGATGTCGGCCCCGGGGATCTCGAAGCGGGTGACCTCGACGGGTTGGGCGCGGCCGAACACCAGCCCGCCGAGCTCCCACTGGCCTTCCAGGAGTTCGGCCACGCTCACCTCCGGTACTTCCCGCCGAGTTGCAGCTTCGACGACTCGTAGTTGAGCTGGCGGAACGCCTCCCTGACGGTGGCTTCGCCGTTGTGCAGGTGCAGCTCCGCCGAGACCCCGCCGCCGCTCTCGGAGGCGCGGCGCGCCACTGCGGCCAGCGCCTGCTGCTGCGTTGCGGACATGCCCCGCGGCCCGCCGGTCGCGGCGAGGATGTCGGAGAGCTGCTGGCCGGAGTTCAGCGCCTCCAGCAGCGCGGCGTTGTCGCGGGCGACCGGCTCGCGCACCACGAACTCGCCGGCCGTCGCGGCGATCAGGTTGCGGTCGAGGCCGCCCCATCCGCGCACCCACCCGCCCGCGGCGTAGGCCGGCAGTCCGAACGCCGAACGCAGGAACTGGGTCTGCACCGGGGTGGTCGTGCGCCGGTTGGTGCCGTAGTCCTGGCGCAGCACCCGCGGGTCCACCACACCGCCGCGCGCGAACTTCGGCTTCATGATGTCGGTCGCCGGCCCGTACACCCGCGGCCCCCGAACCGCGTTGGACTCGTTTCCGCCGATGGTGTAGTTCTGTCCGCCCTTGCGCTTGGCGATGATGTTGATGTGGCTGGGCTCGGACCCATATGTCGCGATCCACCCCGGCTTGGCGTTGGACGCCGACCCGTGCGGCAGCCCGTCGCGGAAGGACCGCGAGTGCGCCCCCCAGATGTTGTTGTACTTCTTCGACGCCTTCGCTTCTTTGATGACCTCGCTGACGAACATGGCGCACCAGGGCTGGCCGGCCATTCCGAACGCCCGCTGGAACTTGTTGTTGAAGTCTCCGCCGACCAGGCCCGGGTTCTTGGCGTATTTCATCGCCACCCGGACCACGGCGTCGGAGGAGCCCCCGAACTCCTCGTCCTTCTTGTTGACCAGGTCGCCGATCTTGGGGACCAGGAGCTCGCGGAACAGGCCCTTGGCGAAGCGGGTCATGAACCCGCCGTCGGGGATCGCGCCCAGCAGCGAGTCCAGGCCGAGCTTGTCCAGGAACCACTTCTTGGCGGCCCCTGAGATCTGGTCGGCTTTGCCCTCGACCCAGTCCCAGGAGTTGCTCAGCGCCGACATGATGCCGCCGCGCGCGAACGACTGGGTGGGGGCCTGCCACACCCCGCCGCGGGCGAATCCCTGCGACTGCTCGAAGCGCCGCTTGACCGCGGTGGTGCCGCCCTGGCGCGCGAGGGCGTTGACGTCGTGGATCATGGAGGCGCCCAGCACCCGGGTCACCTCCGGGCGCAGGATCGCCTCCCCGCCGGAGAGCTCCAGTCCTCCGCCGGTGGGCGAGACGAACCGGTGCACGTCGCGGCCCGGGGTGTAGCCGGGCATGACCCCGCCGCCGGCGTAGCGGGCCACCTGGCCCGGGCCCTCCCACACACCGCCGGTGGCGATCTTGGAGAAGCTGGGCAGCGGGTTCTTCTTCACTCCGACCGCGCCCAGCACCTTGCCGGCCAGGGATCGGATGCCGTCCATGTACACGGTCTGGATTACGAAGTTGATGGGGCCCTTGGTGGCGGCTTTGATGCGCGCCCACGCCTTCTTGATTCCGTCGACTGCCGACCCGAAGGCCTTGCGCACGGCCTGGACTCCGGATTTCAGGGAGTTGAATGCGGGCCGAATGACTTTGTTCCACACCCATTTGATGGTGTTTCCGATGCCGCGCCACGCGGGTTTGATCACGTTGTTCCAGATCCACCGGAACACGGGGGCGAGTACTCCGCGGATGTAGGCGCGGATCCCCGCCCAGATCTTCTTGATCAGCGCCCAGGCAACCGAGATCGCCAGGCGGATGCCCTTCCAGACCGGCATGATGACCTTGCGCCACAGGAACATGAACACGGGGCGCAGCACCTTGTTGATGTAGGCGCGGATCCCCGCCCAGATGGGCTTGATGATGGTGTTCCACGCGAATTTGACCGCCGCGGCGATGCCCTTCCACGCGGGGACGATCACGTTCCGCCAAAGGAACAGCACAACCGGGATCAGAACGTTCTTGATCGTCCACCACAGCACCTTGAAAACGGGCTTGATGATGGTCGTCCACACGAACCCGATGACCGTCGCGATCGCGTAGAACGCGGGGACGATCACCCATTTCCAGAGGAAGAGGACCGCCGGAATCAGGATTTTCTGCACGTACTGGACGTAGAGCAGCAGTGCGGGCTGGATGACGTTTTGCCACGCCCACTGCACGACGGCGCCGATCTCGCGGAACGCCGGCAGGAAGACGTCGCGCCACATCTTCATGACCGCGGGGATGATGTGGGTCTGGATGGCCTCGACGAGGCTGGCGAAGATCGGCTGGAGGAAGTTGGCCCACACCCACTGGGCGGCGCGCGAGATCGCCGCGAACGCGCTCTGCACGATCTCGCGGAACGCGTCGAACCGGTGGTAGGCCCACACCAGGGCCGCGACCAGCGCGACGATACCGACGACGATCAGCCCGACCGGGTTGGCGATGGCGGCCAGTGCCGACCCGGCCGCGACCACCTTGATCGCGACACCGACCGCGAGCAGCGCCCCCGCCAGGGCGGTGATCACCCCGGGGGGCACGGCCGCGATCATGTCGGCGAAAGCTGTGGCGACCTTCAGTACGACGGGGCCCAAGGGTGCGAGCGCGGTCAGCACGTTGGCCACTGCGGGCCCCAGCGACTTGAAGAGGTCGCGGACCGAGGGGGCGACCTCGCGCACATACTCCAGGAACGCGGCGAACGCCGGCGAACCGCCCAGCCCCTTGCCCCAGGACGCGAAGCCGGCGGCGATGTCCTCGACGAACCCCAGGATCGTGGGCGCATAAGGCAGGAACGCCGACACGATGCCCGCCAGGCCGGTGGCCACCGACCCGCCGATGCGCCCGAAACTGGTGATCGCCCCGGGCGCCGCGGCCGTGACATCGCGCCCCAACTGCTCCCAGAACGGGCTGGAGAGGGCGGCGTCCATGTCGGAGATCAGGCCGCGCACCGCACCCGCCGACGACCGCACCAGCGGCGTCAGCGACTCGAACCGCCCCGACAGCAGGTTGATCCCGTCGGAGAAGATTCCCAGAACCGGGGCCTCCACCGACTTGCGCCACGCAGTGAACTCCCGGGTCAGGCCCTGCCAGTCGCCCATCAGCGTGCGGGCGGCCGGCGACATTTCCGCCAACGCTGCGGCGTACTGCTCGGCGGCGGCCGCGGATCCGTTGGCGGCCTGCTCCTGCAGCTTCAGCGCCTCGGAGATGCCGGTGATCGCGGGCACCGCCACCAGACCCAGCGCCCCGAACCCGGCGCCGGCCGCCGCCAGCGGCGCCGACAACGCCCCCAGGCCCGCCGCCAGAGTCGCCCCGACAGGCACTGCGGCGGCCGCACCCGCAGCGATCGCCAGCGCCCCGAACCCGGCGATGGCCGGGGCGGCGTCGACATTCACCCGGGCGGTGCGCCCGTCCAGCCGGTCCACCTGCGCCCGCGTGCTGGCGAGGGATGTGCGGGCCGCCGCCGTGTCGGCCTCGACCGTGACCGTCGCGCGCGGCATGGCCTGCAACTCGCCGCGCAGCGTCCGCTTGAGGCCGCCAGCGAAGGCCGACGCCACCTGCGCGGCGTCACGAGGCGCCTGACGCCGCTGGGCCGCCGTGTCCTCCCGGACCGCGTCCTGGACGGGCGCACCCAGCCCGCCGCGCACCCCGTCGGCGAAACGGGCGCCCATATCCTGCCCGAGCTTGCGCACGACCGGCGTGAGCTTGCCGAACTCGGCGGCAATCGACTTGTGGAAGCCCTTGAAGTCCGGCTTCACCGGGATCCAGGCGGACCCGGACTGATAGTCGGCCACGCGAGGTCACCCCCTCGCGTTCGCTCCGCGACCCCGCAGCAGCCGGGCCGTCAAATTCTCGTGGGCTTCAAACCGGCGCCGGCGGCGCACCTTCTCCAGGGCGGTCACCGGGCGCGGGTAGTTGTCCATGCGCGGCGGCGACTTGCCCGCCCGCGCGATCTGGATCGAGATCAGGTGCGACAGCTTGTCGACCACCGTCGCCAGCGCCCGCACCTCCGGGCCGAACTCGGTCAGCCGGGGCGGGCCCGGCGGGGTGTCGCCGTACTCGGCGAGCACCATCTCCGCGTACTCCTCGTCCTCGGCGATAGCCGCGTGAAACGCCGAATCAGAGGGCAGATGGTCGATGTAGTCCAGCAGGGCGTCGCAGGCCAAATCCCCCCGAAAGAAGGCCAGCATGTCCACACCCGGGTAGTGGTGGGCCAGCGACGCCCTGATCGCCCCGCCATACCTCTCCAGGAGGTAGACGAGGCGCTCTATCCCCCCAGGCCGAAGTGCTCTCGAATGTCCTTCACCAGGGCCATCACCGCGCCGGCGGGGGCGTCAGCCAGTTCGGCATAGACCTTCTCGGCGTCCTCGGGGGTCTCGGCGAGCCGGTCCAGAACCTCCCGCGTCGAGGCGACCGACGCGATCCCGTCCATCTCCGCGGTGGTGGGCTGGGGGATCTTCACCACGGTCTCGTCGCTGAGCTCCAGGTCGAACGGCTCGCGGGTGGCCTCGCTGACGTAGCGGGCGATGGAGTATCGGCGCGGCGCGCCCTTCTTGCTCACTTGGTCGGCTCCTTGGGGGGCTCGGTCTTGGGTGCGGTCTTGGGTGCCGGCTCCTGCTTGGGCTTCCAGCCCTCGAACCGCAGCTGCTTCTCACGGTGCTTGGAGCCCACGACCTGCTCGTGGCGGCCGTCCGGCGACACGAAGACCGTGTACTTCTTGCTTGGTGCCATGCCTGCTCTCCTTACGGGGTGGCCTGGGTGATGCCCATGTCGGTCAGCAGCGCGGTCCACCCGGGCCCGCCGAACAGCCAGCGCTCGGAGAAGCCGAGGGTGGAGTCGGTGAACGCGGTCAGGGTGACCGGCCAGGTGATCGGCGTCTCACCATCGGAGGTGAACGCCTGCTCGTCGAAGTTGGTGACCTTGGCCCGCGGGAAGAACCGGGCAATGTAGATCTCACCGTCGTCGCCCAGGTCCACCGACACCTTCAGCAGCCGGTAGTACTGCCCGCGCGGCCGGGACGGCTTGTCGATGACCAGCTCGCCGCTGGTGGCGTCGGCCTCCAGCGCACTGACGTCGGCGCCGGTGTACAGACCGATCGTGTTGAGCTTGGTCTCGATGCACTGCACCGTCAGCGTGGAGGAGTCGGCGGTGATGTCGGAGCGCACCGCGTCGGTGGCGCCGTGCGCGCGGATGTCGGCCTGCTCCACCTCCCGCCCGAAGCTGAACCCGTCGGTGGAGACGTAGCCCAGGTCGTCGTATCCCTCCGGCAGCGCCGCCAGCAGCATGTCCGTCGGGTCGGTCAGCACGTCGATGGGGTCGGAGCTGATCGGGGCGAGGAACGCGGACCCGTCCAGCGCCTTCCTGACCAGCTCGGTCTTCTTGGACTTCAGGTCGTCGTAGACGGTCCCGGCCATGGCAGCCTCCAGGCATGCAAAAGCCCCGACGAAGCCGGGGCCGGATGGTTTGGTCGATGGTTGTTAGCGCCGCAGGTACACGCGGTAGATCGCCTCGCGGCAGCGGACGTTGTCGGAATCGGCCGTCGGCGCGTCCTGCGGGCCGGCTTCGGTGGCGGCCTTGTCGAGCACCCCCGCGGCCACCGACGACGGCCCGGAGGTCAGCCGCTGGCGCACGCGCGCGGCCAGCATCTTGGCTTGGGAGGTGGTGGCGGCATAGACCGACACCACCACCCGCGCCCGGTCGGTGTGGCCGTCGTCGTCGCCACCCACCCGCCGCACCCGGATCCGCGGCAGACTCCCCTGCAGGGTGGTTCCCGTCCAGGACTCCGCTGGAGCGATGTCGGTGACGGCGTCCATGACCGCGTCCTCGGCATCGACGAACACCGGCAGGTCAGCCACCGGTGCCCTCCAACCGGTCGACGGTGCGCGCCAGCACCCGGTGCTTGATCTCCACCGGGACGGCGTGGTCGGAGGTGTTCTCCAGCCGGGCCTGGGCGCGGTCGGCCTCCACTTCGCCGCTCACCCGAAACGCCGACCGGTACTCTCCGCTCTCATGTGGCGAAATCGACTCGGCGTAGGGGCGGCCGACCGACTCAGTAACGCGCACCAGCAGCGCCTGCAGCTCCTTGGACTTCATGAGCTTGCGGGTCTTGCGGATGTCCTGGCTGTAGCGCGGACGAAACGACATCAGGCCCCCTTCACGCGCTCCAGGTTGACTTCCAGGCCCGGCGACCACCCCGTGAACGGGGACGACCACGGCCCAACGTCGCCCTCCACCGACCACACGGTGCCGTCGGGCAGCGTGATCTGGTCCTCGGGGAGGATGTCGGCGCCGATCGGCGCGAGCAGGGTGCGGCCGGTGATGACCGTGGTCCCTCCGGTCGCGGTCTCCGTGGAGGTGCGCGGGTAGACGGCGCAGCCCTCCACGGTGTGCGGCGGCGGCCCCGGCAGCGGATCGCCGTAGCGGTCCTTGCCACCCGACCGCTTCACCGTGACCGCGACCGGGTGGGTGAAGGCGCTCACGCGATCCACCCCACCTGGTCGCCGTTGGGGCGCAGCGGGCACGCCAGGGCGTCGTCGGCCTCCGACAGCGACACCGACCCCGCCTGCCCCTTCATTCCCAGCCGGCGCCGGTCCTCCCGGATCAGGAAGAGCTTGCCCGAGGCCACGGCCGCGTCGAAACTGCGGCTGAACGGGCCCGCGGATTCCTGGGTGATGCCGCTCGCGTTGCGCAGCAGCCGCAGGATCATGTCGCACAGCACGACCTTGACCAGGTGCGCAGTGGTCTTCCCTGCGTCGATGCGGGCCTGAACATCGCCGGCGTGCTGGATCAGGATCGCCTCGGCGTCGTCCAGGCGCACCTGGACCCGCGCCTCCAGATCCGAGCCCGAGGGGATGTCGCCCTCCCACCGGTCGCGCACGTCCTGCACGTCGGCGAAGTCGGCCACCGCGCACCCCCTGCTACTGCTTGCCCTCGGAGCGCTTGGTCTCCTTGGGTTTGGTCGCGGCGGGCGCGTCGGTGACCTTCGCGGTGGCCCCCGCCTGCCCGGCCACGGTGTACTGGTGGTTGGGGTCGTCCTCGCGCGCGTCCCCGTAGAACCCGTGCTCGACCCCGTCGGCGATCGGGACGACCTTGCTCTTCTCCGTCACAGCGTCCTCCTATCGGCGTTCCACGGTCACGCGCACCAGCCCGCCCGGGTCGGCCATCCCGGTCCCGACGGCGAGCGACCGCCACTGCAGCGTGTCGCCCCCGTCCAGGTCCGCATCGGCCGCGGTCCCCGACAGGGCCAGCGCGGTTTCGTCGTTGGCGGAGGCGTCAGTGCCCGACGCGAACTCCAGCGCGGCGACCTCGGTCGCCCCGGCCCCGTCGGCCCCCTTGTTCACCACGCTCACGGCCCGGCTGTTGCCGTCGGCCCCCGTTATCGCGGCCTCGGGCACGTATTCCACCGCCACGACGGTGCAATCGAACGGGGCCTGGGCGATCACGGTGTCCTCGTCGTCGCCGGCGGTGGACACGGCTGGAACCCCGGCGGTCAGGACCCGCTGCAGCGGTGCGGTGTCTGCCATGGTCACACCTCCTGTCAGTAGGTCAGGACCGCAGCCGGGTAGCGGCTGGCCTCGGCCGGCTGGTCGTTGTTGATGGTGTTGGCGACCTGCCAGCCCACCCGGAACTTCACCCGCAGCGCGATCATGTCCTGCTGTGCCAGGTTGTAGACGATCGCGCCGGTGTTGTCCTGGATGACTGCCTGGTCGAGCTGCTTGAACGTGATGTCCTGGCGGACCCCGACCACGTACTGGCCCATCCAGTCGCCGGCGATCATGCGGACATTGGAGCCCGCGGCGCCGCCGGTCGGCCACAGGCCGCGCATCGGGTAGTACACGGGGGCGCCGTCGATCGAGGACAGGTCCCCGTTGACGCGCCCCACGTCGGTCCGCTGCCCGCTGGTGTCGCGGGCTGCCCGCAGGTTGCGGCGCACCGACCGGGCGGCGACGTACCCGGAGACGTCGAACCCGTCCTCCTCCACCTCGGCGAGGAGGTTGTCCAGGTCGCCCATGAACCCGCCCTCGGCCGCGGTCGCGGTCCCCTCGGCCACCGTGTTGCCGGCCGCAGTGGCCGCGGCCACCACGTTGGTGGGGAAGCTGGCGGGCGCGTTGGACCCGAAGAACACGGCGTCGTCCAGGGCCCGGGCGAACGCCTCGCGGATGTAGGGCTCGGCCTGGTCCCAGACGTTGACCTCGATGTCCTCGAACACGTTCTCGGGCACCGGCATGATCGTGGCGATCTCCTCGATCTGCAGGTGCTTGTTCGTCCACGCCATCTCGGTGGTCTGCTTGAGACCGGTGTCGCCGTTGACCCAGTAGGCCACCGGCAGCGCCGAGAGGATCGGGAACCGCACACTCTTACGGGAGACCGGGATCGACCGGAACAGCTGCAGCACCGCGGAGTCCTCCACGGCCTTGCCCAGCATCTCCCGGGAGACCTCTTCAGGGATGAGCGACTCGGCATCCGAGCGGCTGGTCACGTTGTCATACGGCACGGTTTACCTCCATTTGCCCAGCGCAGCGGGCTCCGTGCCGCTGGCGTGGTTGTCAGTCAGGGGCGTCCGGACTTGCGCCGGATCCAGTTGTTCATGTCAGTGGGGCCGTCGCCTCCGCGCTGGCCCTGGTCGAGGTCGGGTGTGGCCCGGCCCGCGACCTTCGTCAGCGACTCGGCGAGCTTCTTCACGGCCTTGGTGTCGACGTCGCCGTCAGCCAGCAGCCGCGTCGGGTCGATCTGGGAGAGCAGATCCTTGGCGTCCTCGGGCTTGATCCCGCGCTCAGCGAGCTGACTCTCGACCTGCGTCATCGCCAGCTTGCCGTTGCGTTCGACATCGGCCAGGTCGCGCTGGGTCATCTGATCGCGCAGCTCGTCGACCTGCTGCTGCAGCGTCTGCTTCTCGTCAGCCGCCGACTTGTTGTCCTTGGCGCGCTGCTCCCACGTGCGGGCGTGCTCCAGCCGTTTGCGGATCTGCGTCGGAGACAGCCCGGTCTCCTCGGCGAGCTCCTGCCACGGGGTGGCGTCGAACCCGCCCTCGGACTCCCGCTGCTGGGCAGGCGCCTCGGTCGAGGTTGTCGTGGTGGTTTCGCCGCCCTCGGCCCCCGTTTCGGGTGCGCCGGCGGACTCGTTTTCACTCAAAGGGTTCTCCCGTTCCGGGATCCGCCCGCCCCGTTGCGGGGCCGGGCGCTTACAGGTCGTCCGCGCTGGTGAAGTTGTCGCGCGGGCGCACGAGCATCGGCCCTAGTTCGCCGTGCTCGCGGGTCATTCGCACCATCAGCTGCCGGTAGTCGGTGGCGCGGCCGCCCCGGTCGGATTCGCCGGTCAGCTCCTCCACCGAGGCGTGCACCCGATCCAGCAGGTCAGGGTCGATCACCTGGCCGGGGTCGCCGCCGAACAGGGGGCGGACCTCGCAGTCGCAGCCGGGGTGGACCGGGTTCAGGTCTTCGACCCGGTAGCGCTGGGTGGAGGCGATCACGCACAGGGCGCAGCTCTCCTCGCCCATGAGCACGCGCCGCCAGAATTGCGGCTGGTCGTCCTCGGCGACCTCCAGGGCCTCCATGGCCGCCTGCACCGCATGGGCGTAGGTCTGCTGCAGGTCGGCCTCGACGACCTCCTCCAGCCGCGTCTGGCCGCGCTCCACCGCCTCGGTGAGGGCCTCGCCCCCGGCGAGGTGGGCGTAGATGGTGGCGAACGGGCGCCGGTACACCTCCTCCGGGGTGGCGCCGCGCCGCAGGCCCACCAGGGCCGCATCGGGGATCGGCGGCGGCGCCACCCCATAACCCAGTGCCTGGGTCGCCTGGTCGGCCATGAACGCCGCGGCGAGCGCGCCGAGCTCGCGCTGGCCCGCCTGCACCGCCGGGACCGCCTGGGCGCGAAACGCCTCCATGTCCGGCTCGCGCCAGGCGCCCAGCGCCTGGAACAGCTCCACCAGGGCGGCGATCAGCTCGTCGGTGAGGCTGCGGCGCGCGGCCGCGAACTCCTCGGGTGTCACTCCTGCTCACCCGAGCCGAGCTCCAACTGCTCGCCCCGGGTGTCCGCAGAGGCGCCCCCGGGCGCGGCCTGCCGCTGCCCGGCACCGGACAGTCGGGTGCGGATCGAGTCCGCCGCCATCTCGCTGCGCAGCTGCGCCACCTGCTGCGGGGTGTCGCCGATGCGCTCGGCCACGATCGGCAGCGGATACCCGGCCCCGCGCAGCTTCGTGGCGTAGTCGGCCATCTGCGCGGGGTTGAAGTTCTCCGGCCGCGCCCACACCACCTCCGAGGATGACAGGTCCAAGTCGAGTCCGGCCACGTGCGCCATCAGCGACAGGGCCTCCTCCAGCCCCTCCCCGTACTGGGCGTGGCGCTGCTCGATCTTGGAGACATGGCCGGCGTCCAGTGCGGCCACCGAGTCCGCCGAGATGTTGATCAGATCGCCCGGCAGGTAGTACACGGGCGTCAGCGTGACCGCGGCGAACGCCCGCATGTCCGCCTCGACGGCCTGCAGCATCTGCGAGGTGTCGGTCTGCGGCAGCGACACCATCTTCGGTTCGGGGTCGCCCGGCTCGCCCGGCGGCACTGTCCAGATCTGGTCGGTGCCCGGCTTCCACGGCGCCAGTTTCTCCCCGGTCACCGGGTCCTCGTCGGGCACGTAGTTCAGCAGCGCGTTCTGCCGGTAGGCGGCGTAGCGCTCCGCTGAAAGCCGGTTCAGCAGGGTCAGGTTCAGCCGGTCCTGCACGTCGATGCCGACGTCGAACTCCGCGGCCCCCTCCTCGCCCTCGTCGGCGTTGACGAAGGGGATGACCGGGACCTCCGGCAGCGACCGGGTGGGCAGGTCGCGCTTGCGCCACGCCTCAGGGCGCCAGGAGATCCGGCCCGAGGCCTTCTTCGTCTCCTTCGCCGACTGCCAGTGGTGGCGCTGCCCGGGCAGGTAGACGGTGGCCATCCACCGGTTCGCGATCGAGTCGTGCCACAGCCGCAGCGCCGCCAGGCGCCGCATCGGATCAGCCGGGTCGCACTCCACGATCACCGTGTCCGGGCCCTCGATCGTCACCAGCGGCCGCGACGAATCCCGCGGGTCCACCCCCACGATCAGATACGACGACCCCAGGTGGGAGGCCTTGCGCCACAACCCGAACTGGCGGGCGTCCATCCGCGCCTGCTGCCACAACCGCCAGACGGGGTTGTCGGTCTGGGAGCGGGATCCGGCGTCGCGGTAGCCCACCACCCGCATCCGGTGCACCATGCTCTCGGCGGCCAGCTTGCACAGGTTCGTCCGCGCCTTCTTCTGGAAGCGCATGAACGCTTCCTTGTGCTGGGAGGGCCCCGCCGGAAGGTCGTGGTGGCCCTCGTAGTAGCGCCGCCAGTAGTCGATCTTCGGTCTGCGCTCCACCAGCTTGGGCCCCAACCGGGCCAGCCACTCGAACGGGGACAGGTCAGTGGGCTCCGCCACGCTCCACCCCCTCGATTAGAATCCGCCGGCGCGGCGCCGCGACCGGTGCTTGGATCGTGCGAGCCCGCGCGCGACCGCGTCCGAGCGACACTCATAGGCCAGGATCGCCGCCATCGCCGCGTCGATCTTCCGCCGGGACTTGGCGTGCTCCTTCGCGATCGTGAGACCGACCTTCCCGGCCATGCGTCGGCGCGCGTTCAGCACGTGGCGGCTCAGCACGTCCCCGCCGCTCTCATCGGGCCCGTGCGAGCACCGCTGCGTCTCATCGCGGTCCACGATCGCGTCGAACAGCCGCTCGGTGGCCTTCACCATCGCGGTGGGCCGGTTCGTCCACCACTCCAGGGGCCGCGCCTGCGTCGCCTTGATCCGCATCCGCCGCCCGAAAGCCGCCTGCCACCGGTCCAGGTAGTCCTGCCAGTGCGCCGGGTCCGCATACATCCCGATGACCTCGTAGCGCTGTACCGCCGCCATGACGGTGTCGTGGACCTCCTCGCGGTCCACTTGCCACCCCTCCCCCGAAGGCCCGGGCGGCTTCTCCCAGCACCCCAGCAGCCACAGGTGCCCGTCGGAGACCCGGCACGCCACCAGCGCCGTCGAGTCGTCCTTGACGGACCCGTCGAAGCCCAGGCACACCCGCTCGCCGTCGGCGACCACCTTGGTTGCGTCGAAGCAGGCCCGCCACGCATCCGCGTTGACCCAGGCGTCCGACGCGCTGGTGCGGGCGTTGAAGAAGTAGCGGCGGGAGTCGTCGACGTCCTTGCGGGGGTCGTGGAACTCGTCCACGATCCCCTCCACGTCGTTCCACTCGATGGCCTCGCCGAACGCCTCCAGCACGGCGGTGCGCAGCGCCTCCTCGGCGGTCAGGTCGTCGCACTCGCCCCACCGGTGGTCATAGACCAGGCGGTGCCGCAGCCGCTTGTACTTCGGCGTCCCGTCCTCGTTGCGCTCGGCGAGCTTCTCGGCGAACTCGAACGTGGACTCGGCCACCGACTCCTCGCCCGGCGCGAACATCGTCGTGGTCTCCAGGAACCACGTCCCCGCGCCCTTCTTGCGCTTGCGCAGGTTGCGGGTGACGGTGTTGTACATCCGCCGCAACTCCGGCGTGTTGTACAGGTGCGTCTCGTCGAAGACGACGAACGTCTCCTTCCCGCCGTCCTTCGACGCCGAGGACGCGGTGGAGGGCATGATCTCGCCGCCGCCCGGCAGCAGGATCCGCGTCAGCCCCACCTCGTGGCGCGAGCACACCACCGACAGCGGGTTGTCCTCGTCGGTGTCGAGGTTGAAGTGCACGCTGTCGTAGACGTTGCCGGTCTGGCCCTCCTCGGTGGCCATGATCCGGATGTAGGGGGTGACGACGTGGCGGCCCATCGGCTCGCCCGGCTCGTAGGCGTAGGTGAATCCCAGCCCCCACGGGTCGGTGTAGACCTCCCCGCCCTGGGCGAACCCGGCGAAGCGGCACGGACCCAACGCCTCGAACAGCGCCAGGCGGGCACCCAGCCCGGACTTGTCCGCGCCCTTGGGGCGAGAGAAGAACGCCGAGTCGTAGAGCAGCCGGCCGCGCTCATCGAGGGCGTAGCAGTCGGCCACGAACCCCGAGTACTCGTCGCCGTGGCGGACCGGCTCGCCTTGCACGTCCCCGGGCCCGTGGACAACGAGCGCCTCCATCCACGCCAGCGCCAACCATCCCAGCGACCGCGACCGGTCGTGGTCGGGGGCCCGCGCCAGTGTGCGCGGCACCGCTACTCCGACAGGCGGGCGCGCCGCGACGCGATCTCGGTGACCGTGCCCGCCGGGGCGGCCGGCTTCTTGCCGCCGGCGCCTTGCGGGTCGTCCACGGTCATCTTCAGCCGCATCCGGTCCTCAGGGGTCGCTCCGAACTTCGCGGCGCGCAGCCGCACCTCGGAGGCGAACTCCCACTTGCCCTTGGTCCACATGACGTGGTGCAGCAGGGCGGTGTCGAGCAGGAAGTCCCAGTCGGTGGGGCCGAACGTGGTCGCCTGCGCACTCTTGCGCCAGGTCTCCCACCACGCGGCCGTGCGCGGGTGCCACTCCTCGCCGCCCGGCAGCACATCCTCGGGCAGCTTCGGGCCGCGGGCCCGCCCGTCGGCGGTCACCGACCGCGTCTCCCTCTCGCGCCGCCGCGCGTCGTTGGGCCGCGACAGCGTCTCCTTGGGCGCGAAGCCCTTCCCAGCCATGATCCACTCCCGTTCCGGGGGTCAGCGCCCCCGTTGCGGGGTGCGCTAGGTCGTCAGCCAGCGAATGGCGCCGGAGAGGTCGCCGAGCACCGCAGGGGCCCCGCCGTGGGGCTTTCCGGTCACCGTGATGTAGCGGCCCGAGCCGTACAGCTCGACCGGACCGCCGCGGCGGCGCATGCGCCGGCCGCGCACCACCTCGCCGCGGCCCCACACGTGCAAGCCGTCGCCCGAGGGCGAAACCTCGATGTAGGTGGGCGGGCACCGCTCCAGCAGCGCCTGCGCGAGCGGCGACAGTTCCCCGCCGGCGCCGATGCAGTGGTCCAGGTCGATGCACACGATCCCGTCGCCCGCCAGGACGAATCCCCTGCGGGCGCGCGAGCGAACCCTGGCATAGGGCGACCATGTGGCCGGGTCGGTGGCGGATGCCGGGCCACCGTCGGGGGTCAGCGGCCGCTTCGCCTCGTCGTGGGTCACCCACCGGTCGGCCTCGCGCAGTTGTGCGGGGAACGCGGCCTGGGCGCGGGCGCGGGAGACGGCCATGCGGCACCTGTTCGAGCACGTCTTCGTCTGCGCACGGCGGAACCCGCCCAGCGGGGCGCCGCACCGGGGGTTCGCGCAGGTCCGAGTCATACTCACAGTCTAGGCAAATGTTACGGTTTCTCGCTATGACCTGCTCTTATGCGATAGTCACGGTTGAGTGGAGCCGTCAGAACGCCCTGACGCCACCGGGGGTCGAAACCACACCGGGACGGCACCGCCGCCAAGCCTCGCGGGCACCCTGAGGCCGCCTGCCTGCGATTCCGCCAGAGTCACACACACCGCGAGGACCAGCACTTCTCCGGCGAGCAGGGCCCCCCGGGGAGGGAGGCACCCCCACCTCCGTGCCGGATCACGCCAGACCGGGATGCTGCTCCTTCGGCCTGCGTGTCGGAGGGCGCTTCCAGCCAGGGTTCTCGTGCCGGTTCTTCTGCTGGTTGCACCATGCGCAGGCGGCCTGCAGGTTGCCCATGTCGTGGGTGCCGCCTCGGGCGACGGGTGTGACGTGGTCGACCTCGGCCGCCTCCACCGTGCAGCCCTCGTATTGGATGCGGCACAGTCCTTCGTCGCGGAGCATGACGGCTGCGCGTGTGGCGCGCGGCACCCATTCCTGATTGCGGGTCGAACCCTGCCATGCGCGGGCCATCACACGTTCTTCTTGGATCCGGGCCAGAACCCGTTGACGTCCTTGTGCCACTGCGCGCATATGCGCTTGGCCCTGGCTGAACCCACGTGCTTGTCGAGGGCGCGCTCGCAGCGGGTGAAGTCGCCGCTCGTGCCCCACCTGATACGGAGTGCGCCTTGGCCGTACTTCCAGTACTGCTCCAGCTGGTTGGTGTCCGCCATCGGCCATCACCCCTCGGGTTCCTGTGGCGGGCCTAGGCTTCTGCCAATAGCCAAGGGAGGTCGTGATGATGTTCGGCAACCAGCAGCCGCCCCCGCCTCAGGGGCAGTGGCAGCAGCCCTACCCGCAGCAGCCGCCGAAGCCGCACCGTCCGGCGTGGGAGTACAAGGTGGTGACGAAGCTGCGCAATCCCGAGAGCGAGCTGAACCAGCTCGGGCGTGAGGGGTGGGAGTTGGTGGCGATCGACCCGGATCCGCACACGTCGGTGACGGGGCGGGCGTCGCGCTACATCTTGAAGCGGATCGCCGGGTGAGCGGCGAGCAGAAGCGGTTCGCCCATCACAGCGCGGCCAAGCTGGGCGACCTCGCCCTAGCGGCGCTGGATGCGGGCGACGTGGCGCGGGCTCAGGTCTACTCGCAGCTGGCCCAGGCGCGCGCCGCGAAGGATCTGCAGTCGTCGTGGGAGGCCGGCTGGGAGTCCCTGTCGGAGTCGGCCGCAACGGTGAAGGAAGCGGTCAGCAAGCTGCGCCGTGATCTCAACGGATTCGGTTGAGCCTTCGCGCTACGAAAGGCCCGGGAGCAGGTGCTCACCGGGCCACCTCCAGTTGTTCTGATCAGATGGCGTGCGAACCCGAGTTGCGCGGGCGAATGGCCTGCCGCTCCTTGCTGTTCCCTCGGCGCGCCTTCGGGATCTCGTGCTGCTTCACGTCGCGCCGCTTCGCCTTGACCTTGGCGATGTGCTTGCGAATCTCCTCGACGTCGCGGTACCACTCGCGTCCGGACTCGCAGTAGGCGGCGAACTTCTCGTGGACCTTCTTCTCGTCGTCCTCGGTCCCGCGATTGACGGCCAGCAGTTCGGCATTGGGCGGATATGAGCGGAGCCGTTCATGGAGGCTCTGCGTGTACCCGATCTTCAGGTAGTCGCCAATCTGCAGGTAGTAGATGTAGCCGCGCTGCAGGTCTTCGAAGAAGTCATCCAGCATCTTGGCCGCGGCCGGGTTCTCGGCTCGCATCTTCTGGTCCCGCTTCTTGCGGTCCCGTGCCTCCGCAGCCCGGTGCTGCTTCCTCAGGTATTCAGCGCTGCGGTCGGTGAGTTCGCGCTCTTCTTCGATCAGCGCCCAGCAAGCGAGTACGTGCTCATGGCAGAAGGGAACTCTGAGGGGCTTCCAGATGGGCTCGTGGCAGTGGCGGGCTTCGCAGGTATGGAACTGGTCTTCTTCGCGAGAGCCGCGCGGGGTACCGTGCACTTGTCGGTCTCCTTGCCAGATCGGCCGCGCCTCCGGGGTGTTACTGCACCCGCGGGGGCTTTGTTTCGCCGGAGCTTAGCTGCAGCCGAGGACAGGCCCCGACACGCGAAAGGCCCGGCGGATAAGCCGGGCCATGCACGGTCATCTGGAGACACCTCTCCTGCGATCAAGATAAGGCCTGTGGATAACTCGCGCAACTCCAGCTCAAGCGGGCATGTCAAGTCTCTTGTTCAGCCACTCCCATTCGGCCTCGGGCCATGCCGGGCGGCCGCGCACCCACGTCCCGCAGTCCGCCGAGGTCGGGCTGCACAGCGCGTTGGCGCACACGATGACGAGCTGGTCGACCACGACCCGCACCACCAGGGTGCGCTCCCCGCCAGCGGGAGCCTCGGGCGTGGCGCCGCCGCAGAACGCGCACACGGTGTCGAGCCGGTGCCCGTCGGCGATCTCGTTGAGGGCCTTGTCGAGCTTGCGCCGCATGGACCGGGCGGTGTCCTGTGCGTCGTCGAGCGCTTCGGGGTCGACGTCGGCGGCGTCGGCGAGGTGGTCGCCTGCGTGGATCAGGTAGCCGCGGATCGCCGCGTAGTCGTAGGCCGTGGACGGCGGGTCGAGCACGGGGGCGCCGGCGGTTGCGGCGATGCGGCCGGCGAGCTCGTCGGCGCCGACGAGGATGTCGGTGAGGGTGTCGAGGACTTCGACGTCGAGGGGGGCGGCGGAGTAGCCGAGGGTGTCGGTGGTGCGGTCCCGTCGTTCGGCGCGGGCCTGTGCGTCGCGGGCGCGGCGTGCGGCCAGCGAGGCGTACCCGGTGGTGTGGCGGGTTGCGGTGCCGGGGAGGCGGAGTTGGTAGAGGTCGGGCCACCGGTCTGCGATGTGGAGGAGGTCGGCTCGGGTTTCGCCGAGTCGGCGTGCCCATGCGGCGGTGACGACGGGTTCCACGGTGTTGTTGCTGTTCACAGCGCCCCCCATGATCGGCTTTTGCCGTTTATACTGGTCTGCGCCTACCGCTTTCTCCTTTCTGCAGGTGAGTGGGGGGTTATTCGGGTGGGGCCTGCGCTGGGGGGCGCGGGCCCCGTTTTTGTCTGCGGGCCGGTTTACGCTGATCGTGTCCCCGTTCGGGGGCATCAGGTTTGCGGGGCCAGACATGGGGGCCGTCCGGGTGGAACCGGGCGGCCCCTGCTCATGCCTCCTCGACCCCTTCCGGCGCCACGAGTGCGGCGCGGATCTCCTGCGCGAGGCGCCTGGTGTCGCCGTCCGCGTCGCCCCACTGGTCGAGGACGACGCGGACGCGGGTGAGCTTGTCGCGCTCGGTATCGATCGGGGTGGCGTACTTGGCGAGCATCGCGTCGATATCGATGCGGTTCTCGTGGCCGAAGTGGCAGGCGGCGTAGGCGTCGTCGCTGTCCTGGGTGATGGCTCCGGTGGCGAGTGGTGCGCCGCAGGGGCCGTCGTTCATGAGGGGACTGGGTCCGGTGCAGCGTTCGTCGTGGAGAAAGCTCTCGGGCATGCGGTAGCTGGTCACGTCGTCTCCTTGGTGAGGGTGTCTGCCTTGAGTCCGGTGATGGGGTCGGTCTGGTAGGTGCGCCGCCATCCGAGCGGGAGTGTGCGCGGCAGGCTGTGGCACTCAAAGGCGTGCCACCGCCCGTGCTCGATGGGGCTCGGCGTGGTGGCCCGGCAGGTCCAGCACTCCCACAGCGGCGTGTCGGGCAGCCGCCGGTAGAGGTGGCCGGCGATGGGGGCCGCGGTGTCCCACGGCGACATCACGCGGCCTTCCTGATGCGGGCGAGCCGGTCACGGTCGGCGTCGCTGACGGGGTGACCCCACACGGGGTGTCCGTCGATGGTGCGGCGGACGATCTCCATGCCGCGGTCGGCGGGGTCGTGGCAGACGGTTTCGCGGCCGCCTTGGTCCTGGTGCTTGTCGAAGGTGGACGGGCGGGTGAAGACGCGGTGGCACTTGGGGCAGATGCACCCGGAGGTGCCGGGCGGTGTTGGCCGATGGGTCATGGCTTTCCTTTCGCTGTTGCGGGTTGAGGGACTGAGATTTGCGGGCCTTTCGGGGGGTGCCGGGTGTCCCTGGGTGGGTTGGGGGTGTTGTGGCGTCTGTGTCGCGCCGCGGGGCCGCCCTGGGTCATGGGGCGGCCTGTGTCAGCGCGGGTCGGGTGTGCCCGCACCGGAGCGGATCTCCTCGCGGGTGTAGCTGGGGGTCATGGGTGCCTCCTACTCGTCGTCCACGGGGCCCTCCCCCGCGAGCCTCTGTGCGCGCCCGTGCGGACACGGCGGATCGGTCTCGAACCAGCCGTGCGCCTGGCAGTAGCCGTGGTGGTCGTGCCAGCACGGGTCGGGGTCGGCGAGGTCGCGCACCAGGGCGCGCAGCTCCGCCCGGTCGGACTCCCACGCCTGCACGATCCGCTCGGGGTCCCCGCCGGCGTGCGCCTCGACCTCGGTGCGCGGGTCGGTCTCGGTGGCGGGGCGGGCGCGGCGGTCAACGAACCGGTTGGCGAACGCCAGCGCGGCCCGCGCGCCCTCCTCGGTGACGGTCGGGTAGTCCTCGCAGACCTCATCGGCGGGCACGTTGACCATCAGGGACACCACCTGCTCCACCGGGACGCGGGTGCCGCCCACACATGGAGTGCCGGAGCGGATGCCGGGGTGGACCCACACCGCGCCGGAGAGGTCCGCGGCCTGGGCGCTCAGCCGTTCCAGTTCGGGGTCCGGGCGTCCGGCGTCGGCTTCCCTGGCGGCGTTGACGCCGGCCACGATCTCCGCGGCCAGCTCGGGGGTGTCGACCGACCCGATGAACGTGTCCGTGTCGGACGCGGTGTCGCCAGCCTGTTCGTAGAGGGTCCTGTGGACCTTCCTGCCAGCCCGCAGGCGGTGCTCACTCATTGCTGCTCCTCGCTTCGTCGATGGCGGCGAGTGCGCGCATCATGCCGCCGACCTCGCAGTAGGCCCGCCACCAGCTGTTGCCGGGGTGGCCCTGGTCCGGGGTGTGCTCGGTGATCCCGTTGCGCATGGTGTGGTCGGGGTCCATGTCGTCGATCTCGGCGGCCAGGTCGGTCCGGGCGCGGGCGAGCGCGGCGCGGGATTCGTCGCGTTCACGGCGGGCCTTGGCCTCCAGGGCTCGCATGTCTGCGAGGGAGTTCTCCCGCGCGGCGATCTCGGGGCCGACGACGCCCATCACCGCGTCGGTCCAGTCCGCGTCAGGGTCCGGGTGCATGGCGGCGGAAGCGAGCGCGTCGGCGATGCGGTCGCGCAGGTCACTCATCGGTCGGCCTCCTTGCCCTGCGCGAACAGGAAGACGGCACCCGCGCACGGGCTGCACAGGTCGAGTTCGGTGTACGAGAGGCGCGCCTGGTCTCCGGGGTCCTCCGGCATCCAGCGGAACCGCCACATGTTGAATCGCAGCCCGTAGCGGATGGCCTGCTTGCGGAGCAGGGCCTTGTTCACCCAGCCCTCATCGGGAGCCTTGGGGATGGGGTTCCGGCAGCGGGTACACGTCTTGGGGTCACTCATCGGTGGTCTCCTCGATCTCGGGCAGGTAGGGCGCGGCTTCGGGGTGCGCTGCGAGGTACTCGGCGCGGTGCGCGTCCATGCGGTGCAGGGTCAGCAGCCCGGCGGCAGACGCGCCGCCGATGCGGGTGTGCCCCCTCCAGTCGCACAGGGCGCAGGTGACGAGGCCGGTGATGTCGTAGGTGCCGATCTCACTCATCGGTGGTTCCTCCCAGCAGCGCGCGGGCGACCGTCTCGGCGGTGGTCCACATGCCGTGTCCGCCTTCGTGGTCGCGGTAGGGGGCGAGCCACGCCATCGTGTCCGCGACCGCGTCCAGGTGGTCGGCGAGTGCGCGGATGCGGGGGTCGTCGTCGGCGCGGGCCTTGTCGACGGCGTCTTGGAGTAGTCGGGCTTGCGGCCACTGGGTGCGGGTCGGGTTCTCGCTCAAGGTGTCCTCCGTGGTTTCGTGGTGTCGGCGCACCGGGCCGGGTCCAGCGGTCCGGTGCGCCCCTCATGCGTCGTCGGTGTCGGCCATGTACTCGGCGACACGCAGAGCGGCGGCCTGCCACTCGGCATCGGTCCGGTAGTGGGAACGCAGCGCCCCGACGGCCGACAGCAGCGCCTCTTCGAGTTCGGCCCGGTCGAGGTCGTCCAGTCGGGCGCGGATGCGGTCGAGTCCTTCGGTGTGGTCGTCGGCGAGGGTGGCCAGCTCTTGCACGGCGGCGAACGACTCCCGCGGGGTCATCGGTCCGCTCCTTCGGTGTTGTGGTGCCGTTCCAACCGGGACGCGGCCTTCTCCCTGATGGCCTGGTCGACGTCGACGCCGTACAGGGCGGCGATGCGGTGCAGCAGGATCCCGACGTCGCCCACCTCCTCGGCGAGGTTGGCGCGGTCGCCGGTGCGGGTGGCCTTCGCCAGCTCCCCGACCTCTTCGCACAGGTGCGCCACGCACTCCCGCGGCGACTGGCCGTCGATGCCCATCGCCTCGAACAAGCGGGCGACCACCGTGGCCGTAGACGACTCACGCGCCTGCTCCAGTTCGTGCTCCAGTTCCTCGATGCGCGCCCAGGCGTCGGTCCGGTCCTGGTGATACATGCGGTTGAAGTGAGCGAGGCTCCTGACCTTGGCCTCCAGCTCGGCGGCGCGGTCCGTCATCGGGTGATTCCTTTCGGGGTGGGTCATAGCGGCCGCCCGTTGAGCCAGAGGACGCCGCGGCCTAGGCAGGATCCGCATTCCACGGTGTCCGGGGAGTCGTGACGCTCGTGCTCGCCGAGCCCGTCGCAGTCCTCGCACCGTGCGAGGTCTTCGGTGTCCTCCTGGAAGTGGCTGGCGATCCGGGCGGCCTGATCGGTGGTGGCGGTCACGCCGTAGCAGTCGAAGGCGTTGACGATCGCGGCGTCGAGCTCGCGGTCGTAGGGCGGCGGCAGCCGCCGGGCCACATGGGCGGAGTTGTAGAGCCCGGTGACGCCTTCGGTGGTGGCGGCGGCGCGCAGTTCGTCGCCGGTGATGCGGTCGATCCTCACGGGGTGGCTCCTTCCAGTTCGGTTTCGGTGGGCAGGCATCCGCAGCCGCCCCAGTCGTCGAAGTCGATGCGCGGCTGGGCGTGGTCGCGGTCCTCGATGCGGCGGCGCAGCACCGCCAGCGGCAGCGGATGCTTGATGCCGCCGCGGATCTCGGTGAGGTGGGCGACGTCCCCGTGCTCGCCGCGGAACTCCTCCTCGGCCTGCTCCGCCTTGGCGTAGCGGTCGGGGAACTGGCGCAGGGTCAGCGCCCACTGGGCCTGCCCCGCACGCACGCACACACCGCCGCAGTTGTTGTGCGGGTAGCCCAGGTCGTACATGCGGGGCGGGGTGAGGCCGCGGCGGCGGGCCTCATCCATCCACCCGCGCTTGTCGACATACGGGGGTTCGCACAGCGGCGCCGATGCGGTCCAGGGCTGGTAGGCGCGTTCGATGGCGGCGATGCGGTGCATCTCGGTCCAGTCGATGCCGACGTGCACGGTGGTGGTGGCCGGGTTGGTGTGCTCCTGGAGCCACCGGCGGCACGGGCGCTGCTTCAGCAGCTTCGAGCACGGGGCGATCCGGCTGTTGCCGAGCCACTTCTCGTCGGCGTTCACCTGGGTGGGGGTGCGGCCGTCGGAGACCACGGTCAGCTCCACGCCGATGTCCGCGGACGCGTCGCGGTTCCACCGGTACAGGTCGGGGTCCTCGGCCTTGGTGTCGGCGAACAGCAGCACCAGACCATCGGTGCCGTGGGTGTCGGCGATGCGGCGGGCGGCGGCCCAGGAGGTGATCCCGCCGGACCACATGACCACGTGGGTGCTCATCGTGCGGCTCCTTCGGTTTCGGCCCGGCGTCGGGCGGAGGCGGCGGTCAAACAGGCGGGGTGGCGGACACGGCCCGCACCCACCGGGCGGTCGCACTCACGGCACGTGAGGCTGCGGCGCTTGCGCTCCAACGCAGCCGGCGGGACCGGGAGCACCAGGGCGACAGGCAGCGGCGCGGTCACTCGTCCGCCTCCCCGTCGCCCTCCAGCGCGGCCAGCAACTCCCGCTGCCGCACCATCCACGCCGACGGCCCATCCACCGGGGTCGGCGGCGGAGGAGGCGGCGCGAACCGCTCACACTCCAGCCGCTCCAGCAGCGCCTCCTTCGCCGGGCTCACGGCGCACCCCCCTCGCGGCGCAGCGCCTCCTCGTAGAGCGCCGCGGCCTGCGCCCGAAACGGGGACTCGTTGCGGCGAGCCAGCATGCTCTCGCCGATCTGATCCAGCGCCGGCGCGATGTAGCCCGTCCACTGCTCCGGGCGGGCGAAGGCGAGCGGCTGCTCGCACAGCCGTGCAGCCAAGTCCGGGTGGCGCAGCACCAGCCGGCGCCGCTCCTCGTTGGTGGTGGTGTCGATCTCCACGCCGCGGCGGTTCGCGCGCACCGCCAGCTCCCGCATCAGCGCCAGGTCGGCGGGCATCCCCACAGGCTTCACGCTCATGCGGCCCTCCCCCGCCGGTCCTGGCCCTCCAGCACCACCCGCGAGGTCATCTCCCGCAGCCGCGAGTTCACCCGCTCGCCGAGCTTCGTCTTCAGCTCGTTGACCGGCACGTTCGACGTGATCAGCGTGGGCATGACCCGCTCGTAGCGGTGGTTGATCAGCCGGTAGTTGATCTCCTCGGTCCACTCGCTGTCTTTCGCTGCCCCCAGGTCGTCGATCACCAGCAGCGGGGCGCCCGCGATCTCGCGGAACTCCGCCTCGGAGTCCACCTGGTGGCGCGGCCGCAGCCGCGCGTAGATGTCGGCGGCGGTGGACATCTCCCACCGCAGCCGCACCCCGGAGGCCGCCAGCGCGTTCATCGCCCCGTAGGCGAGGTGGGTCTTGCCGGTGCCGGTGGGCCCGAGCAGGGTGAGCGAGGGCCCGGACTCCACGGCCACGCACACGCCGCGCTGCTCGGTGACGGCGTGGGTGACGATGTCGCGGACCCACTGTGCGATGTCGGGGTGGTCGGCGGTGGCGTCCTTGTAGCGCAGGGGGATCTGCTTGGTGATGCGCTTGGCGGCCTGCTCGCGGGACTCATCGACCAGGTAGGGGTCGTAGTCGTCGGTGAGGTCTTCGACGCGGATGATCGGGTCGGGCACGGTTACCACTCCTCGGTGTAGGCGTTGGGGTCGGTCGGGTTCTGGAACGGCTGGTAGCCACCGGAAACGGCTTGGAGGTGGCGTCCCTGGTCGCGCTGGGCTTGGAGCCGCAAGGTGTCGTACTTCTCGCGCAGGGTCGGCATGGCCTGCACGTTGGCCATCCAGAAGGTGTCGTCTTGGCACCAGTCGATGGCGGTGTGGATCTGGTCCTCGGTGCGGCCGTCGCGGTCGAGCATCAGGCGGGCGGCGTCGCGCCAGCGCTTGGTGATGGTCACCAGGTGGGCGGGTTTGCCGTTGTCGGTGACGCGTTTCTGGAGGTGTGCGCAGAGGCGCTCGACGTCGTCGCGGACCGCGGTTTTGTCCGTAACGCCGTTACTCTCACCCGTGGAATCCCCGACGTCGTCTGAAGAAGTACGAAGTACTTCTTCCGTGGGGTTGGGGTTGGGGTTGGGGGCACCCGTTACGGTGCCGTTACGTGACGCGTTAGTAACGGCGTTACGGTTCCCGTTATCCCCGGCCTTTTTCTTGGCTTCGCGCTCGGCCTTGCGGCGCTCCCGCCATGCCTTCTGACGTGCGGCGTTGTTCTCGCGACCCGCTTCGATCTGCTCGCGCGAACCCTGATAGTCCAGGTAGTCGTGGACCTCGTAACCGCCCTCGACTTCGTGCCAGAGGCCGGTGTCGACGAGCAGTTGGACGGTGTTGCGCGCGATCGCGGGCGTTAGGGCCGCGTTATCCGTAACGTTAGTAACGGCGTTACGGTCCGCGTTGCGGACCGCCTCCACCACGTCCTCGAAATCCAACAGCCGCAGCGCGGTCTTGCGCGGGATGAAGCCGTCGGTCAGATTGCGGTTGCACCACGCGAGCCCGGCCGCGAACAGCGCGATCCCAAGCGACCCCGCCTTGTCGAACTTCGGGTGGTCGTAGAAGTCGTCACTGAGACGAACCCAGGCCATTCGGTCTCCCCCGGTAGTGGATGGTCAGTGGTTGTGGCGGACGAGTTCGCGCCAGCGGAACTCGCTCGTCGGAGCGTTCTGGGGTGTCCATGTGCCAAGTCGCCGAGCCACCGCCAGTTCGATAACTGCGCGGCAGTCGATCGGGAGCGGGAAGATTGCGTCGCGGCCGGTGGCTTGCTGGGCCCATTCGAGGCACTCGCGACCGTCGCGGACCGACGACAGAAACCCGGAGAGGGCTTCGAGGTCGCGCCCTTCGGCGTCCACGACGTCTTGTGCGATCTCGAAGGCGCGGATAGTGAACTCGTGTGCATGCGCGCGAGCCATCTCCGGCTCGGCGCGGGCCTGCGAGCTGAACTGTTCGATCTCGGAGGGGATGAACGCCGCGAGGTAGGTGTGCGCGTCGTTCAGGTTCTCGATCTCGGACGAGTCGAGTTGTCCCGGATAGGCGGGGAGATGCTCGGTGAGCACTGAGTCTTCAACCCAGCTGAACCCCTCGGCCGCGTTGGTGATCTCGCGGTAGCTGTAGCCCAACCCCAGGGCTTCATCGACCCGGTCGGCGACTTCCTTGAAGAAGGTCTGATCGACTCGCCGGCCACCTGTGGCGGCGATGGCCGCGTTCATGTGGACGTGGTCCTCGTAGCTGAACTCGTCTTCGTCGCTCGCGGGAGTGTGCTTGTCGCGGACGTTGTGGAGCGGGCTCTCGATGCGAATGGCGCGCTTCTCAGCGGACAGAACGCTGTCGCGGTCGTCGTACCAGTCGACGGTGATTCCGCGGATCTTGGTCCACCAGTGCTTTTCCTTGGCGTGTTCGGTGAAGCGGCGCCCGGGGTCGTTGGTGATCCCGGTGTAGAGGAGCTGACCGCTGTCGCTGTAGAAGCGGTACAAGGCGTGCTTGGCCACGTGCCTCTCCGGGGTAGGCGTGTATAGTACGAACTGAGTACACGTTACCAGATCACGAACTGAGTTCGTCATAATAGGGAACCCGGTACGTGATGTGACATCCTGAAAGGCATGAGTGACCCGATGAGCGTCAAGCTGGCGGAAGCTGCACGGACCTACCGCGAAGCCCCCGACAACCTGAAGGCGACGATCCTGGAGGCCGCAGAGCAGGGCATGAAGCCTGCCGCGATCACACGTGCGATCGACCACGCCTATACGGCGGACTACGTCGCGCGGCTGATCCGGGAGCACCGCCAGGCGAAACAGGAGGCCGATTCCTGATGCGAGGCAGCACGAGCCGACCCCCGTGGGGGTCGGCTCTTTCGTGTGCTCGGTCAACGGCTCTCCTTTGAGCGGTGCGGCGGGGGCAGGGCCGCAGGGTCAGGCGGCGCGCAGCGCGGCGAACCGGTCGGGGTGGGCGTCGATGTCGCGGACGAATTCGCTGATGGCGCGCAGGTCGCCAGTGAGGTCGATCTCGTCGGTGTCGTCGACGATCACTTCCATGGCGTTGACGTAGACCCGTTGGTGGCTGATGGCGCTGAGGTGGCGGGCGAGGGGGCAGCTGCATCCGTTGCGGGGCTGGCCCGTGGCGCCGGCGTGGGCGAGCGCTTGGCCGATGGCTTGGGTGCGCTCGTAGTCCCAGGCGTGTTGGTTGGCTGCGGCGGCGAGGCGGGCGAGTTCCGCGGCGACGGCGCTCATCCGTCGTCGTCCTCGGTGAAGCGGCCGGATCGTTCGGCGCGGGTGCGGTCTCGGGTGTCGGCGTCGGCGCGGAGTTCGTCGACGGCGCCTTCCTCGGGCCAGGTGGGCTCGTCGTAGTCGTCGTGGTCGGGGTGCGTGCTCATGCGCGGTCCTTCGTGGTGCGTTCGTAGGTGCGGTAGGCGCGGGCCGCCCACCGGTCCACGGGCCGCCACCCGTCGGGGGTGATGTGGGCGCCGTGGACAGCACACGGGCCGGTGTCGGCGGGTGCTGAGCAGGTGGCGCACACCCGCGGGCCTGCGGGGCGGCCGTCGCCGTGGGGGTAGTGCTCCACGTAGGGGGCGGGCAGGGTGTCGACGTCGATGGGTGTGCCGGGGCGGCGCCACACGTGGGTGCGGGGGCCGAGGGTGAGTCCGACGGTGCGGGATGCGCTGCCGCGGCTGACGATGGTGAGGTCGGTGTTGCCGTAGCTGCGGCCGAGGTGGATGAGGGTGGTGGTGGGTGTGTCGGGGGTGGGTTGGGCGTGGGTGCGGTGGGGGGTGCCTGCGTCGATGCCGTAGGGGGGTGTGAGGATGGCGATGGTGTCGCCGGGGGTGAGGTCGGTGGCGGGGATGCGGGTGTAGTCGTGCATGTGGTGCTCCTGGTGCGTGGGTGGCCGGGCGGTGGCGGGCCCGCCCGGCGCGGGTCGGGTCAGCGGGCGTTGGCCATGAGCGCGTCGACTTCGTCCTGGGTGGCGCGGCGCAGGTGGGTGATGGTGACCCCGGGCGCGGGCGGCAGGTGGAGCGTGGCGGTGCGGCCGTCGTCGGTGGCCACCCCCACGGCGCCGGGCAGGATCGTGCGGATGGTGACGTCGTGGACGCCGTCGTAGGCGTCGATGCGGATGCGGTCGCCGACGCCGTAGCGCACGGGCTCCATGTCGGCGATGTGGTCGCGGTCGACGTGGACCATGTCGCCGTCGGGGGTGATGATGCGGACGTATCCGGGGCGGACGGTCCACAGGTGGCCGCTGGTGGTGGTTCCGTCGGTGTGGGTGAGGGTGACGTCGTCGCCGAGGTGGGGGACGTAGGGGTCGTCGCTGGGCTGCATGCGGGTCTCCTCTTGGTCGGGTGTTTCTGCGTGCCCGCCCCGCGCGTTGCTCGCGGGGCGCCGGCTGGGTCCGGGCGGGCTGTCAGGCGGTGTTCTGGGAGAGCTGGGCTTCGAGTTCGGCCACGCGGGCGCGGAGCCGCTGAACCTCAGCGGAGGGGCCTTCGGGCTCGATCTCCAGGTCGGTATCGGTGTCCAGGTCGAGAGCGGACACCAGGTGCATTTCTTCGCCGAGTTCGAGTTCGTGGCGCTGTCCCCACCCGGCGCACTGGTGGCAGAGGCGGGGGATCTCGACGGTTTCGGCGGCGGTGGTGACGTCGTCGGCGGTGACGGTGACGACCAGGTCGGCGGGGAGGACGAACGTGAGGTTGTAGGTGGCCATCAGCCCTCCTCGGTGGTGGGGGTGTCCTCGTCGGGCAGGGCGCGGATGATCGCGGGGAACGTTGACGGCCGAAGCTGATCGGCTTCGGCCACTGCCTTCGCGCACCTCTCGCGCTCTTCGCGGCGGGCGGCGGCGATGCGGGCGTCCGTCTCGTCGCGGAGCAGCGCGTCGTAGTCCGAGCCCGCTTCGAGCTGCTCCCGGAGCTGGTCCCGCTGAGCGCGATAGTCCTCCGCCCACGCCCGGTTGGTGTCCGCGCGCACCTGGAGGCCGCCGATGGTGGCCTGCGCGATCTCCAGGAGTTCGCCGAGGTCGGCCCCGCTGAGGTCATCGCCCGGATCGGCGAGCAGGGTGCGCAGGGTGCGGCAGGTGTCCGCGTTCTCGGCCAGCAGGGCGGGCACGTCGGCGCGGGCGTGGCTGATGAACGTGCGGTCGGCAGGGGTCTCGGCCTTGATCGGACCGTATTCGTCGCGACCCCACAGGGTTCGGCCGTCGTAGGCCCACGGCCCGGGGGTGGCGGCCTGTTCGCGGGCGGCTATGGCGTCGAGGTCGGGGCGGGCGGCGGTCACTTCTGCGCTCCGTCCGTCAGGCCGCTCTCGTAGGCGGCGCGCTGCTCGGGGGGCAGGGACTCGGGGTAGAGGGACTGTCCGCCCCACTGGCCGTCGGAGAGGCCGTGCTCGTAGGCGTCGCTGGTGTCCATGTGCTCCTCCAGGTGTGTCGGGTGCTCCCGCCACCGCCCCGCGGGCGGCAGCGGCAACCACCGGTCAGGTCAGGCCTTGGAAGGCCTCAAAGGTCTCGGCGAGATCCAGCAGCTCCCCGTGCGTGCCGCCCGCCGCGATGCGGTCCCGCAGCGCGCCCAGGATCAGCTCGCGCTGGGCGTGGGACAGCGGCAGCTCGACCGTCCCCGGGGCAGGGGGGAAGTCGGGGTCGCAGTAGTGGTCGCAGTCGGGGCACAGGTGCGGCGTCAGCGCGTCCAGCAGCGGCACCGGGGTGGGCTCGGGCATCAGGACTCCTCAGGGGCGCGGGGGGACGCGGGGGACGATGTGGGGGTAGGCGGCCTCAGCCACCGCCCGCGGGTCGGGGTGGCGCAGCCCGGCGGGGCGCAGCGCGGCGACGCACCAGGTGAACGTCCACACGCACCACCCGGGGCCGCACTGGTGGTCGGGGCCGCCGGGCCCGTCGGACCAGACGAGCCACACGTTCCCGGACATGCCGTGGCGGCTGGGGATGACGACCTGGCCCCATTGGCGGCCGAGGTCGGCGGCCTCTTCGGGGGAGTCGACGCGGACGTCGCCGTGCAGGCCCAGCTCGCGGAGGTGGCGGGCGACCTGGTGGATGTAGGCGTCGACCTCGGCGGGCGGCTGGTCGTGGGACATGTGGTGCTCCTTGTCAACTCTGTTGCGCTCTAAGTTGACATTAGCCCGCCCTCGTGCGACTGTCAACTTAGTTCCGCTTAGAGGTCCGCACAAAGGACGTGACAGCATGGCAGTCATGGCACGAGACGAGATCCGCGAGCTGCGGGAACTCCGCGACGAATACGACCAGGTCCGCGAGCGCCTCATGCGGGCGATCACCGAAGCCATCGAGCGCGGCGAGCCGAATTCACGGATCGCCCGGTCGGTGGACTGGTCGCGCGAGTACATCGCGAAGCTGCGCCGAGAAGGCCCGAAGGCGCCGCGAGGCGAGGGCCGGTAGTTCGGCCCCCGCCCTCTCCCCCGGCCTGCGCGCCGGGCGTTTCGTGTGCCCACAGGCACCTCCTGCGCCCGGGGCGGTTGGCCCCGGGCGGCTCGTCGGGTCAGGCGTCCAGCACCGTGTAGGTGGTGGTCCGGTAGTCGTCGGGGCGGTCGTCCAGCAGCTCGGCCTCGCCGTCGCCGTCCTCGCCCACGGCGCCCTCGTAGGTGCCGCGCTCGATCGCGAACACGACGTCCGTGCGCTCCTGCACCAGCAGGTAGACCGGGGTGGTGTCGCCCTCGCCGTGTCCCAGCGCGCGGCCGGTGCGGGCGTAGTCGGCCTGCTCGGCGGCGAGCATCCCGGCGACGTCGACGGGCGGGGTCCATCCCTGGTCGATGAGCTGCTGGCGCTGATCGGGCGTGAGTTCCATGTGTCCTCCTGTGGTTGTGTGGGTGTGCGCCCCGCCGGCCAGACCCCGGCGGGGCGTCCTCAAGCCGCCCGCTCGTGCGCGGACATGCGGCTCTGCGACCGTGCCCGCTCCCTCGCGTAGCGGCGGCGCTTGTGCTCCCGCGCCCCAGCGACGATCAGCGGCGACGGGTCACCCTCGGCCCGCGCGCGGGCGCACCGGCCCAACTCCGCGTCGCCCATCGCCTTCACCCGCCGATCCAGCTCGGCAGACAACTCGTCCTCGGGCAGGTCGATGAGGTCGGCGTCCCAAGCCAGCGGCGGCAGGAACCCGAGCTGCCGCGCCTTCCCCGCGGCGACCTTCGAGGGGCCGGGGGCCATGCACAACTCCTCATAGGCCCGGGCGACGCGGGCGGCCAAGTCGAAGCTCAAGCGCCGCGACGGCTGCATGAGGGCCTGCAACGACCGCGGATTCACCCCGGCCCGCCGCGCCACCTCCGCGGCGGGCCAGCCCATCCACGCCAGCGCCTGCACGCGGCGGCGGGTGCCCGCGGAATCGGTGCCGCGGTGCGATCCGCGCGGCTCCGGCGGCACGCTCAGCAGCGCTTTCTCGGTGTCGGCGCGGACGTGGCGTCCTGGCCCGTCGGTGGCCACGCGCAGCGGCACCCACGTGGACAGGCCGGCGGCCTCACCGATTTGCTGCCAGGTCCAGCCGAGGTCGCGCAGCCGCCGTATGTGGGCGCGGGCGGGGGCGGCGTCGCGCCACCCGCACAGGCCCATGCGCAGGCGTTTGCGGTAGTGGGATTCGCAGTAGCCGCGGGTTTGGACGGGCTCCGCGCAGTCGCGGTGGCGGCAGTCGGGGGCGCTCATGCGGCGGCCCCCCGGTGCCCGGTGCGGCGGGACCCCTGCTGGTAGCAGGGCAGGCAGCGGCGGTACCCGTGCTTGTCGGTGCGGGTATTGGCCTCGGTGCGGGGGTGCCCGTAGGCGCACGTCTGCGGCCGGGACGCCAACTCGCCGCGGCGCATGCGGGAGCGGCGGAGGGACGCGCGCTCGTCCTCGTTGAGGCCAGCCCAGGTCCCGTACTTCTCCGGCTTGGCGATGGCGTATTCGAGGCACTCGGTGCGGACCGGGCACTGCTGCTGGCAGATGGCCTTGGCCTTCTCCTCGCGGACCTCACGCTGAGGCAGCCGCTCCCCGTCGGGGCCGAAGAACAGCTCCAGGGACTCGCCCTGGCAGGCGGCGTGCTGTGCCCAGTCCCACCGGGACCGAGCGGCCAGGTTCGCGGTGCCGGGCTCGTGGGCGCGGTAGCCGGTCATGCTGCACTCCTCTCGTAATCAGTCGCCGTGGCCGGTGACACGCCGATGCGGCGCGCCGCCTCAGGCGGGGTCATGCCGGCTGCGCGCGCCGAGGCGTAGGCGCGGACCCGGTCCTCCTTCGGGCCGATCGCCAGGGCGTACAGCTCGGCCTCGGTGAGCGCGGCGGGCCACCGGTGCACCCGCCGGCGGGCGCGCTCGTGGGTTTCGCAGGTCGCGCACAGCTGCCGGCAGGCGTGAGGGCGGGCGTGTCCGCAGCGCACGCACACGATCAGGCGGGCCATCACACGACCTCCGTCACGATCAGGTCGATGCGCGGCCCGGCGGGGTCCTTCTCGCCGGCGACGAACGCCACGGACACGACCCGCTTCGAGTCGTCATCGGCCAGCAGCCGGGCGTCGACGATCCCGTCGATCGCGGCCTTCACCGTCGGCTGGAGGTTGTGCGGGTCGAAGCGCGCGTTGGTCTTGGGGTGGATGACCGCGGTGATCTGGGCGCGCTCCATCGGGGCCTCGCGCAGCGACGTGGTGACCCAGGCGGCGGTTTCGCGGATCAGGCGGGTGCGGCGGCGCCACACCGACCAGTGCATCCGCTGGTTGGAGTTCAGCCGCGGCAGCCGCGGCAAGGCCACGGTCACCGTGCGGCCAGTCTCGGTGGCGGTCACTGGCCACCCCCGAACGCGCCGTCGATCAGCGTCCCGGCGGTCAACCGCTGGCGGCGGGCCTCGGTCAGCGCCTGCTCGGCGAGCTTCTTGTGGGGGCCGGTGACGATCTCCAGGTCGGCGATGTTCAGGCGGACCTCGCGGGCGACGTAGTCCATGTCGTCCTCGGTCTTGATCTCCTCGGACCGCTTGCCGGACGTGAAGCGGACGACAGCGACCCATTCGCCGGGGTGCTCGTCGCCGTCGTCGGAGGCGCCGAACTTCTCGAACATCTGGTTGGCGTAGAGCGCGACGGCTTCGGCGGAGTCCTTTGGGAGCTTGGAGTTGAGCTTGATCTCGGGCATCAGGTGTCCTTTCGTGTGCGGCGGGGGTTGGCGGGTGTGCGCCGCCCGGGCCCCCGCAGTCCCGGGCGGCGCGTTCCAGGGGTGGCCTCAGAAAAGGGCGGGCTGCTCCGCGCACACCGGGGCGCGCACGGGGCTGCGGCGCGGTAGCCGCGCCCGCTCGGGTTTGCGCACCGGCTCGGTCGCGGGGCGCTGGTGGCAGTCGCACGGGCACAGCCACCGGCACCTGACCGGCGCCAACCACAGCTCCACCGGCGCCCGGCGGGGGGTAGGCCAGTACAGGACGTCAGCGTTCGCGTCGGTCACATACGCCTCGGGTTTCAGATCACCGCTTCCGCCCTGGCAGCGGTCGTGGCGCCCCGCCTCGCAGTGCCCCGTCTGCCCGAGCTGGCACCCGCACAGGTGCGTTGGGCCGGGCAGGGCGTCGTGTTGGCGCCGCATCCGCGGTGTCCACGCGGTGGCGCGCACCCACTCGGCCGTGGTGTCGTCCATCACCGCCACCCCCATTTCCGGGGCATCCATTCGTGGTGGCCGATCTGGTCGGCGTAGCGGACGCCGTGGCCTGCCTGGGAGGTGCCGCATGCGCCGCACGGGCGGACCTCGGGTTCGGGGCTGGCGGTGCGGGTCGGGCGCCCGCGCATGTGGATCACACCGGCCGGCCGGTCTTCCGGCTGCGGCGGGGCCGCGGCCTCCGGCAGCACCCAGTCCCGTGCGGTAAGCAGCGGCTGCAGGATGCGCCTCATGAGGCACCTCCCCGGCGGGTGCGTGCGAGCGCGGACTGGGTGCGCCCCAGCTCCTTGATGAGGTCGCTGATCCGCTCGTGCGCGGCCGTGCGGTCGGCGGGGTCGAAGGTGTCCCAGTAGGTGTCCAGCGCCGCGTGCGCGGCCCTGTACAGGTCACCGCCGGCCTGGTCGAGGTGGAGCGACGCCTCGGAGATCGCGGCGTGGATCTCGCCCGGAGACAGCGGCACCTCGGCGGGGGCCGCCGCCCGCACGGGGCGGCGGCCAAACAGGCGGGCGATCACGACGCGTCCTCTCCGTCGCGGGCCGCCTCAGCGGCGTCGCAGTCGGAGACCATGGACGCGATGACCGCGTCAGCCTCGGTCACCGCCAGCTCGCGTGGGTCGCCCACCGGCCGCCCCAGCACCCGGGAGGCGTACTCCAGCGCGCCCTTCGGCAGCGACAGGCCCATCTGCTGCGCGAGGTCGGCGATGCGCTGCCGCTGCTGATCAGTGACCATCGGCTCGCCCTCCTCCGGGGCGGGTGTCGCGGCCTGCTGGCGGGCGGCCGCGGCGCGCTGCTTCAGCACCTCGATGACCGGCCCCGCCTCCGCGGCCGTCAGCTCCGTGCGAGAGGACACCTCGCGGCCGATGATGTGGGAGATGCCCGCCATCAGCTCGTCGTGCTGCTCGTCGCCGAACCCCGCCCGCTTGGACGCGATCGCCAACGCCTTCAACTGCTCCTGGCCGATCGGCGGGACGTCCTCATCGGGCTCGGTCCGGCCGGCCCCGATCGCCGCGGCCTTCTCCCCCGAACCCACCTGCGCCCCGGAGCCCGGCGACACCTGACCGGCCGGGGTGAAGTTCGGGATGGACCCCCGCAGCACCTCACCGGAGGTGGCGCCGATCAGGCCCATCGTCACGACCGGGAAGTGCTTCGTCTGCCCGGCCGCCACCCGCGAGCGCTGCTCGATGGAGACCCGCACCGGCAGCACACCGGTCGGCTGCGCATTGCGCAGCAGGTCGTAGGTGCCGCCGATCTCGGAGGTGGCGTAGTAGGAGTGGGTCTCCACCCGGTAGGTCCCGATGTCGGGCATCCCCGGCAAGATCACCTTGAGGCGGGTGGTGGCCTTGCACACCTGCTCCTTGGGAGCCGTGTTGTAGAACTCCTCGCCGAACTCCTGGGTGCACAGGCACGGCTTCCCGGAGAGCTTGTCCTGGACGCCGTCGCAGCGGCGCTGCGCGCCGCCCCGCGACCACATCTCATAAGCCGACGACAGGACGTTGTCGCCCTCGGGCAGCAGGCAGTCGATCGCCGAGGCCGTGGTGATGACCCGGTACTGCTCGCCGCCGTTACCCAGCGGCTTCCACCGCTCGGGGGTGCCGCCCCACAGCTCCGCCGCGGCGGCAACGAACTCCTCGGACGGGCTGGTGAAGATCCACGTCTTGGACTTCACGGGGCGGTTGCGTTCGGTGTAGCCGGTGCGCAACCGGCCCAGCTCGCGGACCTGCCGGTCGATGGTGAGGATCTTCATCAGGCGGCCACCTCCGAGGCCTTGGCCTTCTTCTGGCCGGGCTTGTACTTCCAGTCGTTGACCGGCTTGTAGGGCTTGAGGTCGAGGGCGTGGACGTAGCGGGACGTTGCGGTGATGTGCGTGAACGCCTCGAACGCCTGCTCGTCGCCGGGCAGCGGCACGAACCCGTACCGGTCCGCCCGCAGGTTCAGCACCGCGGTGCCGACGAACTCCGGCACCGGGTGCTCGCCGTCGAGGGCGTCCAGCGCGGTCTCGGCGTAGCGCAGCGCGGCCAGCTGCAGCGGATACTCGGCGTAGACCACCGAGGGGAGCTTGGTCAGGCTGGTCTTGGCGTCGATCAGCCACAGCCCCGGCTCGACCCCCCACGATTCGGGGGGTTGGCGCAGGTGCACCCACAGGTCCGCG
This sequence comes from Streptomonospora wellingtoniae, assembly GCF_031845375.1. Taxonomy (NCBI): domain Bacteria; kingdom Bacillati; phylum Actinomycetota; class Actinomycetes; order Streptosporangiales; family Nocardiopsidaceae; genus Streptomonospora; species Streptomonospora wellingtoniae. Next base: position 105,604 of record NZ_JAVREK010000011.1, read on the forward strand.
GTGCCGCCGTAGCCCAGGGTGCGGTTGAGGACGGTGACCTCGGCGGCCTCCACGTCGCGGAGGATGTCGATCCCGGCCTCGGCCAGGAACCGCCGGTACTGGTCGACGAACGGCTCGGCCTCGGGGTCCGGAGCCGCGGGCCGGTCCAGCACGTGGGACTCGGCCAGGTGGTGCACCCGAGTGCCCAGGTGCGCCTTGGTGTCCCACAGGTCCCGGTAGGCGGCGCGCGCGGCCTTCTCGAACTGGGCGCGCTCGAACGGGTCGGCCATGGCGCCGGCCGCCTGGTCGAGGTTGGCCATCATGTACTTGACCGTCTCCGTCGCGGCGGCCGGCGCCAGCGCGGGCTTCGCGAGCTGCTGCAGCGCGTTCGTGACACTGATGAGCAGGTCGCCCGAGCGCGGGTCGGTGTAGTAGCGGCCGTTCTCGCCGTCGTCGTTCGCATGCTTCGGGGTGGTCACTGGTGGTCCTCCATGAAGTCGGTGGGCGAGGCGGCTTCGCAGGCCGCGGCGTGCGCCCGCAGCTCGCCGTAGACCTCGCTGATGCGCTGCTGGATCAGCTCCGCGGTCCCGATCAGCGCCTCCGTGCGGGCCAGCGCCGCCCGGTAGGTGGCCTCGCCGTCGGTCATCTCGACGTAGTGCTGGCGGGCCTCGACCTCCAGCCGGCGGGCCTGCTCGAACAGATCGAGGGGGTCGGCGGGGTCGGAGTCGCGGCGGTACCCGTCGTGGCTCATCGCTCCTCCATGAAGTCGGCGGGGCTCGCGTCGCGCAGCCGCTTGGCCAGGGCGTCCATCGCCACGGCGCGGCGGTCCACCGCGCGGGCGGCCAGCACCAGCGACTCCGACGTCTGCCGGCAGATCCCCACCGCGGCCAGCACCCGGGCGGAGCGGCGCGGCACCCACCCGGCGGCGTCGGCCTCGGCCAGGGCCGTGTCGGCGTCGTCGCAGGCCTGGCGGAGCGTGGCGACCAGGCGGGCCAGGTCGTTGGGGGTGGCGTCGTGGGTGGTGCGGCCGGTCAGGCCACCGAGCCAGAGTTTGATCAGGTTGAGCAGGGTGCGGATCATCGGGGCTCGTGCCTCCCCTCGCGGGTGCCGTGGTCGCCGCGGATGAAGCCCTTGCGCTCGGCCGCCGCGATGATCTGGTCGGCGGCCTTGAGGTGCTGGTCCAGGCGCTTGATCTGGGCGTCGCGGTCCTCCAGCGAGCCCACGTACCAGGCGCGGGTCAGCAGGAAGGTGAGCGTCGGCAGGATCAGGCCGATCACACCGATCCCCGCCATCGCGGTGTAGGCGTACAGGTCACCCATGGCGCACCCCCAGGTCCGGGGCGTGGACCGTGCCGGTGCCGACACACGTCGGGCACGGTGAGCCGTCCACGCGGGTACCGCCGATACAGCGCGGGCAGTCAGCCGACGCGGACAGCGCGGCGAGTGCGAGGAACACGGTCGGGGTCATCGCGCGTCACCCCCGTGGAACGTGGCCACGTGGTCGTCGGCGCCGCGCCGCTCCAGCGCCACATCCACCAGCCCGTGATGGGTGTGGCAGTGGCGGCGGCAATGCCAGAACGGGCCGTCCTGGGGGTTCTCGCCGACCGCCATGTACGACGGCAGCCCTTCGGAGGCGCGCGCGTCCACGCCGGCGGGGGCGGCCACGTGGTACGAGAAGTGCGCACTGCGCAGCCCCTGGCGGGGTGCGGGCGCGGGGTTGGTGTAGATCGACGCGAGCCGCAGCAGCGAGCACACCCCGTCGACCACGTCGTCGTCCCACCCGGCGAGCCAGGAGAGGATCTTGTCGTCGTGGGCGGAGAGCGCGTCGGCGGGCACCTGGGAGATGGCGTCGCGGATGCGGGCGGCGAAATCCGGGCGGGTCGGGGTAGCCATCACCGGCCACCCCCCGCGCGAACCTCCAGCTCGGCGTAGCGCTCCGCGACCTTCTCCCACGCGGCCGACATGGCCATCGCCACCTCGCGCTGATCCGCGGGGTCCGCGTCACCCAGCTCGTTGACCTGCAGCACGTCGCCGCGCCGGTCGCGGATCACGATGATCGGGTAGCCGTGGTCGCCGTTCTCGTCGTCGACGTAGCAGTCGCCGGGGGTCGTCACCAGCTTGGTCGCCTTGGTGGCGCCGAGCGGTCCGAGATCGTGGACAATACTCATTGGGGCCTCATCTCTCCTTCGTGGATTCCTGATTGGGGCCTCTGGCGTCCTGTCGGTGGCCTCCGGCAGGGCGCCGTCTTCATGCGGTCAGGCGATGGACCGCGTGTTGCGGTCGATGTGGCGGACCAAGTCCTCGTGGCGGATGCGCGTCCGCGTCTTCTTCGCCCCCTTGCGCGCCACGTTCACCAGGCGCGGGAACTCGCCGGCCGCGACCATGCGGTAGACGGTGCGCTTGGAGACCCGCAGCTCGGCGGCGGCCTCAGCGATCGTGTACAGCTCCCGGTGCGCCTGCGCGGGGGTCATGACGCCACCTCCTCGGCGTCGGGAGCTTCGTCGCCGATGGGGTCGAGGAGGATCGCCGCGGCGGGCACGGCCAGCGCCTGGGCGATCCGGTTGAGGGTGCGCACCGACACCGGCTTCTCGCCGCGCTCGATGTACATCAGGTGTGTGTGCGATCGGAGTCCGGCGCGCCGCGACAGCTCGGCGAGGCTGTAGCCGTCCTTCTCTCGCAGCGCCTGGATCGCGGCGCCGTTCGCGCGGACTGTCGTGGTCTTGGGCATATAGAGACAGTATGAGACAACGTGAGTTGGCGCAAGGCTGTATGCGGTTGCAGTTGAGAGGAATTGAGCGAAGCGGAGTACTGTGCAGGGCTGTCTCAGAGACGGACATACTGTCCGGGGTGCCACAAAAGGCTTACCTTGCCGGGGTCTACACTGTGCTTGCAGTCTCTGTGTGTCTCCATCAGACTCAGGTAATGGCACGACAGCACTCGGTAACCAAGGAGCGACCGATGTCCCCGACACAACAGGTGTGGGAGAGGCTCGCCGAACTGCTCGTGCAGCAGCGCGGGCGGATCGACTCAAACGCCCGGCGCTTCGCCGACTCCACCCGCCTCAACTACCGGCTCATCTACGACATCGAGCACGCGCGGCGCACCAACTTTCGGCCGGCCAAGCTCGCTGAGATCGAGCACGCCTACCGGCTGCGCGCCGGCGCCATCACCGACCTACTTGAGGGCCGCGCCGAGACGCTGGAGCCCGACAGCGGCACGGCCGACTTCGCAGGTACTGCCGCCGAGGACAGCAGGGGTCACATCAAGGGCGCTCCGATGCTGCGCCCGAATGAGGAGTTGAGGTGGGAGCCGCAGGACCCATCCCTCCCGGGGTCGCCGGCGATCCGCTACACCTACCGGTGGACCTCACCCGAGGACCCGGCGGACTACATCGAGTCCTCTAAGGGCATGGATCCGGAGCGTGATCCGCTGGAGGTCGCCAAGATCTTCCGGGATCAGCTCGCGAAGGCCTACGGGGGCCGGATTCTGGACACCCCGGAGGACGCGCGAAACCCCTAGACCACCCACCCGACAGACACATAGAGTCACCGCCCGTGGACCGCTGGGGACGCCCGTCACCAGCGGTTTTCTATGTGCCGGATGTGGGCGCCGCGACCTGCGCGTATGCCGGTTACCCGCGAAAATCCCCCAAGCCCCACTAGATGCCACCTTTGCCGCAGGGTTACTCTGAGTGCCCCAATCCCCCGAACTCCCCCCGGGGGCAAGGGCTCAGCCGAAACCCGACCGAGGGGGAAAACATTGCACACCGGCGTGCATGCGCAGCCGCGCTTCCCTGAATCCGACCAGCACGTCGACCTCTGGGTCGACGCCGACCACCTGACCGACCCCGACCGCGACCCAGTCCGCATCGACTGGATCGGATCATCCGGTGTCTGTATCACCGGTCATACCGGGCTCTACGCCGCCGACATCTGCCGCCATGTCGTCGCCGTACTGCCCGACCCGCACCTGAGGGCATGGCTCGACGGCTACGGAGCCTGGCACGTCACCCTCGACCACGTCCGCCGCGACCCGCTCGGCGCCCTCCAGCCGTGGCTGTGGCTGCCCGTACAGCGGCGGATCATCCCGCCACGGCTCCGCTGGCCCGGAGCCTGACGACACCGCGGGCCCCCTGCCTGGGAGGGACAGGGGGCCCAGTCATGTGCGCGGCCTCTCCCCCGCTGACACCAGATCCGGGCACAATAGGAGACCCCGACCCCGAGGAGCCGCCGTGGCCTACATCCGCAAACTCCCCTCCGGGAAGTGGCAGGCCACCGTCTGGGGGCCCGGGCACGGGCACGACCGCCCCCGCTACACCAAGACCGACCCGCTCAAGTCCGTTGTGAAGAAGTGGGCCACGGCCAAGGAGAACGAACTCTCCCGCGACGAGTGGATCGACCCTGCCACTCAGAAGATTTTGTTCCGCGAATGGCAGGAGAAGTGGTGGGACGCCCGCGTCGTGGACTCCGAGGAGACCGAGCGTGGAGACGGCGGCTGCTTCCGCAACCACATCCTCCCCCAATGGGGGAACTGGCCCCTGCGCAAGATCCGCCGCCTCGACGTGCAGGCGTGGGTGCGCGACATGGAGCAGCGGGGCGTGGGTGCCTACGCGATCCGCCGCTCGTTCAACCTGTTCGTGTCAGTGATGGGCGACGCGGTCACCGAGGGCATCATCGCCGCGACCCCGGTACGTGACATCGACCTGCCGGACACGTCCCCGAAGGCGCCGGCGTGGTTCACCCGCGATCAGATCGACCGCATCCAGGCCGAGCTTCCGCAGGGGCATGCGGTCATGACGGAGCTGATGGTGATGTCCGGGCTGCGGTGGGGCGAGGCGGCCGGGCTGCGGGGCACGGCGGTGGACTGGCTGCGGGGGCGGGCCACAATCCATGGCACTTTGACGCAGCAGGGCAAGTGGAAGGACCACCCGAAATCGAAGCGGTCGCGCCGGGAGGTTCCGGTGGAGCGGTACGTGCTCGACGACATGGCGCCCCTGATGGTCGGCCGCTCTCCGGACGACTACGTGTTCGTGACCGTGCGGGGGGCGCGCCCGCTGTCGGGGGCGAACTGGCGGGTGAGGTGGTACCAGGCGATCGACGCGGCCAACACCCGGATCGCCGAGGAGAACGCGACGCGCCCGGCGGACGACCAGATCGGCGCGGTCCCCTACTATCACCCTCACGACTGCCGCCACACGTGTGCGTCCTGGCTGGTGCAGAACGGGGTGCCGCTGTATGACGTCCAGAAGCTGCTGGGCCATGAGAACGCGCAGACGACGCAGCGCTACGCCCACCTGGCCCCGGACGCCCATGGCGCCATCGAGGCCGGGTGGGATAGACTCCGTGACGCACGATTGACGCACGACATGTGAATAGAGGCTTGAATCTAGTCTCTGACCAGCATCGCAAGGATCTCCACGTGGTGGGTCATGGGGAACGAGTCGAACGCGCGCAGCTCGGTCAGCTCGTAGCCCTCCTCCACGAACGCCGCCAGGTCGCGGGCCAGCGTCGCCGGGTCGCAGGAGACATAGGCCACCCTGCGGTTGCGCAGCTCCGAGAGCTGCCGCGCGACGACCGGTCCCGCGCCGGTGCGCGGCGGGTCCAGCACGGCGAAATCCACACGCATGTCCACCCACTCGCGCAGCTGCGCTGCGGTGTCGGCGTGCTCGACGCGGGCCCAGGGCATGTCGCGCAAGTTGTGCCGGGCGTCGCGCACGGCCTCGGCGTCGCTCTCGACACCCATGACGCGCCCCTCGGGCCCCACCGACTCGGCCAGCGCGGCGGTGAACAGTCCAGCGCCGCAGTAGAGGTCCAGCCCGGTCTCTCCCGGCTGGGGCTCCAGCGCCTCGGCGACCGCGCCGGAAAGCACCTCCGCCGCCGACGTGTGCACCTGCCAGAACCCGGCGGCGCTGACGCGGAACTCGCGCCCGCCCGCGTTCTCGCGGATGTGGCGGCGCCCGCGCACCTGCTGCACGCGGCCGTTGCGGAACCGCCGCAGCAGCGCCGCGGACGCCTTGGGCTCGGGCAGCGGGGGCAGCTTGGCGCCCTCGGGGGTGACCACCAGCGCGGTGTCGCGCGTGCCGGCCGAGGCCACCGCCTCGACCTCGCGCACCTTGGGCCACTCCAGCTCGGCGACACCGAGCGCGTCGACGCGGGGGTGGGCGATGCGGCAGCGGTCGATCGGCTCGATCTCGTGGGAGCGGTGGCGGCGCAGCCCCGCCCGGCCCGAGGAGTCGACGGCGAAGCGCACCCGGGTCCGCCAGCCCAGGCCGTCGGGGGCGCCGGGCAGCTCCTCCACCTCGACGTCGCGGTCGATCTTGGCGATGCGGCTCAGCTGCTCGGAGACGACCCGCCCCTTGAGCCTGCGCTGGGCCTCCAGCGACGCGTGCTGCCAGTCGCAGCCGCCGCACCTGCCGGGCCCGGCGAACGGGCAGGGCGCCTCGACGCGGTCGGGCGAGGCCTCAAGCACCTCGACGGCGTCGGCGCGCAGGAACCGCGAGGTCTCCTCGGTGATCCGCGCGCGCACCAGCTCGCCGGGCAGAGTGTGGCGTACGAAGACGACGCGCTCGTCGTGGCGCGCCACGCACCACCCGCCGTGGGCGACGCCGTCGACGCGCAGCTCCAGTTCGGTTCCGGCGAGGCCGGACGCGGAGGCGCGCATGGCGGCGTTCTGATTTCGGGCAGGGCTCAACGCAGACGACCTCCGGGAGAGACGGGTGGATGACGGGTGAGTTCGGGCTTCGCGCGGGTGACCCCCCACGCCACCGCCCATCTTCGGGACACTCTAGCCGAGCGTGCGCACCGCACGGGGCCTCAGCAGCCGCAGGACGCGCGCGGCCGCGGCGCCCGCGGGCCGCGCGATGGGTATACCGTCGCCCAGGGGCCGGGCGGCGGCCGTGCCCGACCCGTGAGCTAGAGCAGGAGCGAGTTGGCAGTGCACATCGTGATCTTGGGATGCGGGCGGGTGGGGTCCACGCTCGCGCACACACTGGAGGACATGGGCCACACGGTCGCCGTGATCGACCAGGCCGCCGACGCGTTCCGCAGACTGCGGTCGGCCACCGCCAAGGCCGCCGTGCGCGGCGCCGGCCAGGACCGCGACGTGCTCGTGGCGGCCGGCATCGAGAATGCCTCCGCCTTCGCGGCGGTCAGCAGCGGCGACAACTCCAACATCATCACCGCGCGGGTCGCGCGCGAGACGTTCGGCGTCGAGAACGTCGTGGCCCGCATCTACGACCCCCGCCGCGCCGCCGTCTACCAGCGGCTCGGCATCCCCACGGTGGGCACCGTGCACTGGACCGCCGGCACCATCCTGCGCCGCCTGGTGCCCGGATCCCCCGGCCTGGACGTCGGTCCCCTGTGGCGCGACCCTTCGGGCAGCCTGGTGATGACCGAGGCGCCGCTGGCGCCGTCGTGGGTGGGCCGCCGGGTCGAGCAGTTGGAGGGCGCGTTCCCGCTGCGTGTGGCCTACCTGGTGCGAGCCGGGCACATCCTGCTGCCCCGGGGCGACGAGACGCTGCAGGCGGGCGACGTACTGCACGTGCTGACCCGCTCCGCCGACATCGACCGGATCCAGGCGCGCCTCGGCGAGGGCGCCGACGACAGGCAGGGAGACTAGGATGCGCGTCGCCATCGCGGGTGCGGGCAGCGTCGGGCGCTCCATCGCCGCCGAGCTGAGCGAGAGCGGACACGAGGTGCTGCTCATCGACCGCGACTCCCGCTCCATCGGGGTGGACGAGCTGCCGCGGGCCGAGTGGCTGCTGGCCGACGCCTGCGAGCTGGCCTCGCTGGAGGACGCACGGCTGGACGACTTCGACGCCGTGGTGGCGGCCAGCGGCGACGACAAGGTCAACCTGGTGGTGTCGCTGCTGGCCAAGACCGAGTTCGGCGTCGGTCGGGTCATCGCGCGCATCAACGACCCGCGCAACGAGTGGCTGTTCACCGAGGCGTGGGGGGTCGACGTCGCCGTTTCACCCCCGCGGATGATGGCGGCGCTGGTGGAGGAGGCCGAGGACGGCGAGGACCCCGCGGAGGCGCTGAGCGCGCTGTCGCTGCCCGAGACCGACCTGCTGGAGTTCACGCTGCCCCAGGACTCCCCGCACGCCGGGAGGCCGCTGGGCGGGCTGGCGCCCGCTCTGCCGGAGGGCATCGTGCTGGTGGCCATGGTGCGCGAGGGACGGGTGCACACGCCCGACCCGCAGACGCCGCTGCGCGGCGGCGACGAGCTCGTCTTCCTCAGCAGCGCCGCGTCGGTCGAGGAGCTGGGCGCCCTGCTGGAGTCCGGGGGAACCGGCTGATCGCCGGGCCACAGCGCCCGAACCCGTCGATCTTGTCGCCATCGAGAAGGAAGCGATTTCCATTTGCGATGGCTACAAGATCGACGGTGCTGTGCCTGACTTCCCAGCAGCGATCCGGCTAGTCGGCGGGGCGGGGGCCGCTCGGCGGTGTCGCCGGGGAGCCGGTGTCGCCGGCTGCGGGCGTCTCAGCGGTCCCGGCGTCGGCGGTCCCGGTACCGGTGTCGACCGGGGTGCGTCCGCGCGCCAGCAGCCACACCATGGCCCCAAACGCGGCCACCTGCAGCGGCCAGCCCATGGCGACCTTGGCGATGCCCAGCAGCGCGAACGTGCTGGCCACCCCGTAGTGCTCGGAGGCCCACAGCGGCAGCTGCACGGCCACGCGCACCAAGCACGGCGCCACTAGCAGCCAGGTCAGCCGCGAGCTGAGCCGGACGACGGCGGGGTTGGCGCGCCAGGCGCCGACGTCGCCGGTGACCGCGCCGATCAGCAGGCCCATGGCCGGCCAGCGGACCAGGATCGTCAGGGTGAGCACAACCGCGTAGACGGCGTTGTAGATGATGCCGGGCAGCGCGAAGTCCTCGGCTTCGCCGCTGCGCAGCGCGAAGAAGGCGGCGATGCCCATCCCGAAGAGGCTGTTGACCACGAACTGCACCGAGGACCGCTGCGCCAGGCGGACGGCCCCCAGGCCGATCGCCAGGGCGAAGCCGAGCCCGAGGGCCAGCCGCAGGTCCTCGACGGCCAGATACGACAGGGTGAAGGCGAGCGTGGGCACGGCGGTCTCGACCATGCCGCGCTTTCCGCCCAGCGCCTTGGACAGCTGCGCGCGGACCACGGCCTCGACGGTCTGCTCGGAGACCTCTTTGCGCGAGCCGCCGCCGTCGTCGCCGGGGTCGGCCCGGCCGTCCTCGGGCCCGGACGGTGCTGCGGGCCCCTCCTCTTCAGAGGCCCGCTCGCGGCGCGCCGACGGGGGCCGCGGAGCGCTTTCGGCGTCCGCCGCGGTTTCGGGCCGGCCGCCGCTGGAATCGGCGGTCTCGGCGGCTCGCTGCTGGTCGGTCATAAGCTCCACATTCCGGCGTCGGCTACGCCCTCCACCCTAGGACAACGCGTCGCGGGTCTTCAGCGCTCCGCAGCGGTACGCCCGCATACGCCCCCTATGTCGAACGGATACGGCGCGGCCGCGCGCGGCGGCCCCGGAGGCGGCCCCTCGGCCGCAGCGGGCGCGCGGAGGTCACCCTCGTCCGCGCTTGTCCACGACCACCGCGGCGAGCAGGAGGCAGCCCGCTAGCGGCACCAGCGCCGGCGGCACCGCCCAGGTCACCGCCGCTGCGACGGCCAGCGCCGCCACGAGCAGGGCCGATCCCGCCGGATCGGCCGCCGACCGCGCCAGTGCCGCGCGCAGCGCGCCGCGCCAGGCGCCACCGGGCCGCCACGCCGCCGCCATGCGCAGGAGGAGCACCCCGGCTCCGGTGCCCGCGCCGGCGCAGCCGGCCAGAACCGCCGCTCCCCCGGGCGGGGCGAAGGCGGCCACGATCAGCGTGTCGGCCGCGAGCACGGCCGCCAGCGCGGTACCCGCCAGCCCCGTCGTCCAGGAGCCGGCCCAGGCCGCGCGCAGTCGGCCGCCGAAGTCGGCGACGCCGGTGCCGCCTTCCCCGTCGGTGTGGGCGCGCACATGCGCGCTCCCGGCCGCCAGCGCCGCGGGAAGGGTGACCAGCGCCAGGCCCGCGGCCAGCGTGAGCACCCCGGTCAGCAGGCACTCGCCGAACAGGACCGCCCGCGAGACCGCCGGTGCCGCACCGGCCACCCTGCCGCCCGCCATCGCCGTCACCCCTTCAGTCCGGTCGTGGCCATGCCCTGGACGAGCAGGCGCTGGAAGGCCAGGAAGAACAGCACGACCGGGACCAGCGCGATCACCGACATCGCGATCATCGCTCCGAAGTCGGAGGTGCTCGTCTGGTCGGCGTACATCCGCAGCGCAAGCGGGATCGGGAACTTCTCGGGGGTGTTGAGGTAGATCAACGGAGCGAACAGGTCGTTCCAGCTCCAGATGAACGCGAAGATCGCCGCCGTGCCGAACGCCGGCCGCGACAGGGGGGCGATGACGTGCCAGAAGATCCCCCAGTACCCGCAGCCGTCGATCCGGGCGGCCTGGTCCAGCTCTCGGGGAAGCTGGCGCATGAACTGCACCATGAGGAAGACGAAGAACGCCTCGGTGGCCAGGAACTTGCCCAGCAGCAGCGGAACGTAGGTGTCGACCAGGCCCAGCTGCTGGAAGATGATGTACTGCGGGATGATGACCGCGTGGAAGGGCATCAGCAGAGTGCCGATCATCAGCACGAACATCGCGTTGCGCCCGCGGAACCGCAGCCGGGCGAATGCGTAGGCGGCCAGCGCCGAGGACGCCACCGTGCCCGCGACCGTGAACACCGCCAGCAGCACCGAGTTGCCCAGGAACCGCCATACCGGGATGCCGGCCATGCCCTCCAGTGCGCGGGCGAAGTTGTCCGCGACCGGCCGAGACGGCAGCAGCTGCGTGTTGCCGACGATGTCGTTGGTGGGGGTGGCCGACGCGCCCGCCACCCACACCAGCGGGTACATGATCAGCCCCAGCAGTGCCAGTGCCAGGGCGTGCCAGAGCACGCGCCGGGGCCAGGCGGCCAGTCGTGGGGAGGAAGTCAACGGCCCTCGTCTCCGGAGTAGAACACCATCGTCCGCGACATCCGGAACAGGGCCGCGACCACGAGCCCCGCCCCGAGGATCAGCATCCAGGCCATCGCTGATGCGTAGCCCATCTGATAATGGGTGAAGCCCTGCTGGTACAGGTAGAGCGTGTAGATCAGGGTGGACCCGGCGGGACCGCCGGTGCCGCCGCTGATCACGAACGATGCGGTGAACACCTGGAAGGAGTTGACCGTCTCCAGCAGCAGGTTGAAGAACAGCACGGGCGAGATCATCGGCAGGGTGATGGTGCGGAACCGGCGCCACCAGCCGGCGCCGTCCACCTCGGCTGCCTCGTAGTACTGGCTCGGCACCTGCTTGAGCCCGGCCAGGAAGATCACCATCGGCGCCCCGAACTGCCACACCGCCAGCAGCACCAGCAGCAGCAGCGCGAAGTCGGGGTTGCCGACCCAGCCGCCCGTCTCGACCCCCACCGAGCGCAGGAGCCGGTCCACCACCGCGTCGTCGGAGAACAGCGCCCGCCACACCAGCGCCACGCTCACGCTGGCCCCCAGCAGCGAGGGCGCGTAGAACGCCGAGCGGTACAGTCCCTGGCCGCGGTGCGGCGATGCGAGCAGCATGGCCACGGCCAGCGCCAGGGCCAGTTTCAGCGGTACCGCCAGCACCACGTAGGCGGCGGTGACCCTGATCGACTGGAGCCACTGGTCGTCGCCGAACAGCCGCCGGTAGTTGTCCAGCCCCACCCAGGAGGGCGCGGTGAAGAGGTTGTAGTCGGTGAAGGACAAATAGAGCGAGGCCGCCATCGGCCCCAGCGTCAGCCCGAGGAACCCGAGGATCCACGGGGAGAGGAAGGCGTAGCCCGCGACGCCCTCCCGCCCGCGGCGCAGCCGCCTGGCCCGTTTACCGGGGGACGGGGGTGCGGAAGGCGCGGCGGGGTCGCCGGAGCTCCTGGAGCTCGGGGGGCCCTGGGCCGTCCGGACCATCAGCGGTCTCCTTCTCGCCGCGTCAGGAGCTCAGGGTGCGCTCGGCGAAGTCCGCGAACTCGCCCGCGGCCTCATCCGGGCTCATCTGCCCGTGGTGCACCTCTTCGGAGAGGCGGATGAACTCGGTCTCCAGGGCGCCGGCGCCTGCCGGCGGTGCGGGCGGAGCCTCCTGCAGGTCGGACATGCGGTCTTCCTCGTAGTCCACGATGGCCTGGTCGACCTCGGTGTAGTCGATCGCCTCGCGCTGGGCCTCGGTGGCCGGGATGCCGCGGTTGCCCCCGAAGATCTCGGCGACGCGCGGGTCGTTGATCATGAAGTCGACCAGCTTGGCCGCCGCGCCGGGGTTGCTGGTCTGGGCCGACGCCGACAGCAGCATCGAGGGCTTGAGGTACTGCCCGGAGTCGCCGGAGTCGGTGGGCAGCGGCGCCAGTTCGAGGTCCAGGTCGGACTCCTCGACATAGCGAGTGAGCATGTTGTCCCAGGTGAACTCCGACGCCGACAGGTTGGCGCCCAGCGGGGCGAGCGGCTTGACCTGCTCGGCCTCGTCGGCGGGCACCACGGCGCCGTCCTCGCGCAGCCCGGCGGCGCTCTCCCAGAACTCGGCGAGCCGGTCCTCGCCGAACCCGAGCTTGCCGCCGTCGGTGAACAGCGCGTCGCCCTCCTGGCGGAGCTTGGCCTCCAGCACCCAGATCAGCCCGGTGTAGTCGGAGGCTCCGTAGGGGTCGCCTCCGGTGTGCTCGCTGACCGCGGTCAGCGCCTCGTCGTAGTCCTCCCAGGTCCAGCCGTCCTCAGGCATGGGCGCTCCCGCCTCCTCGAACAGCTCGGGGGCGTAGACGAGGGAGAAGGTGTTGCCGCCGACGGGCACGCCGTAGCGGGCGCCGTCGACGACTCCGGCCGTGCTCAGGCCCTCCAGCAGCCCGCTCGTGTCGAGGTTCTGCTCGTGCGCCTCAAGGTCGAGCAGCACGCCGCGGTCGCTGTACTCGCGCAGGTAGGCGTTGTCCATCTGCAGCACGTCGGGCATGCCGCCGCCGGCCACCTGCGTGGAGAGCTTCTCCCAGTAAGTGTCGTACTCGGAGAAGGTCGGCGTGACCGCGATGTCGGGATGCTCTTCCTCGAACAGCGCGATGGCCTCGCGCATCAGCTCGGCCCGCTCGGCGTTGCCCCACCACGAGTAGCGGATCTCCGGCGACCCGCTGCCCTCGCCTCCCCCGCAGCCGGTCGCCGCCAGCCCGAGGACCATCGCTACCGCGGCGGCAGATCTCGCCGCACCGCCCGTCCGCTGCACCATGGTGGTGACCGCCCTTCTTCGCCGCTCGACTCACCCGGAATTGAAACGATTTACGGAAAGCGCTTCCCGTCCAATTGGAGGCTCAGATTAGGCTCCCTGAAACCTCCCGTCAATACTGCTGCGCGATCCGTTGCAACGATCGACCGCGTGCACCGCGGCCCCCGCGGCGCACCGCTCGCCGCGGTGCGGGCGTTCCCGCGAACGCTAGCCTGGCCGCAGAGCCGACCGGCGGCGTGCCCGCCGGGGAACTGGAGCGTGCACCATGACCGTGTCCCTGCGCCCCGACCACCTCGACTTCGCGCTGCGGCTCAACGCCGCACTGGCCGGCCCCGGAACGCGCGAGCACGCCTGGTCGCCGCTGTCGGTGGCCGGCGCGCTGGGGCTTGTGGCCACCGGTGCGCGCGGCGCCACGCGGCGCGAGTTCGAGGGACTGCTCGGCCGCGACATCGGAGGCCACCTCGCCGCCCTCGACGACGCGGCCTCCGACAGCCCGGATCTGGCCTCCGCCACCTCGCTGTGGATGCGCAGCGACCTGGAGTTGCACGCGGAGTTCGAGAGCGCCGTGCGCGCGCGGCCCGACTCGGCGATGCGCAGGGCCGACTTCGCGGGCGACCCCGAGCGCGTGCGCCGCGAGGCCAACGCCGAGGCCGCGAAGACCACCCGCGGCATGATCGCGGAACTGCTGCTGCCCGGCGACGTGCGCGCTTCCGCCCAGGCGCTGCTGCTCAACGCCCTGTGGGTGCGGATGCGCTGGTCCGAGCCCTTCGATCCGGCCGCGACGGAGTCCGCGCCCTTCCACACGCCGTCAGGCGAGCGCCGCGTGCCCATGATGCGCCGCCGCGGGCGCCATCCCTACGCCGAGGCCGCAGGCTGGCGGATGGCGAGCCTGCCCGCGGCCGACGATCTCGCGCTGGATGTGCTGCTGCCCGAGGACCCGGCGCGGGACACCGTACCGGCACCCGAAGCGCTCTCGGCGCTCTACCGCGCGGCCTCCCCCACCGAGGTCGACCTCTGGCTGCCGCGATTCGAGGCGCGCACGCGCACGGCGCTGTCGGCGCCCCTGGCCGAGGCCGGCGTCGCCACGGCGTTCAGCGACCGGGCGGACCTCTCCGGGATCTCACCGCGCCCGCTACGCATCGACGAGGCGGTGCACGAGGCGGTGCTGCGGGTCGACGAGGAGGGCGCCGAAGGGGCGGCTGCGACAGCGGTCGTGATGCGCACCGTCGCCGCCGTGACGGACAGGCCGGTCCGCTTCGCCGCAGACCGCCCGTTCGCCTTCGTCCTGCGCCGCCGACAGGCGGTGCTGTTCCTGGGGGCGGTCGCCGCACCTGCCGACCCGGGACCGGCCCGGGCGTGACGGCTGCGCCGGGAGGCGCCTACGCGGCCAGCCGGTCGAAGGGGGCGGCGTAGCGGAACGCGCCGCGGTGCGCGGGGGCGCGGGCGCTCAGTGGGCGCACCTGGAAGTACTCGCCCCAGGCCGGATCGGGTGCGGCCACGCCGAGCTCCGCAGCCGGGCGGAAGCCGAAGCGCTGGTAGTAGCCCGGGGCGCCGAGGAGTGCGACGAGCGCCTCCGACCGGGATTCGGCCGCGCCCAGCACGGCGTGCATCAGGGCCGATCCGATGCCGCGGCCCTGGCTGCCGGGCACCACGCCGATCGGCCCCAGCCCCAGCGCCGCGGCCGTGCCCACGTGACCGCGGGTGCACACGACATGGCCGACCACCGTCCCCCCGGCGGCGGGAGCCGCCGGGTCGCCCGAACCGATCGCCTCCACGGCCACGAGCGAGTACTCCGGCAGCCAGCCGGCGTCCCGGCGCAGCCACCCCAGCAGGGTCGCCTCGATCGGATCGGTGCCGTCCGGCGCACCGGCGGGGACGTTCGCGGCGAAGGCCGAGGCGATCACCGAATGCACCGCCGCCTCGTCCGCGGCGGTCTCCCGTCTGATCAGCATCAGCACACCCTAGAAGCGCGCACCCGCCGCGGCACGCGAATTTCCGGCGTCCGCGCCGGAGGCCCGGTTCTGTGCGCGCGCCCGGGCCGGGGGACGCACACGGGCGCGGCTCCGGCCGGCCGCGGGAGCCGCCTGAGCGGCTGGGACCGGTCCGGCACCGCACCCTCAGGGGCGCGGGGCGCCGAGGCGCCTCTCTAGCACCGGCCTAGGATTCGTCCGCTCCGCCGCCCGCGCCGCCCCCGCTGCCCTCAGCGGCCTGGCCGTTGCCGGCGGTGCGGTTGCGCTGGGCCGCCGCTTCGGCCATGGACTGCTGGATCTCCTGGGGCACGACGATCGGAAGCATCTCGCGCGGTGGCGCCGGGCTGTCGCCGCGCATGACTACGATCTGCTGGAACAGCTCTTCGACCTCGGCCATCGCCTGGGGCTTGGAGGCGCCCTCGCCGCGGATGACGCCGTGCAGTACCCACCGGGGCCCGTCGACGCCGATGAAGCGCACCCGCTCGCCCATCTGCTGGCCCTGCTCGTTCTTCTTGCCGGCGACCGGCACGACCGCCCGCAACTCCGGGCCGAAGGTGCCGTCGAAGTCCTCGACCTTGCCGCCCTGGGAGGTCACCTGCGAGCGCAGCTCCTCGCGCATGTCCGCCCAGACGCCGCTGGACTTGGGCGCGGCAAAGGGCTGCACCTGTAGCGCCGAACTCTGCGTGCGCAGCGTCACGCCGATGATGCGGTTCTGCTGGGGAGCGACGTTCACCTGGACCTCGATCCCCGGGCGCACCGGGATCCGCACCGCGCCCAGGTCCATGCGCTGGGCCCCTGGTGCCTCCTCGGCCGAGTCCCACGGACCGCCGCTCCGGTGGCGGTCGGCCTCCTTGTCCGGCTCCGGAGGGTCCTCGGGCCGACCCGCGAAGTCGGCCTCGGAGCCGGCCGCGCCGGCGGTCGCGGCGGTGCCGTCAGCGCCCTCGCCGTCCTTCTTCTTGCGTCGGCGTCCGAACACGCCTTACACCTCTCCCGCTTCGTCGTCCCCGGCGGATCTGGCGCCGGGGGTCCTCGTCGTCGTCACGTGCGCGCCGCGTGGCCGCCCGTCGAACCGAACCCGTCCGCGCCGCGCACGGAGTCCGGGAGAGCATCGGCCTCGCGGAACACCGCCCGCTCCACGCGCTGGACGACCAGCTGGGCGACGCGGTCCCCGCGGGTGAGCTCGACCGCGGTCTCCGCGTCCGTGTTGAGCAGGGTCACCCGCACCTCGCCGCGGTAGCCGGCGTCGACAGTGCCGGGCGCGTTGACGAGGGTCAGTCCGCACCGGGCGGCCAGTCCCGAACGGGGATGCACGAAGGCGGCATAGCCCTCGGGCAGCGCGATGGCGATTCCGGTACCGACCACCGCCCGCCGGCCCGGTGGCACGACCACGTCCTCGGCGGTGACCAGGTCCGCGCCGGCGTCGCCGGGGCGGGCGTAGACCGGCAGGGGAAGGTCGGGGTCGATGCGGCGGATGAGGACCTCGACCCCGCGGCTGGGGCTTCCGTTACTCACACTGAGCGAGCTTATCGCGGTGCGGGGCCTGTGTCGGACGCCGCGTGGAGCGACGGTGGGCGGGACGGCCGAAACCGCCCCGCACGCCCGTTGCTCGGCGCCGCGGCGGCCCTCCGGCTACCCGGCGGCGGGCAGGCTGACCTCGACCTGCAGCTCGGTGTCGTCGGAGGCCTCGAAGTCAAGCCGGGCGGCGCGCCCGGCCGCGGCGAGGTCGTCGCCGGCCAGACGCACGTGGTTGACGCTCTTTCCGCGCACCGACACCCGCTCGATCTCGGCCCGCATGGAGAGCTTGGCCTCGGACTTGGCCTTGCGGATCGTGCGCAGCACCTCCGAGGCCGCTGCCAGCACGGCGGGGTCGCCCTCGCGTGCGGCGGCGCGCAACTCCTCGGCCTCGGGCCAGGACTCGGCGTGCACCGACCCCTCGTGCCACCAGCTCCACACCTCGTCGGCGACGAACGGAAGGAACGGTGCGAACAGCCGCTGCAGCGCCGAAAGGGCGAGCAGCAGGGCCGCGCGGGCCGAGGCGGCGGCGGGCGAGGCGGCGTCGTAGGCGCGGGCCTTGACCAGCTCCAGGTAGTCGTCGCAGAGCTCCCAGAAGAACCGCTCGACGCGCTCCAGCGCACGGGTGTGGTCGTAGGCCTGGAAGGCTGCGGTGGCGTCCTCGACGACGTCGGCGAGCGTGGCGAGCATCGAGCGGTCCAGCGGCTCGGTGACCGCGGACGGCTCCGCCGCGGTGTCCTCGCCGGCGACCGACAGCGCGAACTTGCTCGCGTTGAGGATCTTGATGCCCAATCGGCGGCCGACCTTCATCTGGCCCTCGTCCAGCGCGGTGTCGGCGCCCAGCCGCCCGCTGGCGGCCCAGTAGCGGATGGCGTCGGAGCTGTACCTCTCCAGCAGGTCGATGGGCGTGACGACGTTGCCCTTCGACTTGGACATCTTCTTGCGGTCGGGGTCGAGGATCCACCCCGAGATGGCCGCGCCCTGCCAGGGCAGGCTGCCGTGCTCGAAGTGGGAGCGCACGACCGTGGCGAACAGCCAGGTACGGATGATGTCCTGGCCCTGGGGCCGCAGGTCCATCGGGAAGACGCGCTCGAAGAGGTCGGGGTCGCGCTCCCAACCGCCGGCCACCTGCGGGCTGAGCGACGAGGTGGCCCAGGTGTCCATGATGTCGGGGTCGCCGGTGAAGCCGCCGGGCTCGCCGCGCTGATCCTCGGCGTAGCCCGCCGGAGAGTCGGAGCTGGGGTCGACCGGCAGCTGCGACTCGTCCGGCAGCAGCGGGGCGTCGTAGTCGGGATTGCCCTCGGCGTCGAGCGGATACCACACGGGGAACGGCACGCCGAAGAAGCGCTGGCGGCTGATCAGCCAGTCGCCGTTGAGGCCCTCGACCCAGTGCTCGTAGCGCGAGCGCATGTGGTCGGGGTACCAGTTCAGCGCGCGCCCGCGTGAAAGCAGCTCCTCGCGGACGGAGGTGTCGCGCCCGCCGTTGCGGATGTACCACTGGCGGGTGGTGACGATCTCAAGCGGCTTGTCGCCCTTCTCGTAGAACTTCACCGGGCGGGTGGTGGGCGCGGGCTCGGCGAGCAGGTCGCCGGACTCGCCCAGCAGCTCGACCATGCGCTCGCGGGCGGTGTGCACGGTGGCTCCGGCCAGGCGGGCATAGGCCTCGCCGCCGCCTGCCGCGGCGACGGCCTCGGGCGGTTCGGAGACGATGCGGCCGTCCCAGCCCACGACGGGGCGGGTGGGCAGCTGCAGCTCGCGCCACCAGGTGACATCGGTGAGGTCGCCGAAGGTGCAGATCATCGCGATGCCGGAGCCCTTGTCGGGCTCGGCGAGGCGGTGCGCCATGACGGGGACCTCGACGCCGAAGACCGGCGTGCGCACCGTGCCGCCGAACAGGTCGCGGTAGCGGGTGTCGTCGGGGTGGGCGACCAGAGCGACGCAGGCGGGGATCAGCTCGGGCCGGGTGGTCTCGATGACGACCGGGTCGCCGCCGTCGCGGTGGAAGGCGACCTTGTGGAAGGCGCCGGTGCGCTCGCGGTCCTCCAGCTCGGCCTGGGCGACGGCCGTACGGAAGGTGACGTCCCACAGCGTGGGCGCCTCGGCCATGTAGGCCTCGCCGCGCGCGAGGTTGCGCAGGAACGCGCGCTGGGACGTGGCGCGGGCGCCGTCGTCGATGGTGGCGTAGGAGTAGCGCCAGTCGACGCTGAGGCCCAGGCGGCGCCAGATGCCCTCGAAGACCTTTTCGTCCTCGGCGGTCAGCCTGTCGCACAGCTCGATGAAGTTGCGCCGCGAGATGGGCACCTGCCGCTTGGGGTCGGGCTTGGCCGGCGGTGTGAAGCCGGGGTCGTAGGCGACGCTGGGGTCGCAGCGCACGCCGTAGTAGTTCTGCACCCGGCGCTCGGTGGGCAGGCCGTTGTCGTCCCAGCCCATCGGGTAGAAGACCGACTTTCCGCGCATGCGCTGGAAGCGGGCGACGGTGTCGGTGTGGGTGTAGGAGAAGACGTGCCCGATGTGCAGCGAGCCGGAGACCGTGGGCGGCGGGGTGTCGATCGAGTAGATCTCGGAGCGGCTCTTGGTGCGGTCGAAGTGGTAGACGCCGGACTCGTCCCATACGTCGACCCATTTCGCCTCGATACCGTCGAGCGAAGGCTTGTCGGGCACGCGGAAAGAACGAGAGCGGTTGGTCATGGGCCCAATGGTATTGGTTCGGCGGCCCTGATCGCTCCGGATCCGCACGGCCCGCGATGGCGCCCCTGCAGCGCCTCGCGCGGTCTCGCGGCCGCCCGGCGGCCCGGACCGTGGCGGCGGGGCGGCGCGCCCCGTGCAGGCCGCGGCGCCGGCGCCGGTCGTGAAAGGATTCCGGTAGGCGCATCCGCAAGGCGCCGGATCGCGCCGCGCCGGAGGCGGTCGGCCACAGCGCCGCGCACGGCCGCGCGGTCAGCCGCGTGCGGCAACGCGGCCACGAAGGCTAGAAGGGAAGCGATCCGACAGATGGCTAAGAAGAGGAACGGTGAGTTCGCGGCGCAGGTCGTCGGCAGCGTCACCGCTCTGGCGGCGGGCTACGTCGCCCGCAAGGCGCTGACGTTCGCCTGGACCCAGGCCACCGGCAAGGCGCCGCCCACAGAGCCGGAGTCCCCCGACGTCAGCCTCAGCGAGGCGCTGGGCTGGGCCGTGGTCACCGGCATCGGTATGGAGGTCACCCGCGTGCTCGCGGTGCGCGCCGCCCACCGCCGGTTCTTCGACGCCGCCGACCAGAGCGGCGTCGTGGGGATCGACGTGGACTGAGCGCAAACCGCGGGCGGGCGCCCGCCGGCGGGCCGTCGCGGCCTCCGGCGGGCGCTTGTGTCAGCCGCCGGGCAGCTCGCCCGCGTAACCGCCGGCGCCGATGCCGCCGGGCCCGGACGCCGCGGGCAGGCCCTGCGCGCGCAGGTCGGCGCGCACCGACTTGGCCAGCGCCCGCGTGGCGGCGCGGTTGAGGGTTCCTCCGGCGACGGCCCCGGTCAGGTAGGGCCCCAGTGTCGACAGGTGGCGGCCGAGCGTCCGCAGCAGCCTCCGGCGCAGCGCGGCCTTGGCGGCGACTCCCAGGGTCGCCGACAGCGACTGAGCGGCGCTGAGGGGGTCGATCCCGCGCTTGCGCGCCCACGACGCGAGGTAGCCGGTGGTGCGCTGCAGGCTCGTTCCCGGCACCGGCGCACCGTAGGCCTCGTGCAGCTCGGCGATGAGCTTGACCTCGACCGAGGCGACGACGACGGTCTCGGCCACGATCTGGGCGGGCGCCGTCAGCAGCAGCGGCGGCGCGGTGAACTGCACGGCGGCCAGCGCCCCTCCTGCCGCTCCGACGCCGGTCGTGGCGTGGGCGGCGTTGCGCACGAGCGCGTCGGCGAGCTCTTCGCCGTCGAGGCCGGAGTGGTGGCGAACCAGGGTCTCGCGGTCGCGCACGGGGATGCGCGGCGCGATCTCGTTGGCGAACACGTCGGCCAGCCACCGGCCGCTCGCGGCGCCTCCGGCGCGCGCCGAGCGCGCGCGGGCGGTGAGTGCCGCGGCGAGCCTGCCCACCAGTCCGGCCCGGCGCCTGGGGTCGGCGCCCTCCTCGTCGAGGAGCTCACCCACCAGCACTCCGATGTCGTCGTCGGCGACGACGGCGAGCTCTTGCCCGGGCCCGGCCGAGCCGGGATCGCCCGCGCCCTCTCCGGTGCCGCCGCCCTCGCGCGGGCGGGGCCCGGTCTCCTCGCGGTCTCCTGTGTCCTCCGCCACGTCGCTCTCCCATTCACGGTGTCCCCGGATTGCCGGGGTGCCCGGCTTTCCCCGGGATCGGTCCCGGGGTTCGCGGGGCCGCAAGCCCCGGCGCTTACAAAGCTAAGGGAAGGCGGAAATATGCCGGGGGCTCCGGGCGCAAAGGACGATGCGCCCCCGGAAGCCCACCCGGAGACGCATCACATGCCGCGGCGGAGGCCGTTCGAGGCAATCGAGGAAAAGAGTCCGCCGGGCTCAGGCGGCGCACTCCTTACAGACCAGCTGCCCCTTCCGCTGCTCGGCCAGCTGGCTGCGGTGGTGCACCAGGAAGCAGCGCGAGCAGGTGAACTCGTCGGCCTGGCGCGGCAGGACCCGGACCGCCAGCTCTTCGCCGGACAGATCGGCCCCGGGCAGCTCCATGCCTTCGGCGACCTCGTCGGGGTCGACGTCTATGGTGCTGGTGCCCTTGTCGACACGGCGCGCCTGCAGCTCCTGCAGGCTGTCCTCGTTGATGTCTTCGTCGGCCTTACGCGGGCTGTCGTAATCGGTGGCCATTCTGCTAACTCCATCCCCCTCGTTCTATGCCTCGTTGCGCGCTACCAACGCTTGAGGGCCTCGTTTTGTGCCCGAGCCGCCTGGAATCTTCCGCCGGCGTAAGTGGACTATGACCCCTCCCGGGTGCAGTCGCACCGCACAGCAGCACCCTTCGAATAGAACCGGTCGCGCTTCGTCGCGCCGTCGATCCACTCGCCCTCATGTGCTACCCAACGCCCGCGGGATTCCGACCTATTTCCTCGTCTTTCCCCACGCCGCGCGGGCACGATGCCGCCCGTGAGGCGAGGTAAGAACATACACGCTTACTCCGGGAGATATTCCCGCAGCGTTCGCGCCCGGGAGAGCATACCCACCCTCGGCGCGCCCACGATCCCGGGGCCGTCGTGTCGTGGAACACGTATGAGTATCACGCGAGAGCCGCGTCCCGCAGGATCTTCGCCCACCTCGTGATCAGCACCGGGCGTTCGGACGGCCGTATGCTACCTGCCGGCGGGGGCGGTCGTGTCACCGGTCTCGGCGGCGGGAAAGCGAACGGTGACGACCAGGCCGCCGCCCTGGCGCGGCCACACGCTGACCGAGGCACCGTGAGCGCGAACCACCGAGCGGACGATGGACAGGCCCAACCCGGCGCTGCGCCCGGACTTGACGCGGTCTCCCGAGGCACGGCGGAACGGTTCGAACAGTCCCTCGATCTCGTAGCCGGCGATGACCGGGCCCGCATTCTCCACCTGGATGGCCGGGGACCCCTCGTAGATGCCCGAGCGCACGGTGATCTCGCCGTCGGCGGCGTTGTAGCGCAAGGCGTTCTCGACCAGGTTGGCGACCAGGCGCTCCAGCAGGACGGGGTCGCCCACGACGGCGGCCGGGCGCAGGTCGGTGCGCGGGGTCAGGTCGGCCTTCGCCAGCTCCTCGGAGAGCTGGCTGAGCACGGATCCGACCACCTCGGCCATGTCCACGGCGGTGCGCACGTCGAGCTCGCGGTCGCTCTTGGCCAGGAACAGCAGGCCGTCGATGAGCCGCTCGTGGCGGGAATTGGTCTCCAGCAGGGTGCGGCCCACGGTCTTCAGATCGGCCGAGGCCTCGGGGTCGCTGAGAGCGACCTCCAGCAGCGTGCGGTTGATGGCCAGCGGCGTACGCAGCTCGTGGGACGCGTTGGCGACGAAGCGGCGCTGGCCGTCGAAGGCGCGGTCGAGGCGTTCCAGCATGCCATCGAAGGTGTCGGCCAGTTCGCGGATCTCGTCGTCGGGGCCGCTGAGGGCGATGCGCTCGTGCAGGGACCGCTCGGAGAGCCGGCGGGCGATGCGCGTGATCTTGTGCAGCGGCGACAGGGCCCGCCCGGCCACGAAGTAGCCCAGGCCGACCGCCAGCAGGCCGACGATCACCAGCGCGATCACCGAGTAGCGGGTCATCTCGGCCAGCACCGACTCGATGAACTCGGTCTTGCGCATCTGCAGCTCGACCGGGTCGGCGTTGGGCATCGTGAAGTTGAGGTTGTCCAGCAGGCCCGCGACGATGATGTAGTTGAGCAGCACCAGCAGCGAGCCCGCCGCGAAGAACAGCATCCCGTAGATCAGGGTGAGCCGCGCGCGCAGGCTGATGTTGTCGGCGAAGCGGTGCACGCCGCCGGTGACCGGTCCCGGAGGCTTCGCCGAGGCGGTCGCGGGCTCGGCCGACAGCCGCCGCCACGTACCGGTGTCGCCCGGCGGGGTGGGCGCCACCTCGCCCGGGCCGGCCGCGTACTCGGGACCCGAATCAGGGCCCTGCGCCGTCAAATCCGGTACCCCGCACCGGGCACCGTCTGGATGACCGGGGGCTCGCCGAGCTTCTTGCGCAGGGTCATCACGGTGACCCGCACGACGTTGGTGAAGGGGTCGGCGTTCTCGTCCCAGGCCTTCTCCAGCAGCCCCTCGGCGCTGACGACGGTGCCGTTGGCGCGCATGAGCACCTCCAGGACTGCGAACTCCTTGGGCGTCAGCGAGACCCTGCGCCCCTCACGCTCGACGGTGTGGTTGGCCGGGTCCAGTTCGATGCCGTTGCGCTGCAGCACCGGCGGCAGCGGCGGGACGGCGCGGCGGCCCAGTGCGCGCACACGCGCGATGAGCTCGGCGAAGGCGAAGGGCTTGGTGATGTAGTCGTCGGCGCCCAGGGTCAGACCCTCGACTTTGTCCTCCAGCTCTCCCGAGGCGGTGAGCATCAGGATGCGGCCGGTGTAGCTGCGAGCGACCAGGTCGCGGGCGACGTCGTCGCCGTGGACGCCGGGGAGGTCGCGGTCGAGGACGATGACGTCGTAGTCGTTGACGCCCACGTGCTCCAGCGCGCTGTCGCCGTCGTAGACGACGTCGACGGCCATGGACTCGCGGCGGAGCCCCACGGCGACCGTGTCCGCCAGGACCTGCTCGTCTTCGACCACGAGTACGCGCACTGTGAGTTCGTCGTCCTTAGCTTTCCTGCGGCAGGAGTGGGCCGCTGCCGGCGCATCCCCCAACACACCGGCAGCGGCGCTTGTGACCCCCGGCTGCACCATCCGTTATCGCACCCGGTCGATAAGGATGGAGTAAGCCCCCTGAGCGGTGGACTCGGCGTCCGCCTGCCCGCCGGAAGAGCGGCGGAAGGGCGGACCCATCCCCTGTCCGACCGAAGGCCGGCGGCGGGTGCGCGGCAACCCGGGGTAGCCACTGGGGAGTCGGCGCGCGCGATCCCGGCCGGGCCGGGTCGCAGCCCCTTGCGCGACTCCCTGATTGTGCACGGGTGTCGCTGCCGGCGTATCCCCCAACCGCCGGCAGCGACGATCACCCCGCACATCTCGAATCTGACACATCCAGGATAAGAAAGAAGTAAGCCCTGGCGCACTCGGCGAAATGTGGTGTAGGGCACCGTCGCTGCGGCTCGCGTTGAAGCCGACTCCATGATCGAGTATCGCACGGCGCACGATGCGCGCGCGATCCCGGCCATGGGGCGGCCGAACCGGGATCACAGGTCCGTCACGGAGGTTTGGCGGCGCGCGCCCGGTGGGTATGGCCGTCACTCGCGGGTCGCGCCGGTCCCGGCAACGCTGTCCCCTGTCACGCCGCACTGCGCCACTGAGGCGCTGTGCTGCAATGACGCGATGAAAAGTGAGGTGAAATGGGCGAGTTCCGCGCGGAGATCAAGGGCCGCATCAAGGAGATCCGCCAGTCGCTTCAGGCGGCGCAGGCCGCGGGAGACGAAGACCTCGCCGACGTGCACACGTCGGAGCTGGAGGACCTCCACCGCATCGCCGCTCGCAACGGAGTCGACACCGGCTGCGTGTGAGTTCCCCAAGGGCGCCGCTCCGGCCCCGACGCCTTCGGAGCGGCGCGCGTGTGGCCGGTCGGTGGGAACCGGCCGCGCAGCGGAGAGAGCTGACGGGGTGTGCACGCCGCACCCCGCGGGAGCCGTGAGGAGCGCCTCCGGAGTGCCGGGCACTTCGGAGGCGCTTCCTGCGTTTCGGGCGGGCCGGTAGCGGCCGCCCCCGGACTCAGTCTGCGGCGGGGCCGTCGGTGTCGGCCCCCAGCGGAGCGAGCAGGTCGTGCAGCTGGACGAAGAGCTCCGGCGCCGCCCCGATGACAAGGTCGGGGTTGGGCGGCGCGCCGTGCAGGCCGCCGATCCGGGCACCCGCTTCCTGCGCGACCAGCGCCGCCGCTGCCCAATCCCACGGGTTGAGTCCGCGCTCGTAGTAGGCGTCGACGCGACCGTGCGCGAGTTCACACAGCTCCACCGAAGCCGATCCGCCGCGGCGGATGTCGCGCACCCGCGGAAGCACCGTGCGCAGCACCTCCGCCTGCTGCGCCCGCCGACGGGAGTCGTAGCCGAACCCTGTGGCCACCAGCGCCAGCTCCAGCGGCACCGCGGTCGCCGACCGCAGGGGCTCGCCGTTGAGAAACGCTCCCCCGCCGAGAACGGCGGTGTACACATCGCCCCGGGCGGGCACGGCCACAGCGCCGGCCACCACCTCGCCGGCGATCTCGGCGGCGATGGAGACCGACCATTCGCCCCGCCCGTAGAGGTAGTTGACGGTGCCGTCGATGGGGTCGACGATCCAGCGCACCGCGCCCTCGCCGGCCACGTCCCCGCCTTCCTCGCCCAGCACGGGGTCGCCGGGGCGGGTCTCGCGGATGCGTTTGCGGATCAGCTCCTCCACCGACCGGTCCATCTCGGTGACCACGTCGGTGGGCGAGGACTTGGTGTCGAGCACGCCGATGCCCGCCTGGCCATCGGCCGCCGCCCGTCCGCCTTCCTGGGCCGCCTCGACGGCCAGGGCCAGCAGCGCGGCGCGATCCGGTGCCGGACTCGCAGTCATGTCTTCCCCGTTCCTGCAGTCGGTCGCTGCCGAGCGCGGCGCGCGCCCGCAGCCGTGCGAACTCGGCCGCGCGCTCAGAGCAGCGCCGGCCGCTCCCATTCCTTGCCCAGCACGTGGTGGTCGAGGAAGGCGAGGACGGTCTGATACCAGATTCTGGAGTTGCCGGGGGTCAGCACCCAGTGGTTCTCGTCGGGGAAGTAGAGGAACTTGGCGTCGACCTCGCGGCTGACCAGGTCCCACCACAGCCGCAGGCCTTCCCCGATGGGCACCCGGTAGTCCTTGTCGCCGTGGATGACCAGCATGGGCGTGCGGATGCGGTCGGCGGAGGAGTGCGGCGAGGCGGCGCGGTAGCGCTCGGGGTGCTCCATGGGGTCGCCGAACTCGGCGGTCCAGGCCGCCGGGTAGTCCGTCGTGCCGGCGAAGGAGTCCAGCGACCACAGGGAGGCGTGCGTGACCACGGCCGCGAACCGGTCGGTGTGCCCGGCGATCCAGTTGGCCATGTAGCCGCCGAAGGAGCCGCCCATCGCGGCGGTGCGGGTGCCGTCGACGTCGGCCCGGGCCGCTGCCGCGTCGGTGATCGCCATAAGGTCGGCGAAGGTGCGCTCGCCCCAGGAGGCCCGTGCCCGGCGGCGCATTTCGGGACCGTAGCCGGTGGACAGGGCCGGGTCGGGCAGCAGCACCGCGTAGCCGCGGGCCGCCAGCAGCCACGGGTTCCACCGCCAGGACCACCCGTTGAAGCTCATGTAGGGGCCGCCGTGCACCCACAGGACCAAGGGTGCGGGCGACGCGGACGAGGCGCCGGCGGGCAGCACGAGCCAGGCGCGCACGCGGGTGCCGTCGTCGGCCTCGGACTCGACCTCGGTGAGAGTGCCCGGGACCTCCAGCGGCGCTTCGGGGGAGCGCAGCCGCACCGGGCGGCCGCCGCCCGCGTCCGAGGCGCCGCCGATGCGCACGGGTGTGGGCGGTTCGTCCCACGAGTCGCGCAGAGCGTAGAGCGCCCCGCCGGCGCGCGCGGGGTTGAGCCGGGTGTAGGTGCCGTCGTCGGAGGTGAGGCGGGTCAGCTCGCCGGTCGCGGTCTCGACGCGGAACACCGGGCAGCGGCCCTGGTGGTCGGCTGTGAACAGCACGGCCGAGGAGTCGGGGGCCCACACGTGCTCGCGCGGCCACAGGTCGTGGCCGACCAGCAGGTCGCGGCCCTCGCCGGTCGCCAGGTCCACCAGCCACAGAGTGCTCTCGCGGGTGGCGCCGTGAGGACCGGGCTCGCCGTCGTAGTCGCGGACCGCGGCGACATGGCGGCCGTCGGGCGAGACCGCGGGCGCGCCGAAGTCGTAGCCGGGTTCGGCCGCCAGGACCCGGCGCTCCCCGCCGACGGCGTCCAGAGCCACCAGCTGCTCGCGCTGGACGCCCCGGCCCGCGGGCACCGTCCAGCCGGTGACCACCGTGCCGCCGTCAGGCGTGATGTCGGGCGCCTGGCCGAACAGCGCCGCGCCCGGCTCGGGCGTGAGGTCGGCGGGCTCGCCGAGTCCGGCGCCGTCGCCGGTCGGCGGGGCGGCGGTGAACAGGCGCGGAAGCGCGGGTCCCAAATCACGGTCCCAGCTGCGCACCGGGGAGGACTCGTGCAGGATGGCGCTGACGCCGGCGTCCTTGCGGGCCTTGCGCGCCCGGGTGTCGGCATCGGCGTCGGCGGCGCCGGGCAGCACCTCGGAGGTATAGGCGACCGTGCCTGCATCGCGCGCGACGGCCAGAGCGCCGAACCCGCCGGGGTGCCGGGCCACGCAGCGGGCCTCGCCGCCGTCCGCGGGCAGCAGCCACAGGGCGGGCGCATCGGCGGACTCCGTGCTGTCGGGGTCGGGACGAGCCGAGGTGAACAGAAGCGAGCCGTCGGGCAGGAAGGCGGGGTTGCCCTCCCCCGCCGCCGAGCGGGTCAGCCGGCGCGGCTCGGCCTCTCCGGCCGGATCGATCTCCCACAGGGCGGTCGTGAAGGCCGTCCCGTCGGGCTTGAGCTCGCTCACCGGCGCGATCAGCCGCGTCCCGTCCGGCGACAGGACCAGGCCGCTGACACGGCGCAGTCCGGCGTACTCCTCGGGGTCATACCAGGTGCGAACCACGTCGTGCGACTTCCCCTCTGCCGTCGGCTTCCTTCGGCCGCCCTCCCTCATCCGGCACCGACGGCCGCGCGGCCGCGTCCGCTCGCCGGCTGGGGACGTTCTGCGGCATCCCGCTCGGGACATCCGTGGAGATCCCTGTCCAATCGACCTTATCGGGACGTGTCCGTCGGCGCCGGGCCGGCCGAGCGGTCAGCGCTGTCGGCAGCACCCCTCGGGGCAGACGTGGCAGGCCGGCAGCGAGGTCAGGCCGAAGGGCTCGGCGCCGGAGGCGCGCTCGGCGACCAGTTCGCGCACCATCGCCACGAAGCGCGGGTGGGTGCCGGGGCTCAGCGCGCGCACGAAGTGCAGCCCCAGCTTCCGGGCGGTCTCGCGGGCCTCGTTGTCCAGGTCGTACTTGACCTCCATGTGGTCGGACACGAAACCGTAGGGCACCACGACGACCGCGGTGGCGCCCGCCTCCGCCAGCTCCGCCAGCCGGTCGTTGACATCGGGCTCCAGCCACGGCTGGGAGGGAGGGCCGCTGCGGCTCTGGTACACGAGGTCGTAGGGGTGGTCCTCGCCCAGCCGCTCGCCGACGAGCCGCGCGACCTCGCTCAGCTGGGTGACGTAGGCGCCGCCGGGGCCGTGGTCGTGGTCCGCAGCGCCGCTGGCGTCCGCCATGGGGGTGGGGATGGAGTGGGCCGAGAACAGCAGGTGCGCGCCGGCGCGCTGGTCCTCGGGCAGCTGGTCGAGCGCGTCGCGGGTGTGCTCGACCAGCGGCTCGATGAACCCGGGATGGTCGAAGAACGGGCGGATCAGCTCGATCTCGGGCGCGTCGGGCCCGGCGGCCTCGCGGGCGGCGGCGATGTCGTCGAGGTAGGCCCGGTGGCTGGAGTAGTTGCTGTAGGCCGAGGTCGCCATGGCGACGGCGCGGCGCACCCCGTCCCGGGCCATCTGCGCGACGGCGTCGGCCAGCATGGGGGGCCAGAAGCGGTTGCCCCAGTAGACCGGCAGGTCCAGCCCCGCTCCCCCGAAGTCGGCGCGGACGGCGGATATCAGGTCGCGGCACTGCTGGTTGATCGGGCTGACACCGTCGTAGAGGTAGTAGTGCTGTCCGACTTCGGCCAGGCGCTCCCGCGGGATGTTCCGTCCGCGGGTGACGTTCTCCAGGAAGGGGATGACGTCCTCGTTCGCCTCGGGGCCGCCGAAGGAGACGAGCAGGAACGCGTCGTAGGGCTCGTAGGGCATGTCTCCATCAAACCAGCTCCCCGCAGCCGCTCTCCTCCGGCCGCGCGTTGCGCGTGTCACGGGGCGGCCCCCGCCGGCGCGGGCTGTTGGGGGCGGTCCGGGCACCGGCCCGGTAGTCTGCCGCGCTATGAGCAGTGTGGTGTGGCACACATGGTCCGGTACACAACAGGCCCGCCCGCGCCGGATCGCGGCGCCCTCCAGCACTGGGGCCGTGTCCGCGGCGGTGCGCGGCGCCGCGGAGCGGGGCATGCGGGTGCGGATGGTGGGCTCGGGCCACTCCTTCACCGGAGCGGCGGTCACCGACGGCCTGCTCCTCGCGCCCACCGGCATGGCGCGGCTGCGCGGCGTCGACGCCGAGGCGGGCACGGTCACCGTCGAGGCGGGCATGCCGCTCTGCGACCTCAACGAGGCGCTACAGGCGCGCGGGCTGGCCCTGGCCAACATGGGCGACATCGCCGTGCAGACGGCGGCGGGCGCGATCCAGACGGGCACCCACGGCACCGGCCGCGACAGCGGCGGGCTCGCCGAGCAGGTGTGCGCCATGGAGCTGGTGCTGGCCGACGGCTCGGTGGTGGAGTGCTCGCCCGAGCGCGAACCCGACCTCTTCGAAGCCGCGCGGGTCGGGCTGGGCGCCTTCGGCGTGGTGACCGCGCTGACGCTGCGGGTGCGCCCGGCGTTCCTGCTGCGGGCTCGCGAGGAGCCGATGCGCCTGGCGGAGGTGCTGGAGCGCCTGCCCGAGCTGCGCAGCAACGACCACTTCGAATTCTTCTGGTTCCCGCACACCGGCCGCACCAACACCAAGCAGAACAACCGCGCGGACGGCCCGGCCGAGCCGCTCGCCCCGCTGCGGGCCTGGCTGGACGACGAGTTCCTGTCCAACACCGTCTTCGGTGCGGTCAACCGGCTGGGGCGGCGCGTGCCGGCGGCCATCCCGGCGATCAACCAGGTCTCGGCGCGGGCGCTGTCGGCGCGGACCTACACCGACGCCTCCCATCGCGTCTTCGCCAGCACTCGCCGGGTGCGCTTCGTCGAGATGGAGTACGCCGTCCCGGCCGCGACGCTGGCCGACGTGCTCGGCGAGATCCGCGGGATCGTCGACTCCGGTCGGCACCGGATCGGGTTCCCGATCGAGGTGCGCTTCGCGCCGGCCGACGCGGTGTGGCTGTCGACGGCCTACGGCCGCGACACCGCCTATGTCGCCGCGCACGTCTACCGGGGCATGCCCTACGCCGACTACTTCCGCGAGATCGAGGCGGTCTTCACCGCCGCCCGGGGCCGCCCGCACTGGGGCAAGGTGCATTCGCTCGGCCGCGGCGACCTCGCCGCCCTCTACCCCCGATTCGCGGAGGCGGAGGCGGTCCGCGACCGGGTGGACCCGGAGCGGCGGTTCGCCAACGACTACCTGGACACGGTCCTGGGCGTCTGAGCTTCTCGTCCGACCTGGGCGCTGTGCCGCCGCACTCGCAGCGCCCCGTCCCCGCGGGCCGGATCGCCGCCGCCTCCGGGACGGCACCGGGACGCCTCCGAGGCGGGCGCCGCCGCACGCAGGATCCGGGAAAAGTCCCCCTTGTCCCACCAGCCCGGTATGGACGGCCCGGGATACCATCGGCCAGAGGCGGCGCGCGGTCCGGCCGGAGCGCTCACCGCCTACAGAGCCCGGACCGCCTGCGCGCCACGATGGCGTTCAGGAGCACGCCGGCGCTCGGCGGACGGTCCCCGACCGTTCCGGAAGGCACGCAGTTCGGACATGCCAGTCGTGGTAGTGGCCGAACACGTGGATGCCGATGAGACTGGGATCGTGGGGGATGGCCGAGGACCTGCCCTCGACGGACGCGAAAGGGAGGGCGATGCAAGAGCTTCGCCTCGCCGCCGTCAGCGAGGACGGCACTTACCTGGTATTGGCGAGTGCCGGTCGTGGGACCCGTTTCATGCTGCCCGTCGACGACCGTCTCCGCGCTGCCGTGCGCGGCCAGTTCTCCCGGCTCGGCCAGTACGAGATCGAAGTGGAGAATCCGTTGCGCCCCAAGGAAATCCAGGCCCGGATCCGCTCGGGTGAGACAGCCGAGGCGATCTCGGACCTCTCCGGGATCCCGATCGAGCGTGTCCGCTGGTTCGAGAGCCCCGTGCTCCAGGAGCGCGAGTACGTGGCCCAGCAGGCGCAGCGGGCATCGGTCCGCCGCCAAGGCGAGACCGCGCCCGGGCCGACCCTGGGCGACCTGATCACCGATCGCATCGGCGCCCATCAGTTGGAGACCGGCGACGCGGCGTGGGACTCCTGGAAGCGCGAGGACAACACCTGGCAGCTCAAGCTCGTCTTCCTGGTGACCGGCGAAGAGCGCGTGGCCCACTGGGTCTACGAGCCGCGCCGCCGCTCGGTCACCCCGGCCGACGACGAGGCGATGCGCTTCCTCACCCGCGAGGCGGACGAGCCCCTGGACCTGGGGCCCGGCAGCGCGAACGTGACGCCGTTCGTGCCGCGGCGCCAGGGGCACGCGCCCGAGCCCGTGCGTCCCGAGCCGCTGCGGTCCGAGCCCGCGCGTCCCGAACCTGCGCAGCCCGAACCCGGCCGTCGGGAAGCCCCTCTGCCCACCGACCCGCCGCGCGAGGAGGACCCGCCCGCACCGGCGCCTCCGGCCGCACCGCGGCGGCCCGCGGCGGGCCGCGCCCGCATCACGACCGACGATGTGATCCCCGGGGAGCGTGCCGCCCCGCCCGAGCCCACTGCGCCGCAGCGGCGCGAAGAGCGTCGCGCACCCGCACCGGAGCCGCCCGCCGAGACCACTGCGGCCTCGGCCGGCGAGCCCGAACACCCCGGTCGGCCCGAGCGCGCTGAGCGCCCAGCCGCCGGGCGCGCGTCGGTGCTCGACGCCGAGCCCCCCGCGGCGCAGGGCCAGGCGTCGGGACCCGCGCGCGCTGCCGAACCCGCTCCCTCCGCCGAACAGGACGAACGCCAGGACCATGCGCCGGCCCGCCACCAGGAGCCGCCGGTCTCGGCCGCGGCCGCCGGGACGGGGAGTCCCGGCGGCGGCTCTTCGCCGCGCCGCAAGGGCCGCGGCCGCCGCGCATCGGTGCCCTCGTGGGACGAGATCATGTTCGGGTCCAAGAAGTCGGATTGAGCGAGCGCCTGCCGGTGTCCGCCCCCGGCGGGCACCCGGCAGCGCCTGCGAGTGCCGCGCGCCGACCGCGGTCAGCTCTGTTCCTCCGCGCTCCGCTCCCCGCCGCCGTCCGCTTCACCCGCGTCCGGCCCCGCGCCGTCTCCGACCGCCGGTGCGACCGGACCGGCTCCTTCGAGGAACGGCCGCACCATCTCCGGAGTGACTACGTGTGCGAAGCCCGCCGACTCCGCGAAGCCGACGTCGATCGCGGAGTAGCCGCCGCTGCCCGCGCCCACCGACAGCTCCAGGTCCGCCAATCCGACCCGGCGCTGAAACAGCGTCTGCTTCCAGGTCCAGCCGATGATGGCGTCGCGCACCACGACGGCCTGCACACGCCTCAGCGACCCCGACCGCACGCTCACCTGGCGGCCGTCGTCGCCGTGGCCCAGCGAGCGGTAGCGGTCGATCCCCAGCGGTACGCCCAGCAGCGCCAGCAGCGCGAACACCCCGGCGACCCACGGCGGTGCCAGCAGCGCGGACGCGGCGGCCGCGACCGCGAAGGGTGTCACCGCCCGGAACAGCCGCCGTCCCAGCGCCGCGCGCGGGTGGCGTGCGAGCCGGCCGCGGAAGGGTGAGAGCGCGCGCTCGACGACCTCCTCGACCCGGCTGCGCGGACCGATCGGCATCAGCATGGCACGGGTGGCGGCCTGGCCCAGTCCGGTGACGATGGCGCGCAGGCGCACCGCCGATCGCGTCCGCTCAAGCGGGTTGTCCGCCAACTCATGGCCGCGGATGCGGCGCCTCTCCAGGGTCACGCTCTGCCGGGTCAGCATCCCGCGCTCGGCGATGAGCGCGTCGCCGCGCCGGCGCAGGGTGAACCGCCAGTGCGTCACCGTGTAGGAGACCACCGCGAACAGCGGCATGGCCAGCAGCAGCAACAGGGCCGCCAGCACAGCCCCGGCGACCAGCAGGGACACGGCCATCTCGCTTGCGCGCTCGTAGATCCCGACGGCGAGATCGCCGGCCCGCTCCGCGGCCCCCCCGCCCAGCCCTTGGCCGAGGACTCCGACCAGCGTGGCCAGGGCGACGAACGGCGTCAGCAGGTAGCCCAGGCTGAGTACGGAGTAGAGGTACCAGCTCGCCGGGACGGTGAAGTAGACCTCGGTGTCGGGCTCCTCGCCCTCGGCCGCTACCCGGGCCGGGGCGTCGTCGGCGCCTTCGGCCCGCTGCACGCCGGAGTCGCCGCGCAGGTAGGCGCGACGGCGCAGCAGGACGCGGCGCAGCCGCTCCGCCTCCGGCGCTGTGACGGCGTCGAGCTTGCCCTCCTCGCTGCCCTCTCCCCCGGCGGCGGCCTCGATCTTGACGACGGCCAGTCCGAGCGCGCGGTGGAGGAGGTGGGCGCTGATGTCGACGCCGCGGATGCGCTCGAGCGGTATGGAGCGGTGCGAGCGGCCGATCAGGCCGCGCCGGATCTCCAGCCGTTCGGCGCCGACCTGGTAGCGCACCGTGTACCAGGTGAAAAGTCCGCTGAGGAGCATCGTGGCGACCGCCGCGGCGGCGCCGCCCAGCATCCAGGGGTTGAAGCTGTAGGTACCGGCGATCAGCGCGACCAGGACGGGGACCAGGTAGTTGCGCAGGTAGTTCAGCGGCGCGGTGACCAGGGTCAGCGGGCTGAGGCGGTAGGCGGGCTCGGCCTCGGGCGCGGCTGCGTCCGGGCCCGCTGCGGAGCCCTCGGGGATCTCCGGCGCCTCCGGGGCCGCGGCCCACCCACCGCCTGCGCCGGTGCCGGCTCGGGCGTCCGCCCCGGGCCGATCGTCGGCGCCGGCGCGGTCGGGGCCGCCGGGGCTCGGCGACTGCCGGTCGGACCTGCCGTTCTCGCTCATCTGCCTCCTCGGGCAGCCCCGCGAGGGCGGCGAGCCGCGGAGCCGCCCCGCTGCGGACGCGGGCTCACGTGGCGTCGTCGCGCAGCTCGGCGGCGCGCGCGGCCAGCTCCTCGGAGATGCGCCGGGTCTCGTCGGCGTCGAGCCCTTCGATGGTGGAGGATCCGGCGTGCGAGGCGGTCTGCACCTCCAGTGTCGCCACGCGGAACATCCGCTCCATCCAGCGCTGGCGGTGGTCGACGGTCTGGATGCGGCTGACCGGGACCAGTTGCCACTTGCGGCTGAACCAGCCGGTGCGGGTGTAGACGACGTCGGCGGTGATCTCCCAGCGGTGCACGCGGTAGCGCCACTGGGGCACGAGCGGGACGCGGACGGCGGAGTAGGCGGCGTAGACGACGGGCAGCCACCAGGCGTAGCGCAGAAGCCATTCCGGCACCCAGTCCCATGCCGCGAACCTCAGGCCCCACGCGGCGGCGCTCAGCAGGATCAACAGCACCGCGGCGGAGATCGCGCCCTCCAGCGTCCACATCCGCACCGATCGCCGGGACACCCGGTGGGTCGGAGGTCTCAACCGCGTCGTCGTCGCCACGGCACCGAGTCTAGGGGGCGGGGCGTTGCGCCGGTCACACGCCCCGCGGCACGCGTTCGAGTGCCGACCGCCTCCGGCCGACCGGGAACCCTCGGGGCTGTTGCGGTGTTGGAACGGGCACGGTCGCGTCGGGCCGGCCTGTCGGCCGCTTGTCAGCAGGTGCGGGCACTTGTCAGCGGTTTGTCAGTACCCGGCCCGAGACTGGCGGCATGGACGGAAACGGGGAGGAACGATGACTGACGCCATCCGGGCGGAAGGTCTGGTCAAGACGTTCAAGGGGCAGACCGCCCTCGACGGGGTCGACCTGACCGCGCGCACCGGAGCCGTGCTCGGTGTGCTGGGGCCCAACGGCTCCGGCAAGACGACGACCGTGCGCATCCTGTCGACACTTCTGCGTCCCGACTCCGGGCACGCCCTCGTCGGCGGCTACGACGTCGTCCGCGAACCGCACCAGGTACGCCGCCAGATCGGGCTCACCGGCCAGTACGCGGCGGTCGACGAGGACCTGACCGGGACCCAGAACCTCGTTCTGATCGCCCGGCTGCTGGGCTTTTCGCGCGCCGCGGCCCGGGCGCGCGCCGCCGAGCTGATGGAGCGCTTCGCCCTCGCCTTCGCCGCCGACCGCCCGACCAAGACCTACTCCGGGGGAATGCGGCGCCGCCTCGACCTCGCCGCGAGCCTCGTGGGGCGCCCGTCGCTGCTCTACCTGGACGAGCCCACGACCGGGCTCGACCCCCACAGCCGCAACGAGCTGTGGGACGTGGTTCGCTCACTGGTCGGCGAGGGCGTCACCGTGCTGCTGACCACCCAGTATCTGGAGGAGGCCGACCGGCTCGCCGACGACATCGCGGTGCTGGACCGCGGACAGGTCATCAGCAGGGGGACCCCCGACGAGCTGAAGGCGCGGGCGGGCGCCCAGGTGCTGCAGGTGCGGCCGCTGGAGGCGGACCGCGTGGAGCAGGTCGGGCGCATCGTCGAGGCCGTCACCGGCTCGGAGATCCGCACCAGCGAGGGCGCGGCCAACGCGTCGGTCACCGACACCGCCGTCATGCCCGAGGTGGTGCGCCGCCTCGACGACCAGGGCATCGCGGTCTCCGAGCTGACCCTGCGCAGGCCCAGCCTGGACGAGGTGTTCCTGGCGCTGACCGGGCGCACCGCCGAGACCGCTCCCACCGACGACGGCGCCGCCGGCGTCGAGCAGACCGAGAGGACGCACGCATGAGCGCCGTGGACACGGCCGAGCCGGCCGGGGGCACGACCGCCGCGCCCGTCGTCACGCTGCGGATCACGCCGCTGTCGGCGGCTCAGCACGGCGCGCTGCTGACCTGGCGCAGCCTGCTGAAGATCAAGCGCAACCCCGAGGAGGTCCTCGGGCTGACGTTCATGCCGCTGATGTTCGTCGCACTGTTCGTCTTCGTCTTCGGCGAAGCGATGATGGGCGACTGGCAGGCCTACCGCGACCTGATCACGCCGGGGATCATCGCCCAGTCGGTCATCTTCGCCACGATCGGCACGGGCGTGGCGCTGAACACCGACATCGAGAAGGGGATCTTCGACCGGTTCCGGTCGCTGCCCGTGGCGCGCTCGGCGCCGCTGATCGGCGCCATCCTGGGCGACCTGGTCCGCTACCTGCTCACCGTGGTCATGGTGCTACTGGTGGCGGTGGCGATCGGCTACCGCCCCGAGGGCGGCGTGCTGGGCGTACTGGCGGCCACCGCGGTGGTCATGGCCTTCGCGTTCGCGCTGTGCTGGCTGTCGGCGTTCATGGGAATGCTGCTGCGCACGCCCATGGCAGTGAACATCTTCGGGTCCGTTTGGATGTTCCCGCTGACCTTCGGCAGCTCGGCGTTCGTGCCCACCGACCGGATGCCCGGGTTTATGCAGACCTTCGCCGAGGTCAACCCGGTCACCCACGTCATCGACGCGATGCGCGAGCTGCTCGGCGGCCAGCCCGCCGGGGAGTCGCTGCTGTGGGTCCTGGGGTGGATCGCCGCGATCACCGCCGTGTTCTTCCCGCTTGCCACCCGCGCCTACCGGCGCCGGGCCTGAGGCCCGCCTGCGCGTGCGCCCCGCGCGGGGCGCACGCGCTCGTCCGCACGGTCGGGGCCGACGCGCATCGACCGGCGGGGCCGCGCCCGGGGGCCGCCCGGTCGGCAGCTGCGGGATCCAGACAGCAGGACGGGAACCGCCGACCGCGAACGCGCATCGAAGCCCCTGGAGGAACGATCTCGATTCCCCTGTCGCCCGCTGCACGGTGGCGGCTCCACCCCTGAACGGAAGGACACCATGGGCTTCAAGCGCATTCTCGCCGCGATCGGCATCGGCGGCCCGAGCATCGACACCGTCGTCACGCAGGCGCAGGCTCGGCCCGGCCGGCAGCTTGAAGGCCACATCGACCTGGCGGGCGGCGAGGTCGACGCCGACATCGACGAGATCGCGGTGTCGCTCGCCGCTCGGGTGCAGGTGGAGATCGGCGACTCCGAGGGCGAGGTCACGCGGGAGTTCTCCCGCGTCGTCGTCAGCGGCGCCTTCCGCCTGGGTGCGGGCGAGAACAGGCGGATCCCCTTCACCTATCCGGTCTCCTTGCAGAGCCCGCTGACCGACGCGGGCGGAGGCCCTCTTCCCCGTGCCACGCTCGGCCTGAGCACCGACGTGGTGATCGGCGGCCAGCCCGACAAGGGCGACCTCGACCCGGTGCGGATCCACCCGCTGCCGGCACAGGACCGGGTGCTGGAGGCGGCGCACCGGCTCGGTTTCAGGCTGGCCAAGACCGACATCGAGCAGGGCCGCCTGGCGGGCACCCGCCAGGAGTTCCCGATGTACCAGGAGCTGGAGTTCAAGGCGGCTCCGCAGTTCCGCGGCCGGATGAACGAGATGGAGCTGTCGTTCGTCGCCGACGAGCAGGGCGTCGACGTCGTCATCGAGGTCGACAAGCGCGGCGGCCTGTTCACCGAGAGCCAGGACCGCTTCGCCAAGTTCCGGATCGAGCACGCCCAGGCCGATCAGCCCGGCGACTGGGCGCCGATGCTGGCCGAGACCGTGGAGTCGATGCTCAAGCGCCGCGGCCTGTTCGGCTGAGGCTGCCGGTACCGCGGCCGGCCGACCGCGGCCGCAACCGCGAGACCGACCGCTGCTCGGCCGGTCGCGGCGCCGTAGGACGGACGGTGCGGCACCGCCGGGCGGCGGTCACTCGGGCGCGGTGCCGCCGCCGGGGCGCCCCCCGCCCTGCGCACCCAGCCAGTCGTCGATCCACGCGGTCACCACGGCCGGGTGGGATTCGGCGCCCGAGGCGAAGGCGCGCTCGAACCCGGCGTGGCCCAGGCGGCGGCGGGCGTAGGCGCGGACGCGCACGATCGCGGGGTCGGCCTCGTTTGGCAGGCCGCGCACCGACCGGGCCCGGCCGAGCGCGACGGCGGCACGCTCTGGCCACTCCGCGACCAGCACCTCGGTCAGCTGCTCCAGAATGTCGGCGCAGGGCATCCCGGCCGCGTGGGGCGCGATCGCCTGCCAGGCGGCCGCGGCGTCGGCGAGCGCGGCGGCGCGGTCGCCGAGGGCCATCGCCGTGCGGCTGCGCAGTGCCAGCCACGCCGGTTCGATGTGTCCGCGCACCACCGCGTTCATCGCGGCGATCTCGCCGGTCAGCGACAGGGCTTTCTCGTAGGCCGCGGCCGGGTCGCCGGCGGCGTGGTCGACCTCGGCCTCGCCCATCCTGCGGAACAGCCGTGTGTCGCTCTCCTCCGCCAGCGGGCGGGTCGCGTCGAGCTCGCGGCGCGCGGACTCGATCCGCCCGCGTCCGGCCAGACACAGCGCCTGGCGGATCTTGAACTGGGCACGCAGCCCGTTCAGGCCGATCTCGACGGCCAGCCCTTCGCCCTCGGACAGCAACTCCATCTCGCGGTCGAGGTCGGTGAGGTGGTAGAGGCCCGCGGCCACGGTCAGCGCGTGCGCGGTGCCCCACCGGTCCCCGATCGCGCGGAACCTCTCCAGGGCGGCGAGGACGCGGCCGCGGCCGTCGCAGCCGCGGCCGTCGTGCAGGCACAGCAGTCCGCCGAACAGCTGCGCGCCGGCCCGCATCCACGGGTCGGGGTGGTCGGCGGCGGTGGCGCTCAGGCGGGCGATGCGCTCCTCGCGGTCGTAGCCGAGCATGCCCAGCAGCATCAGGACCAGCAGCAGCCCGGGGTGGTTCTCGGGCGGGTCGCCCAGCTCGACCATGACCTCCTCGGCGCGCAGCAGTCCCTTGGTGGAGGTCCCCGGCCCGGTGAAGTCGGCACCCAGCGAGTGGATGGCCAAGCAGTGGGCGTAGGCGAGGGTGCGGCCCTCGGGCGGGTGCTCGCCGACGGCCCGCAGCAGCTCGCCGCACCAGCGCACCAGGTCACTCCAGGCGTTGCCCATCTGCCAGTACCAGCAGGACGCGAGCAGCAGGTCGAGTGCACGGGCAGGGTCGCCGACGTCGATCGCCCAGCGCAGAGCGGCGGTGAGGTTGTCGTGCTCCAGGCGCAGCTGGGAAAGCCACAGCAGCTGCTCGGTGCGGCGCAGGTAGGGGTCGGCGCGGCTCCACAGGCCGAGGGTGTAATCGGCGTGCGCACGGCGCACCGCGGGTTCCTCGCCGCTTTCGGCGAGGCGCTGGGCCCCGTAAGCGCGCACGGTCTCCAGCATCCGGTAGCGCGGCTGGCCCTCGCCGTCCTCGCCGACCTCGGCGGTGACCAGGGACTTGTCGACCAAGGCGAACAGCACCGACCATACGTCGCGGCCGTCGTCGAGGCCGTTGGAGCAGACGTGCTCGACGGCCTCGAGGGCGGCTCCGCCAGCGAAGACCGACAGGCGCCGCAGCAGGGTGCGCTCGGCGCCATCGAGCAGCTCCCAGCTCCAGTCGACGACCGCCTGCAGGGTCTGGTGCTGCGGCAGCGCGAAGCGGTTGCCGTTGGTGAGCAGCCGGAAACGGTCGGACAGCCTCGCCGCCAGGTGCGCCGGCGGCATCGCTCGCAGCCGGGCCGCGGCCAGTTCCAGGGCCAGCGGCAGGCCGTCGAGCTCGCGGCAGATGCGCACGACGTGCTCGGCGTTGTTCTCGTCGACGGTGAACGCGGGGTCGACGGCGCGGGCGCGTTCGGAGAACAGCCGCACCGAGGCGTAGTCGCCTGCGTCGGCGGCCCCGGTGGTCTCGGGTGGGAGGGCGAGGGAGGGGACGGCCAGCAGCCGCTCGCCCGCGATCCCCAGCGGTTCGCGGCTGGTGGCGAGCAGGCGCAGCCGGGCGCACCTGGCGAGCAGCTGTTCGGCGGCCTCCGCGGTCTCGGCGACCAGATGCTCGCAGTTGTCCAGGATCAGCAGGATCTCGCGTTCGCCGACGAAGTCGACCACGCGGTCGAGGAGGTCCCCGGTGCCGGTGGGGGCGCCCGAGAGCGACATGGCCGCGTTCTCGTTCAGCCCGAGAGCGCTCACCAGCGCGTGGGGGATGTCGGCTCCGTCGCGCAGGGGCGCGAGCCCGACGAACCAGACACCGCCCGCGGACGAGGCGGTGCGCTCTTCGACGAAACGGGAGCCGGCCTCGATGGACAGTCGGGTCTTTCCGGCGCCGCCGGGGCCGATGAGGGTGACCAGGCGCTCACCGGCGAGCAGCGCGCCGACGCGGTCGACCTCGTCCTCGCGGGCGACGAAGCTGGTCAGGGTGTGCGGGAGCCGCTTGACCGGGCGCGGGGCGGGTGGCGAGGGCTGCGCGCGGGCGGGCGGCGGGGGCACGGGCCGCCCGGCGCGCGCCGGAGCGGGCTCGCCTGCGTGGAGCTCGCCGCGCAGCAGTCGGACGTGCAGCCGCTGCATGTGCGGTGACGGGTCCATGCCCAGATCCTCGGCGAGCGCGTGGCGCAACCGGTCGTAGGCCGCCAGCGCGTCGGCCTGGCGGCCCGCCGCGGACAGGGCGCGGACGAGCAGTTCGACGGGTCGCTCGTCGTGGGGCTCGCGCGCGGCCAGCTCCTCGATTTCAGGCAGCGCGTCGTCGTGGCGGCCGGCGTTCAGCAGCAGGGTCAGGCGCTCCAGCAGGACGCTGCGGCGCGACTCGGCCAAGCGTACGGCGACGTCGTCGGCGCCGCCGCTCCCGGACAGGTCCGACAGCGCCGGGCCGCGCCACAGCGCCAGCGCCTCGCCCAGCAGGGCTTCGGCGGTCTGCGGGTCGCCATCGGCGCGGGCGCCGCGGGCGCGCCGGGCCAGCTCGTCGAAGCGGTGCAGGTCGACGCAGGCGGGGTCGACGTCGAGGCGGTAGCCCGCAGGGTCGCCGTGCAGCGGCGCCGAGTCGCCCAGGGCGCGGCGCAGCCGGGAGGCCAGCGCCTGAAGCGCGTTGCCCGCGTTCTCGGGTGCGGGTTCGCCGCCCCACACGCCGCGAACGAGGCGCTCGCCGGCAACGGTGCGGCCGGGTGTGAGCAGGAGCAGCACGAGCAGGCGGCGCAGACGCGCGCCGCCGATGGGCAGTGCCGCGCCGTCAGCGCTGTACACCGCGAGTGGACCGAGGATGCAGAACCGCACGGCTCCATGATTGCCGATTCCCGCAGCAGGACTTCAACAGGTTTACCGATTCTGTGGAATCCGCGCGTTCGCCGTCGGAGGATCCCGTGCACGGCGTGCCCCGCCGCCGCGCCCGGCGAACCAATCGCCGCTCCGTCCGCAGTATGGTTCGGGTATGCCGTGCCGTGCGGCCACAGTTCGGCTCCGCCCCGTTGGCAGTGGCGCCCGGCACCGGGAGAGTCCCGTCGGAAGAGTTTCGCAGGAGCCCCATGTTCTCGGACGACCGCCGTTCACCACGACCGCGCCGCGCCGGAGTGCGGCTCGCCGCCGCTGGCGGTGCCGTGCTGGCCGCGACAGCGGGGTGCGGGAACCTGGCCTCGGGCACCGAGACGGAGCTCGACGACAACATCAACCTGACCAGCACGATGATGCAGGCGGGCGAGCCCATGC
Organism: Streptomonospora wellingtoniae; assembly: GCF_031845375.1. NCBI lineage: Bacteria > Bacillati > Actinomycetota > Actinomycetes > Streptosporangiales > Nocardiopsidaceae > Streptomonospora > Streptomonospora wellingtoniae. The sequence goes on from NZ_JAVREK010000011.1 coordinate 147,248, forward strand.
CCAATCTCTACACCTGCCGGGGCGAAGGGGTCTCACCCGCGCTCCAGTGGTCGGGGCTGCCCGACGAGGGCGTCACCGAGTCCTTGGCGCTGGTCGTGGACGCCCCTGAGGAGGCCACCGTCTTCTGGGTGCTCTTCGGCCTCGACCCGCAGACCGCCGAGCTGCGCCAGAACACGGTTCCCCACCCGGGAGAGCAGGGCCGCAACACCGAGGGCGAGACCGCCTACGACCCGCCGTGCCGCTCCGAGGACGGCGCCGACGAGGTCCGCTTCACCCTCTACGCCCTCGACAGCGAGCTGGACCTGGCGGAGGACGCCTCTCTGGAGGAGGCGCTGGGCGCGATCGCCGCACGCGCGGTGTCGCGCGGTTCCCTCACCGTCTCCAGCGGCCAGTGAGCGCCGACACAGAACCCGTTCAGGGCGCGCGGCCGGGAAACAGGCGCTGCATCCTGCGTGCGCACCGCATGTACGCGACAGCAACGTCCGTCGCCCTCTGCACTCATGCCGCATCTATGCATAAAGTGGGACCGTGCCCCCCGTTGATTACCTCATGACCGAATCGTGTAACCGGCGCGGCCGAGACCCGCGCACGGGCGCGGCGCCCGCGCCCGGCCGCGCTCGCGGCGGCGCCCCCGGACGTCCCGCGGTCCGCGCCGAGCAGCCCATGGCAACGGGGGTCCCCCGACGGACCGCGGTTCACCCGCACCGCCGACGCCCGCGAGGCGCAGGCCCGGCGGCGGTGCGCCGAGCGCCCTCTCCGCGCGCTTGGCCACCGGCCGACCCGGTCGCCCCCGCTGGCGGCAGCCATGACGTCTACCAGGCCGCGGGCCCTAGGGTGGTGCATTCACCGTGACCATTGCGCTAATCGCGATCATCGCCGTAATCGTGGTCCTCATCGTCCTGATGCTGATCCTTCTGGGCATGCGGGCGCTCAACGTCAGCAACGCCGACGACGGCTATGACGAGCCCGAGTACGACGACGGCTACGCGGAGGGCGACGACCGCGAGGAGCCCGCGGACGAACCCGAGCCTCGGGGGCGCGGTCGCGGGCGCGGGCGCTCGCGCGAGCGCCGCCCGCGACCCGATCCGGAACCCGCCCGGTCTTCCCGCTCGCGCCGAGGCCGCTCCTCGGCCCGCGACGACAGCGACGACTTCGCGGACAACGACTTCTGGTCCAGCCTCTCCGGCGACGACCCCGATTTCGCCGACGAAGAGCGGCCCTTCTCCGGATCGGCCTCCGGACCCGGCCGCCGCGACACCCGGGCGGAGTCGACCGAGGCGATGGCAGCGGTCGTCGACGACGAGCCCCCCGCACCGGCACGCTCCGCCGACACCGGGCCCGGCCGCGCGCCGGCGGTCGAGGGCGCCGCCCGCGACCGACGCGGCCGCGAAGCCCCCGAGGCGCTGCCCCCGGCAGGTCAGGGGCAGGAGCCCGCGGGCGACGACTCCGGCCTGCGGATGCTGGCGAGCCTGGGCCAGGGCGCGGCTGCCGGCGAGGAACCCGGACGCGACCCCGGCCGGGACAGCCCCGCCGCACGGGAGCCGGAACGCCCGAGTACCCCCGCGCCGCAGGCCCCCGAACGCCCGGGGGCGCCGGCCGGTGAACGCGGGCCGGCGGGCGGCCGCAGCCGCCCGGAGACCCGCGACACCCTCGACGACCCCCTCGGCGGCCCCGCGCCCTCCTCTCCCGCCCGGCCGTGGGCCCAGGGGACCTCCCCCGACCCGCTGGCGGGCTCCCCGTCGCCGGGCGGCGCCGACCAGTCCCGGCCCTCGCCCCGCGACACCGGCCCCTTCGCGCACGACCCCCTCAGCGGCCCCTCACGGCTGAGCCGCGGCGCTTCGGCGCCGGCTCCGGGCCCCTCGCCCACTTACGATTCGGGGCCCCTAACCCGCGGCGGCCCGGGCTACGCGGGCTCCTCACCCGCTCCCTCCTCCTACGACAGCGGGTCCTACGACACGGGCTCGCTCAACCGGCCCTCCTACGACACCGGACCGCCGAGCCGCTCCTCCTACGACACCGGCGCCCGCGGCCGCCCCGACCCCGTCGGCTCCGCGGGAGGCCCTTCGGCCTACGACACGGGCTCGCTCAACCGGCCCTCCTACGAAACCGGGCCGCCGGGCCGCTCCTCCTACGACACCGGTACGCACAGCCGTCCGGGCTACGAGGCGCCCGCGGGCTCCTCGGCCTACGACACCGGCTCCTACAACCGGGCCGCCTACGACCCGGGGCCCGCGTCGCCCTATGACACGGGGTCCTACAGCCGGCCCTCCCGCAGCTCCTACGACACCGGCGGGCGCGGCGGTCCGGGCGGCGGCGACCCCCTCACCGACCCCGCGTTCAACCCCGCCCCGGGGGCCGGTCCCGCGGGCCCCGAGGCCGGATCGCCGATCTGGTCGAGCTTGGACACCGGTGCGCACCAGCGGCCCGCCGCGCCGCCGAACCCCCCGACGCCGACGAGCGGCTTCGAGGCGGCGCCGCCGTCGTACGGCACCGGCTCATTCGCACGCGAGCCCTACGACACCGGCCCCTACGACAGCGGCGGCTACGGCGCCCCGCCCCACCACGGCCGCCAGGCCGGCCCGTCCCCGAACGGCCCGTCGCCGAACGGCCCGCTCCCGAGCGGCCCGGAGCCCGGCTACGGCTACACCGGCCGGCAGCAGGGGCCCTGGGACCAGCAGCAGCCGTGGGGCGGCGCCACGGGGGAACCGCCCGGCATGCACCCGCGGCCGGGCTACGAGGCCCAGCCACCCTACGGCGGTCCCGGCGGCCCGCACGCGCCCGAGGGCTACGACAGCGGGCCCTACGGCGCCCCGCCCCCAGCCCCCGGCCCGGCACCCGCGAACGGCTATCCGGGTATCGGCGCCTCCCAGCAGGCGCCCGGCGCCCCGCAGCCCTACCCCGGATACGCCGACGTGCTCGGCGACTACCCGCCGGCGGACCAGTACGGCGGCTACCCGCCGGCGGACCAGTACGGCGGCTACCCGCCGGGGGACCAGTACGGCGGCTACCCGCCGGCCGGCCCGTCCCGCTACGAGCCCGCCCCCGGCGAATGGCCGCCCTACCCGGGCCGGCCGGAGCAGGACCCGGACAACCCGCCCCCGCCGCCGTACGGCCAAGGCGGCTACGGCTACGGGAGCCGCTAGCCCGCGCCCGGACCCCGTCGATCTTGTAGCCATCGTGAAGGAAATCGATTTCCATTTGCGATAGCTACAAGATCGACGGCGCTGCGGTTGTCGACATCAAGGGAATCCGGCTCCGACGACACCCCCGAATGGCTACAGTAAGTGACGGCCAAGGTTCGTTGGGTCATGGGCTGCTTCGCCCGGCCCCGCCGCGAGGCCGCTGTCCCAGAGCGCCATTCCGTTCGCACCCACCGGGGGTATACATGCGTCCAGACGCCCAGGGAACACCGACCCCGCCCCGGGAGGGGGCCCAGAGCCCGCGCTTCCGCGTCCGATCCCTCCCGTTACTCGGCAACGTCCCCGGCGACGTCGCCGCCTCGCTCGTCGTCTTCCTCGTCGCGGTGCCGCTGTCGCTGGGCATCGCCGTGGCCTCTGGGGCGCCGCTGATCGCGGGCATCATCGCCGCCGTGGTCGGCGGCATCGTGGCCGCGCTCGCCGGAGGTTCGGCGGTGCAGGTCAGCGGACCCGCCGCCGGACTCACCATCATCGTCGCCGACCTGGTCACCGCCTACGGCTGGCGCGTGACCTGCCTGATCACGCTGCTGGCCGGCCTGGTGCAGATCGCGCTGGGCGCCTGCCGCATCGCGCGCGCGGCACTGGCGATCTCGCCTGCGGTCATCCACGGCATGCTGGCCGGCGTCGGCGTCACGATCGCCCTCGCACAACTGCACGTGCTGCTGGGGGGCGCCCCCCAGAGCTCGGCGACCGCCAATGTCGCCGAGCTTCCCCGCCAGCTGGCCGACAACCACACGCCGGCCGTCGTCGTCGGCATGCTGACCATCGCCGCGCTGCTGGTGTGGCCGCGCCTGCCCGGCCTGCGCCGCCTGCGCCGCCTGCCCGGCGCGCTCGTCGCCGTGGCCGCAGCCACTGCCGTCTCCACGGCGGCAGGCTGGCGGGTCGAGCGCGTATCCCTGCCCGACTCCCCCGCGGCCGCCTGGACCGGGCCCGTGCTCCCGGATTCGGGCGACTTGCGGGGTGTGGCCATGGGCGTGGCGGCCGTCGCCCTGGTGGCCAGCGTGGAGTCCCTGCTGTGTGCCATCGCCGCCGACCGCCTGCACGAGGGTCCGCGCGCCAACCTCAACCGCGAGCTCGTCGGGCAGGGCGCCGCCAACACCGCCAGCGGGGCCCTGGGCGGCCTGCCCATCGCCGGTGTCATCGTGCGCAGCACGACCAACGCCCGAGCGGGCGCGCGCACGCCGCTGTCGGCCATGCTGCACGGCGTGTGGATCCTGGCGTTCATCGGCCTGTTCGCGCACGCAGTCGAGCTGATCCCGCTGGCGGCTCTGGCCGGGCTGCTGGTGGTGATCGGCCTGCAGATGGTCAACCTCGCCCACCTGCGCGACCTGCGCCGTCACCGCGAGGCCAGCATCTACGTCGCGGCGCTGCTGGCCGTGGTCCTATTCGGACTGCTGGAGGGCGTCCTCATCGGGTTCGCGCTATCGGTGCTGGTCTCCCTGCGGCGGCTGACCCGCGTGAGCGTCCTCACGGAGGAGCGCGAGGGGCGCTGGCACATCGTCGTCCAAGGCTCGCTGACGTTCCTGGGCGTCCCCCGGGTCGCCCACGTGCTGCGGACCGTGCCCAGCGGGGCCCACGTCGACTTGGACCTGCATGTGGACTTCATGGACCACGCCGCGTTCGAGTCGATCCACGCCTGGCGCCTGGACCACGAGCGCACCGGCGGCAGCGTCGACATCGACGAGGTGCACGAGAACTGGTACGAGCGCCGGTCCCGGCAGGCCCCGCCCGCCGACAAGACCTCGCCCGGCGGCCTCGCCCGATCGTGGGCCCCCTGGGGCATGCGCGGCGGCTTCGACCCCGCCGCCCCGCCTTCGGGCCTGCTACTCAGCGGAGCGCGGGAGTACCACGCCAGCACGGCCGGGCGGATGCGGTCGCTGATGAGCCGGCTGGCGCACCGCCAGCGCCCCAAGGCGCTGTTCATCACCTGCGCCGACTCCCGGGTGGTGCCCAACCTGATCACCGCGAGCGGTCCCGGCGACCTGTTCACGCTGCGCAACATCGGCAACCTGGTGCCCCGGCGCGGCAGCGCGCGCGGCGACGACTCCGTGGGCGCGGCGATCGAGTACGCCGTCACGGTGCTGGAGGTGCCCTCGGTTGTGGTGTGCGGCCACTCGAACTGCGGTGCGATGAAGGCGCTCCTGGAGGGGCCGGGCGAGCCCGACGCCGAGCTGGACCATCTGCGGCGCTGGCTGGCCCACGGCGGCGAGAGCCTGGAGCGCACGGGCGGCGCCCGGCTGCGGGAGGCTCCGGCCCCCGAGGCGATGCGCAGGCTGTCCCAGGCCAACGTGGTGCAGCAGATGGAGAACCTGCTCACCTACCCGGCGGTGCGCCGCCGGTTCGAGTGCGGCGACCTGGAGCTTTCGGGGATGTACTACGACCTGGAGTCGGCCGGGGTGCACGTGCTCGGGGCCGACGGGTCCTTCGCCGCGGTGTCGGCCGAGGCCGGGCCCGGATCCGCCGACCGGGTGGGCGCGAGCGACCCAGAAAGCACCGCGGCGGCCGCCGGAGCGCCCGGCCCCGAAAGCGCCGGAGCCTCGCCGTCGCACTCGCCGTAAGCCACCCCCTGCGGGGCGCGCCTTCCTTCCACGGACGGGACCGCGCCCCGCGGGGCCGGGCATCGCCCGCCCAGCGCGTTCCGAGCCGGGGAGCGGCGCTTCACGCACCGGGCGCGCGCCGCGCGAGCGCCCGCCGCCCTCAGTCTTCTTCGGTGTGGTCGTCGTCGCGCACGTCTTTTCGCACTTCAGAGGAGTGGTAGGAGGCGAACAGGACGATGACGACGATCGCGATGATCGGCAGGGCGAACAGGATCACCCAGAACGTGGACAAGGCAGCTCTCACCGAAACCCGGCTCGCAAACGGCGCGGGCGCGCATGCGCACCGCGATGAGCCCCGCGCGGCACCCCGCGGAGACCGACTGGACCCTCACCAATCTATCCCGCCGGACACCGCGCCGGTGCACGCATCCCCGTATGTGCGGGACTTTCCGCGCCCGGACGAACACACCGCCGCACGCCCCCGGCGGCGCGGCCCGGCCGACCGCCGCTCCGCCGTACGCGGGGCTCGGCGTCCGGGATGCGCATCCGCACTCGGACGAGCGCGGAAAAGAAGGCAGGGGGAGAGTCGGCCGGTAAGCCGGATTCTGTCGGTCCTTGCGGACCGGACGGCCATCCGTCTGGGACTGCCGTTGCCGACAGCCTCGGTGCGGTCTACCCGCGGACATCGGGCGGGCCGCCCTCGAACGTCCGCGCAGGGGACCTGCGGTCCCCCTTTTGACCTTGCTCCGGGTGGGGTTTACCAAGCCGACCGGATCACTCCGGCCGCTGGTGGTCTCTTACACCACCGTTTCACCCTTACCGCCGCACGCAGCGGTGGCGGTCTGTTTTCTGTGGCACTTTCCCGCGGGTCGCCCCGGGTCGGTGTTACCGACCACCCTGCCCTGTGGAGTCCGGACTTTCCTCGACACCGCTTCAGGTGCCGCGACCGCCTGGCCGACTCTCCCTCACCGCGATGATATCGCGCCGCGCGCCTGCTCGGCGCGTCTGCGCGGCGCCGCTCAGCCGGCGGCCGGTCCGAGGTGGCCGGTGTCGTTGAGGGAGCGCACCAGCGTCGGACCGTCGCTGAAGCAGTCGATAAGCGACAGGCAGCCCACGTCCAAGTGCATGCGGAACAGCGCCTCCGGCGGAGCCAGCAGGGCCTGCTGAAGCAGCACCTTGATCGGCGTGACGTGGCTGACGACCAGCACCGTGCGGCCGGTGTAGCGCGCCAGCAGCTTGTCGCGCGCCTCGGCCACGCGCTCGGCCACCGCGGCGAAGCTCTCGCCGCCCTCGGGGGCCGCGGCGGTGTCGGCAAGCCAGCGCTGCAGCTCGTCGGGGCGACTGCGCCGCACCTCGCTGAACGTCATCCCCTCCCAGGCGCCGAAGTCGGTCTCGCGCAGGTCCTCCTCCACCTCGACCGGCAGCGACAGCTCGGCCGCGACCGGCTCGGCGGTATCGCGGGCGCGGCGCAGCGGCGAGGAGACCACCACGTCGATTCCTGACCCGGCCAGGTGCCGGGCGGCGGCGCGGGCCTGGTCGTGCCCGGTCCCGGTGAGGTCGATATCGCCGGTTCCGGCGAAGCGCTGCTCCGCCGACATCGTGGTCTCGCCGTGGCGCAGAAGCACCAGGCGCGTCGGCGCCGTGTCGGGCGCCGACCACCCGGTGGCGGGGGGCCGCGGCGCCCGGGCGGCGCCGCCCGCGGGTTCGGCCGACGGCTCGGCGGCGGCTCCGGCGGCGGAATCCGCCGCGCCGCCGGGTGGGGCGTCCAGCCGCACGGGCCGTCCTTCGGCGGCCGCGTCCATCGCCTCGTTGGCCAGCGCGTCGGCGTGGGCGTTGTCGGCCCGGGGCACCCACACGTAGGTGACCTCGGCGAACCCGGCGGAGGCGGCACGGGCCTCCTCGGCGAGCGGCCGCAGGTCGGCGTGCTTGATCCGCCAGCGGCCCGACATCTGCTCGACCACCAGCTTGGAGTCCATGCGCGCCTCGACAGAGGCGTCGGGCGCGATGCCCTGGGCCGCGGCGAGCCCGGCGATCAGGCCGCGGTACTCGGCGACGTTGTTGGTGGCCCTTCCGATGGCCTCGGCGACCTCCGCCAGCACTGCGCCGGTGGCCGCGTCGCGCACCAGTGCGCCGAACCCGGCGGGGCCGGGGTTCCCGCGGGATCCGCCGTCGGCCTCGATCACCAGTCGCCTGCTCATCACTCGCTCCTTGTGCCTGTGCCGGGCCTGCCCGTCCCGCGCATCCGCCGGTGTCCCGCGTCGATCGCCGAGGGGGCCTACAGCCCCGAGTCGCCGGTGCGTACCAGGATGCGCCGGCACTGGTCGCAGCGCAGCACCTCGTCTTCGGGAGCCTGGCGGATCTCGGAGAGCTCGGCGGTGCTCAGTGCGAGCTTGCAGCCCTCGCAGCGGCCGTAGCGCAGTGCCGCCGCACCCACACCGTCGTGCTGGTCGCGCAGCTTGGTGTAGAAGGCGGCGAGGTCGCCGGGCACCTCCTCGGCGATGCGCTCGCGGCGGGCGAACTCGGCGGCGCGGTCGGACTCGATCTCGGCCCGGGCGGTGCCGCGCCGCTCGTCGGCGGCGTCGCGCTCCGTCTCGGCGGCCTCCAGCTCCTTGCGCAGCTCGGCCTCCTCGGCTTCCAGGCCCTCGCGGCGCTCCATCACCTCGAGCACGATCTCCTCCAGCTCGGTCTGCCGCCGCTGCAGGGACGCGATCTCTGACTGCAGGTGCTCCAGGTCCTTGGGCGAGGAGACCTGGCCGGCGTCGAGGCGCTTGGAGTCGCGTTCGGAGCGCGTGCGTACCTGGTCGACGTCGGACTCGGCCTTGCGCTGCTCGCGGTCGAGGTCGGACAGCGCCGTGGCCAGCACCGTGCGCCGGTCGCGGAGTTCGCTGATCCGGCTGTCGAGGCGCTCGACCTCCTCGTGCTCGGGCAGGTGGCGCAGGCGGTGGGCGAGCTGGGCGAGTCGGCTGTCGATCTCCTGGAGATCGAGCAGGCGCAGCTGGTGGGCCGATTCTGCTTTCACTTGTGTTCAAGGCTCCTTTGCCGACGTCGGAAGCGTTCGCGGCGCAGCGCGGGCCACCGGCCGCGGCCTGGGGTCGATCGGCTCACAGCGCCAGGGACCAGGCGTCGGTGACGATCTCGGATACGCGGGTCTCCACGGTAGCCCTTCGGGGCCCGAGCGCGCTCGCGAGCCGGGCGGCGCCCTCGGCGAGCCAGGGCCACTCGCTGGCCCAGTGAGCGGTGTCGATGAGCGCGGTATCGCCGTGTTCGGCGAACTCCGAGGCCGGATGGTGGCGCAGGTCGGAGGTCAGGTAGACGTCCACGTGGGCGGCGCGGGCGCGGTCGAGCAGGGCGTCGCCCGCCCCGCCGGAGACGGCGATGCGCTGGACCGGGCGGTCGGGGTCGCCGCTGACGCGGACACCTCCGGCGGTGCGCGGCAGCCCGGCGGCGGCGCGCGCCGCGAAGTCGCGCAGTGGCAGGGGTTCGGGCAGCGATCCGATGCGGCCGATGCCGCGCCCGCCGGCGGGGTCGGCGGGATCAGGGTCCAGGGGGGTGAGGGGGCCGGGCAGGCCCACGGCGGCGGCCAGCGCGTCGGAGACGCCGGGATCGGCGGTGTCGGCGTTGGTGTGCGCGGTGTAGAGGGCGGTTCCCTGCGAGATCAGCCGGTGCACGAGACGGCCCTTGGGCGTTGTGGCGGCGACACCGGTCACGCCGCGCAGGAGCAGCGGATGGTGGGTGATGAGGAGGTCGGCGCCCCATTCGCGGGCCTCCTCGACGACCTCGGCGACCGGGTCGACGGCGAAGAGCACGCGGCGCACCGGCTGTGCGGGGTCGCCGCACACCAGCCCCACGGCGTCCCAGGGCGCCGCCCACGCCGGATCGTAGACGCTCTCGAAGGCGCGGGTCACGTCGTGCAGGGCCGGGGCGGCAGGCGTTTCGCTCACGCACCGCACCTTAGCGCCCCGGCCGGCCGTTCGGCGGGTGCGGCGATGGGGCGACCGCCGCGTCCGGCGCGAGAGGGCTTAACACCGCCGTCCGCGCGGCGTGACGGCTGCGCAACACCGGCGACCGAGCATCGGCGGTGTGGTCGGCGAGACCCGCCGGCACCGTCGTTTGGAGGAACGTTGACGAGGTCGACGAGATCCCCGTCGGCGGCGGCCCTCCCGCTGGAGCGACCCCAGCGTGCGGCCGTCGTGGGTGCAGGCGCCGTGGGCACCGTGGTCGCCGAGGCCGTCCACGCCGCCGGGCACCGCGTGACCCTGTGCGCCCGCCGGCCACTGGAGAGCCCCACCGTGGAGCGGGACGGCGTCCGGAGCCGGCTCGACGTGCCGGTGGCGACCCGCGCGGCCGAGGTCGATCCGGGCGCCGACTGGGTCCTGGTCGCGACGAAGGCGCAGGACACTCCGCACACCGTGGGTTGGATCCGGCACCTGGCGGGACCGAGCACCCGTGTAGTGGCGCTGCAGAACGGCATCGACCACCACGACCGGTTCGCCCCGCTTCTGGCCTCCGGCCGCCTGGTGCCCGCCCTCGTCTACATCTCGGCCGAGCGCCTCTCGCGCTCGCACGTGCTGCACCGCTGGGGCCGCCGGCTGGTCGTGCCGCGCGACGCCGACGGCGCGGACTTCGCCGAACTGCTGGGGCGCTCGTCGATCGAGGTGGTGCGCCATGCCGACTTCACCACCGCGGCCTGGGGCAAGCTGCTCACCAACGCGGCCGCCAACCCGCTGACCGCGCTGACCCAGCAGCGCATGCACGTCCTCCACCAGTCGGACATGCGCGAACTCGCCCACGGGCTGCTCACCGAGGCGGTGGCGGCGGGCCGGGCCGAGGGAGCGGCGCTCTCCGGGGCCGACGCCCGCCAGACCCTGGACCTCTACGACGGGCTCAACCCGCAGACCGGCACGTCGATGCTGGCGGACCGGCTGGCCGGGCGCCCGCTGGAGTACGATCTGATCACCGGAGCCGTGGTGCGGGCCGGTGACCGGCACGGGGTCCCGGTTCCGCTCAGCCGGGCGGTGCTGGCGCTCCTGCGCGCCCAGGGCGGCGGCGCTTCACGGGACGCGCTGCTGGGCCTCCAGCCCCGGCCGAGCTAAGGCCCTGCGGACGCCGCGCGCCGGGCGCGGGCTCAGGCCCGGGCGGCCGGGGTGCGCGGTGCGGTGCAGCCCGCCGCGTAGACCCCGACCGCGCCGGAGACCGCGCCCAGCACCACCCAGACCGCGGCGACGCCGGGCAGCGCGGGGTCGCCCCAGCCGGCGAGCGCGAGCAGCAGGTAGCAGACGAGGCCGAACAGGGTCGCCGCACCCGCCCGGGGCACCCTGACCAGGCGCAGCAGCCACCAGCACACGAGCGGCGTCGCGGCCAGCCGAAGCGCGAAGGCCACCAGGCCCAGGCCGATGTTGGCGCCCACGACCTGGTCGGCGGTGAGCGGGGCGACCAGCGCCGCCGCACCGTGGACCGCAAGTCCGACGGCCGCGGTGCCGGCGGCGCCCAGAGCGGCGCCGAGGCAGATGCGGCGCCAGTCGGGCGCGAGGCGACTCGGGGTCATGGCTTCCATGATGCCCGGTACCGTGACGCTCTAAGCTGGATGCCAACCATGACTGAACTCGCCGCTTCGCCCATCGGGGCGCACGTACCGGTCGCCGGGGGGCTGGCCACCCGTGGTCTCTCCTACGCCGCCGACATCTCCGCCGAAACCGTCCAGGTCTTCGTCTCCAATCCGCGCGGCTGGGCCACGACGCCCGGCAGCCCCGACGAGGACGCCAAGCTGCGCGAACGCTCCGACCTTCCGGTGTTCGTGCACGCCAACTACCTGATCAACCTGGGTTCGCCCGACGACACCATCTCGGATCGGTCGGCGGCCGCCCTGCGGCACGCGCTGCGACGGGGTGCCGAGATCGGCGCGCGCGGCGTGGTCGTGCACACGGGGTCGGCGGTGCGCGGCGGCCGCGACGAAGGGTTGGCCCGAATGCGCGCGCTGCTGCTGCCGGTCCTGGAGGAACTGGGCGAGGAGGTTCCGCCCGCCCTGCTGGAGCCGATGGCCGGGCAGGGGCAGGTGCTCTGCGCGACGGTGGACGACCTGCAGGGCTACCTGGCCGCGCTGGACTGGCACCCGCGCGCCGGGGTCTGCCTGGACACCGCGCACGTGTTCGCGGCGGGCCACGACGTCTCCACCCCGGAGGGGATGTCCGCGATGCTGGACCGGTTCGGCGAGGTCGTGGGCGCCGAGCGGCTGGGCCTGGTGCACGCCAACGACTCGAAGGAGCCGTGCGGCAGCAACAAGGACCGCCACGAGAACATCGGCGCGGGCCACATCGGCGCCGCGCCCTTCGGCACACTGTTCGAGCACCCGGTGAGCGCCGGTGTGCCGGTCGTCTGCGAGACGCCGGGCCCGGTCAAGCCGCACGCCGCCGACGTGGCGAGGCTGAAGGACCTGCGCGGCGGCTCTTCCGCCGGCTGACCGCCGTCCCCCGCAGCCGCGGCGACCGCTTCGGGCTCCCGACCGCCCGGCAGGCGGGCTCCCGCCCGGCGCCCCGCCGTCCTCGCATATCGAGCGGCGCGGGCGCCGCTGCACCGGGAGCGCGCCGACGCGCTTACCCGGAGCGGGCAGGCGCGGGCCGCCCGGCGGTGCGCCGCCGTCCGATCGTAGGGGACGGACGGGCGCGGCCGGGCGGCCCGCTCGGGCGGCGGGCGCTCGCCCGCGGACGCGCGAACCCCCGCCCCCTGTCAGCTCATCGGCTGCTCGTGCTTGCCGGGACGGGTTCCCGGCGGGCGTTCCGCCGTGCCCTCGCGCGCCTCCTGGCTGCTGGCGCCGCCGTACGAGCGCTCGTCGGCGTCGGCGTCGGCGCCGTGCCCGCCGCCGCCGGCTCCCTGGTCGGCGCCCGCGCGAGCCCTCTCGGCATCGGCACGGCCGGCCGCATAGGCGCCGTCGTCCGCCGTCAGCCGGTCGGGCCAGCCGGCGGTGACCGCGTAGATGACCAACACGTCGACGGCGATGGCCACCAGCGACCACACCGGGTAGGACCCGATGAAGGCCAATTGGGCGAACGCGTTCACCGCCGCGACGACGACAGTGAAGACCCGTGCCCAGGTATGCCCGGTGAGCAGGGCGAAGCCCGCGACTACCAGGACCACCCCCCAGACGCCCAGGAGCAGTCCCCATACCGCGAAGTCCCAGACGAGGATCTCGTCTTCGGCCCCGACGAAGTAGGCGGGCATGAACATCGCGACCAGGCTCTGCACGATGTTCACCGCGCCGACGACGAACAGCAGGGTTGCTGCGAAGACTCCCCAGCCGTGCGCGCGCGATCGCTTCATGTCGTGCTCCTCCCCCGGGACGGGGCGCGCGAGTGGCCGCGTGCGCCGCCCGTCCGCCTAGTCAGACATGACCTGGACTCACCATGCCCGACACGTATGCGGCGGCTCCATACCCAGCCCACCATGTGCGGGTAAAACAGCACAAAGATCAGATGCCCGGTCCTTGCCCCGGAGGGGGCGCGGACCGAACGAGCGGGCGTCTGCGCGGCACCGGCATCGTGGCGTGGCGCACGGCCGGATGCGGCCGCACAATGGATCTCGGAACGCGGTCCCGAGGGATTGAACCCCTGCGGCCTCGGCCACAATGGAGCGTGAAGGACCTCGGAGGGCGGTGCACAGCATGGAGCCGGTGAGCCTTGTAGTGGGGGCGGCCATCGCTCTCGGCGGGGTGATGATCGGCCGCATGATTCCGCGCCGGCCCCCGCCCCCCGCTCCGCCGCCGCAGCGCCCCGCGGTCTCGGCGAGGCCCGCCACGCCCCAGCCCATCTGCGGCTGCGGCCACCACCTGGTATTCCACGACCAGGAGACCAAGATGTGCCAGGCACAGGTCGTCATTCCCGGCCGCTGGGTGGGCCAGAGCGGCGGGACGTACCGGCCGTGCAAGTGCCAGGGCTACCGCGGTCCGGTCCCGGTGGACGAGTACTACGCCCCCGACATCCTGGGCGGCGACAACTGAGCGGCACGCCGCGGGGGACCGTGTGGGTCGTGGCGGGCGCTCCCGGCGCGGGCAAGTCGACGGTGGCCGGCCTGCTGCTGGGCCGGCTGGACCCCGTGCCCGCCCTCCTGGACAAGGACACGCTGTTCAGCGGGTTCGTCGCCGAGGTGCTGGCCGCGCACGGCCGGTCCTACGGCGAGCGCGAGGGCGACTGGTACGACGGGCACGTCAAGGCGCACGAGTACGGCGGGATGACGGCGGCGGCTGCGCAGATCCGCGCGGCGGGGTGCCCGGTGATGCCCGTGGCCCCCTTCACCGGGCAGATCCGCGACCCCGGCCGATGGCGGGAGTGGGTCGGCGAGCTCGGCGGCGACCCGGTGCGCCTGGTGTGGGTGGCCAGCGACGGGGCGACACTGCGTGCCCGCATCGGCGGCCGGGGGCGCTCCCGCGACACGGGCAAACTCGACGGGTTCGACGCGTTCGTCGCACGGGTGCGCCCGGACCGGCCGCCGCCCGTCGAGCACATCGCGATCGATAACCGACTGGGGGCCGCACCGCTGTCCGACCAGGTCGCGGCGCTCGCGGACGTCGGCTGACCTTTCGCGGACGCCTGCGAGGGGTAGAGGACCGGTATGGAAATCGGAACCGTCGAACTCGTCATCATGGCGGTGCTGATCATCGGCATTCCGGCCATCTTCGTGACGGTCGCGGCGCTCATGCGGCACCGCTACCTGCGGTCGCGGCGCTGAGTGGCGCCGCCACCCGCAACGGCTCCCGCCGGCGGCGCCGCACTCCGCGTGCGGCGCCGCCCGGCGAAGCGGCCGAACCGGCCTCGGCATCCGGGACGCACGCCGCTCCGCTCTCAGCCGCCCGCCTCCCCGCGCGCTCGCCCCGGCTCCGCCGCGGGCACGACGCACTGCAGTAGCCCCCAGGTGAACTCGGCGACGTGGCGCCCGCTCGTGCCGGAGGCGTCGGGGGCGGTGAAGGCCAGGCGCCAACGGGAGGGTGCGGTGCCCTCCATCGGCACCGCAGGCGCGAACGCGCGCGCCACGTCCTCGACGACGCACGACCAGGGAGCGAGGTCGCCGACGCGGCGGGGCCGAGGGACGGCAGCGTCCTCGGCGCGCACGAGCCACTCGTGCAGCACGGGCCCGCCGTCGAGGGTGACGACCTCGTAGCGCAGGTCCGGCCACAGCGGCACCGGCCAGCGGTGCACCTCGCAGTCCAGGTCGCCCACCGGCCGCCGCGCGGTCGTCTCTGCGGGGCCCAGCAGCAGCCGGTAGCGGCCCGCACCCGAGGGCGCGCGGGCCGAGCGCAGCATCGCCTGCCAGCGCCGGTTCGCCTCGCGCATCTCGGCACGGGTGGCGCCGAGCCCCCGGCGGGCGTCGTCGACCAACAGGGGCCGGTAGTCGGCCATGCGCCGCAGCAGCACCAACTGGAACTCCCGCGGCCCCATCGACTCCACCGCTGGCCCCCTTCGTCGGGCACGCTTCCGGCGGGCGCCGCGGAGGCCGGCGCCTACCAGCGCAGCAGCGCGGCCACGCCGTCCTCCTCGGCCAGCACGCCGGCGGCCTCGGGCGGCAGCACGGTGACGGCGGCGCCGGAGGTGTAGCCCATCTCGATCATGCGCTCGCCCAGGTCGGACTCCTCGGCCATGGCGGCGTCGGACTCCCCGGGCGGCCGTTCACCATGAGGGTAGTACCGCCCGTCGCGGGTGCGCTGGCCGCGCAGCTTGCGGGTGCCGTCCAGGACGAGGTGCGCGACCCGGTTCTCGCGGAACGCGCCGAGTGTGTCGCCGAGCCCGGTCGTACCCGGCCCGCCCGAGCGCGCGGCGTCGCGCGCCTGCTCGGCGAGTGCCCGGCAGCGGCGCCGGCGCCCCTCCTCCAGCTCCGGTCGCACAAGCGCGGCGATCTCGTTGGTCGACAGCGACTCCACGACGCGGTCCAGCAGGACGACGTCGCGTCGGGCGGGCGAGGCGGACAGGCCCTTGCGGACGACGTCGATCAGCCGACGGTCGCCGGTGACGGCGACGGACTGCCAGCCGTGCTCGTCGGCGATGGAGGCGATACGCGGACGCACCGACGCGAGGTAGCGCTGGAGGTTGTCCTCGACGCGGCGATCGAACCGGTCGAGTCGGCCGGCGCCGCGGGACGGGTTGCCGGACTGGGCGAGCGAAGCCGACCCGCGCATGGAGCGCCAGTCGTCGGTGTCGAGGTCGAATGCCAGCCGGGTGACCTCGCGGGCGACCCCGAACCGCAGGTCGATCACGCGCACCCCTTCGTGGGACACGGCCAGCGCGCCCGCGGGCGCGCCGAGGGTGAGGGCGCCGGCCAGCGGCCGCAGATAGGGGCGGCGCTCCAGCACCGCGCAGTCGTCGAGCGGCATCTGCACGTTCAGCGTGTGCACCTCGTCGCGGCTGACGGGGGCGAAGAGGGCCCGGCCCACCCCCGACTCGCCGGCGTCGAGCACCGACTCGATCTCGGGCTGGAGCCCGTCGAGCCGTTCCAGAACCGCCGCCCGGCGCTCCCTGTCGCCGTCGTCGGCCGCACCGCTGCGCACCGCGCCGATGGCGTTGCCCACGGCCAGGCGCCAGGCCGGAGAGGCCGACGTGTCGCGCGGGTCAGCGGTGGCGTACACGGACAGTACGCCCATCTCGTCGTTCATGGCGGCCAGGTCGCGAACCGACGTCGGATCAATGATCACGGTCATCCCGCCCATCGTCGATGCGCCTTCCGGTCCGGCGGAGGGCGCCTACCGTCTTCTCTAACAGGAGATCAGGGCGGGGTTCAACGGTCGGTCCCCGGTCGGTCAGCGCGGGCCCAAGATGCGGCATCAGGGGGTCCGGGCCGCCGCCCGTCCGCGCCGGCGGGCGGCGGCCCGGCTGTCAGAGAGCTCCGTGGCCGGGGCGGGGCTCAACGGGGATGCTGCCGAACCGTCCGGACTGGAAGTCCTCGACCGCCTGCAGCAGCTCTTGGCGGGTGTTCATGACGAAGGGACCGTAGGCGGCGACGGGCTCGCGGATCGGCTGCCCGCCCAGGATCAGCACGTCCAGCTGCGGTGAACGGCTCTCCTGGCGCTCGTCGGCGCGCACGGTGACCACGTCGCCGGGCCCGAAGACCGCGAGCCGACCGGTTTCGAGCGGATGGCGGTCCGCGCCGGCGGCGCCGGAGCCCGCCAGCGTGTAGACGAGCGCGTTGAAGTCGGGCCGCCAGGGAAGGCGCAGCTGCGCCCCCGGAGCCAGTGTGGCGTGCACGAGCGAGATGGGCGTGTGCGTGGCGCCCGGCCCGCTGTGGCCGGCGACGTCGCCGGCGATGACCCGCAGCAGCGCCCCGCCGTCGGACGAGCTGATCAGCTTGACCTCGCCGCGTCCGATGTCCTGGTAGCGGGGGTCGCTCATCTTGAGCCGGGAGGGCAGGTTCACCCACAGCTGGAGCCCGTGGAAGAGCCCGCCGCTCACGACGACCTCCTCGGGCGGGGCCTCGATGTGCAGGATGCCGCCGCCGGCGGTCATCCACTGGGTGTCGCCGTCGGTGATGGACCCGCCGCCGCCGTGGGAGTCGCTGTGGTCGAGTACCCCGTCGATCATGTAGGTGACCGTCTCGAAACCGCGGTGCGGATGCCAGGGGGTGCCCTTGGGCTCGCCCGGTGCGTACTCGACCTCGCCCATCTGGTCCAGGTGGATGAAGGGGTCGAGCGCGCGCATGCCCACACCCGCGAACGCGCGCCGGACCGGGAACCCCTCGCCCTCGTAGCCGGTGGGAGCGTCGGTCACCGAGGCGACGGAGCGCTCGGCGGCGGTGGCCGCCGGTTCGGGCGCGCGCGGCAGGACCAGGATGTCGTCGACCGTCACTGCGGGCATTGCGGGGCCTCCTAAGCTCCGGGGCCTCGGCGCTCTGCCGATGGCACTCCGCACGAACAATCCATGCGTTTGCATCATTCCACGCCCCCTTCCGCGGCGCACTCGCCTTCCCGCCGCCCGCCCGGCCCGCCGCGGCACGCGCAGGCGCCGCAGCTTCGGCGTGACAACCGCCCTCAGGGCCAGGACAATGCAGCGCGTGAACAAGACCGAGAAGGTGGACCAGCCAACGTGACGATCAGTATCGACCAGCGCATCGCCGAGGAGATCGGCGTCAGCCAGCACCAGGTGACCGCGGCCGTCGGGCTGCTCGACGACGGGGCCACCGTCCCCTTCGTCGCCCGCTACCGCAAGGAGGCGACCGACGGGCTCGACGACACCCAGCTGCGCCATCTCGAGGAGCGCCTGCGCTACCTGCGGGAGCTGGAGGAGCGCCGCGCCGTCGTCCTGGACTCCATCCGCTCCCAGGGCAAGCTCGACGACGAACTGGAAGCGCGCATCAACGCGGCCGACTCCAAGGCGCGGCTGGAGGACATCTACCTCCCCTACAAGCCCAAGCGCCGCACCAAGGCCCAGATCGCCCGCGAGGCCGGCCTAGAGCCGCTGGCCGAGCTGCTGCTGGGCGAGCCCGATCGGGACCCGCAGACCGCCGCCGCCGAGTACGCCGCCCCCGACGCAGGCGTCGCCGACGCCGCCGCGGCGCTGGAGGGCGCCCGCGCGATTCTGGTGGAGCGCTTCACCGAGGACGCCGACCTGGTCGGCGAGCTGCGCGAGCGGCTGTGGTCGCGCGGCCGCCTGGTGGCCGCCGTCCGCGAGGGCCGTGAGCAGGACGGGGCCAAGTTCTCCGACTACTTCGACTACTCCGAGGCGCTGACCGAACTGCCCTCCCACCGGGTACTGGCGATGTTCCGCGGCGAGAAGGAGGAGGTGCTCTCCCTCACGCTGCAGCCCGAGGACGACGAGAATTCCGCCGCCGCCCCTGCCGCGCCCGGCCCCTATGAGCGCGCGATCGCGGCACGCTACGGCATCGCCGACCGCGGCCGCCCCGCCGACCGGTGGCTGGGCGAGACCGTGCGCTGGGCCTGGCGCACGCGGGTGTTCGTGCGCCTGGACATCGATCTGCGCATGCGGCTGTGGCAGCAGGCCGAGGACGCCGCCGTGGGGGTGTTCGCCGCCAACCTGCGCGACCTCCTGCTGGCCGCGCCCGCCGGCACCCGTCCCACGCTCGGCCTCGACCCGGGTCTGCGCACCGGCGTCAAGGTCGCCGTGGTCGACGCCACCGGCAAGGTGGTGGCCACCGACACCGTCTACCCGCATGCGCCCCAGCGGCGCTGGGACGAGGCCCTGGCCGCGCTGGGCCGCCTGGTGCGCGAGCACGGAGTCGAACTGGTCGCGATCGGCAACGGCACCGCCTCCCGCGAGACCGACAAGCTCGCCGGTGAACTGGTGAAGCTCATCGGCGCGGGAAAGCTCACGAAGGTCATGGTCTCCGAGGCCGGCGCGTCGGTCTACTCCGCCTCGGCCTACGCTTCCCGGGAGCTGCCGGAGCTGGACGTGTCGCTGCGGGGCGCCGTGTCCATCGCCCGGCGGCTGCAGGACCCGCTTGCCGAACTCGTCAAGATCGACCCGAAGTCCATCGGCGTGGGCCAGTACCAGCACGACCTCTCGGAGACGAAGCTCTCGCGCATGCTCGACACGGTCGTCGAGGACTGCGTGAACGGCGTCGGGGTCGACGCCAACACCGCTTCCGTTCCGCTGCTTTCGCGGGTGTCGGGCATCAGCTCGGCCGTTGCGCAGAACATCGTCGACCACCGCGACGCCAACGGGCCGTTCACCGCGCGCTCGACGTTGAGCCGCGTGCCGCGGCTGGGCCCCAAGGCCTTCGAGCAGGCCGCCGGGTTCCTGCGCATCCGCGGCGGCGACCCGCTGGACGCCTCCAGCGTGCACCCGGAGTCCTACCCGGTGGTGCACCGCATCGTGGCGGCCACCGGCGGCGACGTCTCCTCGCTCATCGGCGACACCGGCAGGCTGCGCTCGCTGCGGCCTGCGGAATTCGTCGACGACGGGTTCGGGCTGCCTACCGTCACCGACATCATCGCCGAACTGGAGAAGCCCGGGCGCGACCCGCGCCCGGAGTTCGCCACCGCCTCGTTCAAGGAGGGCGTCGAGAAACTGGCCGACCTGCAGCGCGGCATGATCCTGGAGGGCGTGATCACCAACGTGGCGGCCTTCGGCGCCTTCGTCGACGTGGGTGTTCACCAGGACGGCCTGGTCCACGTGTCCGCGATGTCCAAGAGCTTCGTCAGCGATCCCCGCGACGTCGCCAAGCCCGGCGACGTCGTGCGGGTGAAGGTGATGGACGTCGACACCGAACGCAAGCGGATCTCGCTGAGCATGCGGCTGGAGGACGATCCCGAGGGCGGCGAGCGCGGCGCACGCGGCGGATCCGGGAACGGCGGTGCCCGCGGCGGCGGAGGCGGCGGCCGCAAGGACGGCTCCCGCAGCCGCAAGGGCGGCGGCCGGCGCGAGGACCGCGGCGGCTCGGCCGGCGGGAGCGCCGACGGCGCCATGGCCGAGGCGCTGCGGAAGGCCGGGCTGGACAAGGGGATCGGCTAGGGCGCTCCGACCGGCGCGCGGCGGCGCCGCCCCGCACCCGCGAGGCGGCGCCGCCGTCTTCCCCCTCCCCGGCCCGGGCCCGTTCAGGGCCGGGCGGAGGGGGGAGGCCCGGCGTCGGGCGGATCCGCCGGTACGGGACCGTGGCCGGGCGCTCCCCCGCTCGCCGGCCCGCTCCCTCCCTCGGCCTCGTTTCGGCGCCGGTGCACGAGCAGCCCGGTCCAGCTGGCCGCCAGCAGGACCACCCCCGCGATCAGCAGTACCGTCGCCGTGCCGATCGCCCCGTCGGTCAGGTCCCAGACCATCTCCGGCACGCCGACGGTGACCCCGGTCACGCCCACGACCAGCAGCACGGCCGTGCGGTCGAGGAAGTAGTAGGCGATGCAGGCCGCCGCCACCAGCAGGGTGGCGCCGTATCCCCATGCGTTCTGGTCGCTCCAGGACAGCAGGGTCTGGGCGGCCGCCAGTGCCAGTCCGGCACCCAGGCCCAGGCCCAGCCGGCGCTCGGCGGCCGCGCCCAGGGCCGACAGCACCGCCCACACCACGCCCAGACCCAGCCAACCGCCTCCCAGCAAGAGGGTGTCGTCGCCGGAAGCGAACTCCTCGACGAACGCGCCGACCAGGCCGATGCTCATCCCCCACACCGCCACCTGGCCTACGGCCGAGGGCAGCGCGGCATAGCCGGCGGCGGCGACGGCCAGCCCGACCAGCGGCGGCACGTAGGCGGGGCTACCGTCCTCGACGGCGCCGACCGCCACCGCCACCGCGAAGGCCGCCAGGACGGCGGCCAGCGCCAGCAGCACCCCGGCGATCCGGCGCCGGACGTCGGAGACCCGGTTGCGGCGCCCGCGCATCTCCTGCGGGCCGCCGGTCATGAGCACCGCGCCGGCCGCGGCCGCGGCCGCCAGCACCGCCAGGAGGGTGATGCGGGCGTCGTCGCCGAGTTCCTGCCAGGAGGCGGCCGCCAACGCGACCGCTCCGGCCAGCACCAGGCCGCCGCCGATGTAGCCGGCGATCTCCATCCAGCGCACGCGCCCGGGCGCGGGTTCGGCCGCCGCCAGCGCCGCCCGGACCTGGTCGGCCTGCCATACCGAGATGACGCCGCGCTCGACCAGACCGCTCAAGGCCCTGTCGCGGGACGGCTTCGACTCGCTCACCTGTGTCCTCCTCCCGCATTCGCGGAGCCGCCGGCGGACTTCACCGGACGCCTCCATCCCATCGTGCCGGGGCCGGGAGGACCTGAGTACCGGTACTCACTGCGCGTGGTCCGCGGCCGTGGCGCAGTCGGCCGCGGGGCGCGAGGGGGACCGCCGTCACCGGCCCCCGGGAGCGGAGGCCTCCGCGCTCCGTCCGCCGCGGCGCAGCGACGCTCCGGCGCGGTGCATGTGGGTCAGCGCCTCGACGTGGGAGCGCACGAATCCGGTCTCGTGGTAGGACAGCCCGATCTCGGCGCAGTAGCCCTGCACGATGGGGCGGGCGCGGCGCAGATGGGGCGAGGGCATGCTCGGGAAGAGGTGGTGCTCGATCTGGTAGTTGAGCCCGCCCAAGGCGAGGTCGGTGAACACGCCGCCGGTGACGTTGCGCGAGGTCAGCACCTGCTTGCGGAGGAAGTCGGGCTTGTCGCCGCCGGTGAGGGTGGGCATGCCCTTGTGGTTGGGCGCGAAGACGCTGCCCAGGTACACGCCGAACAGCCCTTGGTGGACGGCCAGGAACAGCAGCGCCATGCCCGGGGAGAGGACGGTGAACAGGGCGCCGAGATAGAGGGCGAAGTGCGCGGCCAGCAGTGCCGCCTCCAGCCACCGCAGGCGCAGGCGGGGGCGCAGCAGCGAGCGGACGCTCTGCACGTGCAGGTTCAGGCCCTCCAGCGTGAGCAGCGGGTAGAAGAGCACCGCCTGCCACCCGCCGATGAGCCGGGCCGGTCCCGACGCGCGCTCGGCCTGGTCGTGCGACCAGACCAGCAGGTCGGGGGCGACGTCGGGGTCGAGGTCCTCGTGGTTGGGGTTGGCGTGGTGCCTGGTGTGCTTGTCCTGCCACCAGCCGTAGCCCATGCCGATCCCGAGGTTGCCGACGATCCGCCCGGCGGCCTCGCTGGGGCCGCGTGTGCGGAACACCTGCCGGTGGGCGAGGTCATGCGCGGCCAGGGCCACCTGGCCGAAGACGGCGGCGAGGTAGACCGCCACCGCCATCTGCCACCAGGAGTCCCCGAGCAGTAGGAACGCCGCCCATCCGGCGACGAAGAGCACGGCTAGCGCACTCAGCCGCACCACGTAGTACACGGGGCGGCGGCGCATCAGGCCCGCCTGCTCGATCCGCCGCGACAGCGCGGCGAAGTCGCTGGGGGCGCGGGACGCGCCCCTGCGCCGGCCTCCGCGCGGCGCTCCGGGCTCCGCGCTCGATCCTGTCATGGCCATGCTGGCTCCTCCACGCATCGATCCGCTGCCGGAACCTTCGCCCGACAGGGCTCAGCGTGATGCAGGGCTGACCGTTCGCCTACACGTCGACCGGGGGATACGCCGCGCACCGCGCTCCGCCCGGTTGCGGCGGAGGTCGGGACCGCTGCCGAACCGGTGCCTTCAACTTAGGTGATACCGGAAGCCGCCACGATGGTGCGGGCCCGCTTGCGAATGGTGGAGCCCGCACTACCACAGAGTGCCCGCGCCCGGGAAGCGGGGCCCATGCGCGGCGTCCGGCGACGCGCCCTCATGCGGCGTACTCGGCTCGGATGCGGTCCGCGAAGTGGGAAAACTCGCATCCGTGCAGGAACGCCGACCGCATGGTGCCCGGGTCGGCGGCGCCGGTGCCGGCGATGTCGAAGGCCGTTCCGTGGTCGACCGAGGTGCGCAGGATCGGCAGCCCCACTGTCACCGAGATCGTTCCGTCGAAGTCGAACGTCTTCGCGGCGATGTGCCCCTGGTCGTGGTACTGCGAGAGGACGCCGTCGTAGCGGTCCTGCAGCAGCTGGTGGAACACGGAGTCGGCGGGCACGGGGCCGGCCACGTCGGCGCCGGAGGCCCGCACCCGCTCGACGGCGGGGGCCAGATGGTCGATCTCCTCGGTGCCGAACGCGCCGTTCTCTCCGCCGTGCGGGTTGATGGCCGCCACGGCCAGGCGCGGCTCGTCGTGGCCGAACACCCGCAGCGCCGTGAGCGCCTCCTCGATCGCGGCGACCTGGTGGTCGGCGCCGACCCGGTCCAGCGCCGTGCGCAGCGAGACATGGCGGGTCGCGAAGAAGATCTTCTTGCCGCGCACCACGAACATGGTGTTCTGCCGGGTGACGCCGGTGAGCGCGCCCAGCATCTCGGTGTGGCCCAGGTGCTCGCTTCCGGCGGCCCAGATGGCCTCCTTGTTGATGGGGCCGGTGACGATGCCCGCCACGCTGCGGTCCATCGCGGCTCGGGCGGCGACCTCGACGGCGCGCACGGCGGCCGCGCCGGCGCGCTCGTCCACTCGGCCCCAGGGCAGCTCGGCCTCGCCCAGCTCACCGATGTCGAAGCAGTCGACGACCCCCGCGCGCTCGGCGGGCAGGTCCCAGGAGTCCAGGGCGCGGATCTCCACGTCCAGGCCGCACACGGCGGCCGCGCGCCGCAGGACGGCGGGGTCGGCGACGACGACGCCCCGCGCGGAGGCGCCGGCGCCCACCTCGCTGAGCGTGCGCACGGTGATCTCGGGGCCGATACCCACGGGGTCGCCGACGGTGACCGCAAGGGCCGGACGGCTGTTCGTGGTGCGGGCGGTCTCGGACAATTGGCTTCCCTCCCAGGATGCGCCGGCCGCCGCGGAGGCGCGGCCGGAGTGTTCGGATTGGTCTGCCGCGGCGCCGGGGACCCCGGCGCGCGGTCACACCCGCGGCGGTGTGCGCAGCGGGCCGGGGGGATCGGGCGCCTGCGGCGCGCCGGGCGCGTGCGGGGCGTGGTGCTCGGGCACCTCGGCGGGGACCGTGCGCATGCGGGCCTGCACCGCGCGGCGCAGCTCGCCCAGGCACGCGACCAGGGTGGAGTCGTCGCCCACCAGGCCGCCCTTCGTCACCACCGGAACGCCGTCGAGCACTCCCCCGCTGAGCCTGCCGTGCACGGCCAGCGGAACCACCTCCCCGCCGACCTCGAAGGCGCGCACGTCCAACGCGTCGAGGACGGCCGAGGTGACCTCGCCGCCGCTGGTGTAGAGGCCGCTGGGCAACGAGCCGCCCGCCGCCCGCACCGCCTCGGCGACCAGGCCGGCGAGCAGCCCGGGCAGGGCGCGCTTGGCGGCTTCGGGAAGCTCGACGACGTCGCGGGCCTCCTGTGCCGTCCGCAAGACCACGGGTTCGGGGAAGGCGGCCGCAGCGAGGCCGTCGGCGAGCTCGCCGGCGAGCCGCGCACGGTAGCCGGGCTCGTCGCGGGCCAGGCGGGCGGCGTCGGCGTCGACGAACCGCACGCGGCCGCTGCGGGCGGCCGCGTCGAGCTGTCGGCGGGTGAGTTCGGTTGCGCTGCCGACGACGCCCAGCAGGGGGCCGGCCGCGGCCGCGCGGCCGCGCAGACCGAGCGCCTCGGCCAGCAGCGCTCCGGCGGGCCCCGGGTCGACGGCCACCCACACCGTGCCCGTTTCGCGGTGCGCACGGGCGGCGGCCCGGGCGATGTCGGCCAGATGCTGCTCGGTGAGCGCGTCGCAGAGCACGACCGGTTCCGCGCCCGCAGCCAGTTCGGCATCGAGCGGCCCCTGGGCGACGCTGCGCAGCGGGACGTGGCGCAGCGGCAGGGCCGTCTGCTCGGCGAGGATGTCGGCCACGACGCTGGTGCGCATCGGGTCGAGCGGGTCCAGGGCGAGCTCCGTACGCTCCAGCGGGACGCCGTCGAGCAGCTGCACCCCGTCGACCGTGACCCGCCCGGAGGACGGGAAGGCCGGTGCGAGCAGGACCCGCACCGGGGCCGGCTCGGGAACCCGCGCGCGCACCTCGCGCCACGCCGCCTCCAGCTCCGCGCCGACGTTGCCCCGCAGGGTGGTGTCGGTCCGCTTGACCACCAGCGCCACCGGCCAGACCGCGGCGATCGCGGCGGCGACCGCTTCGGCGGCCCGGCCGGAGGGCACATGGCGGCTGTCGAGGTTGACCACGACGGCGTCGTAGTCGCGGGCCGCGCGCGGGGCCTGCTCGGGTGTCACCGTGGCCACGCGCATCCCGGCGCGCGCGAACCGGGCGCCGGTGGCGTTGGCGCCGGTGAGGTCGTCGGCGACGACGAGTACCTGGGCCACGGTGGTCACTCCTATCCCAGAATCAGGGCGGCGATACCCAGCAGCGGGAGACTGGCCAGCCACAGCGTCGTGGTGGCGCCGGTCCACATCTTCATCGCCGGAGCGCCGGAGAGCCCGGTGAAACGGGTGACGACCCAGAAGAAGGAGTCGCTGACGTAGGAGAAGACGAAGGAGCCGGAACACGCCGAGAGCACGGCGAGCGTGGGGTCCACCCCCGCCGACTGCACCAGCGGCGCACTGAGGGTGGCGGCGGTGATGATGGCGACGGTGCCCGACCCCTGGGCGATGCGCACGAACGTGGCGATGAGGAAGGGCATCAGGAAGAGCGGGACCGGCCAGGTCGAGACCTCCTCGGCCAGGGCGTCGCCCACGCGCGATTGGCGCAGCACCTCGCCGAAGGCGCCGCCCGCACCGGTGATGAAGACGATCATGCCGGCGGAGGCGGCCGCGGAGGTGAGCCAGCCGACGACGGTCGTGCGTCCGATGTCGATGCGCGGAAGCAGGTAGACGGCGATGACCAGGCCGATCAGCAGTGCGACGGCGGGTTCTCCGATGAAGGCGAACACCTCGGCGACGCGGCTTCCTTCGGCCGCGGCGCCGCTGACGGTGTTGCCGACGATGAGCAGCAGCGGCAGGAGCAGCGGGATCCCCGCCAGCGCCGGGTGCACCCGCGGCTTGGCGTCGTGACCGAGCCCTTCGGCGGCCGCGTCCGCGGGGTCGTCCGCCGCCGCGGAGCCGCCCGCCGCCCCGCCGGAGCCCCCGGCGCCGGCGGCCGCCGGCTCGGGCAGCAGCTCGGGGTCGAGGTGGCGCTCCAGGCGCGGACCCATGATGCGGGCGTAGGCGACGACGACCGGAATCAGGATCACGGCCATGACCAGGCCGGCCACGATCACGGCACCCAGGTCGGCGCCCAGCAGGCCAACCGCGGCCAGCGGCCCGGGCGTGGGCGGGACCAGGTGGTGGGTGACCGCCAGGCCGCCGGCGAGCGCGAGGGAGACGCCCACGAGCGGCTTGCCGTAGCGCCGGGCCAGCGAACGGGCGAGCGGGTGCAGGATGACGAACCCGGAGTCGCAGAAGACCGGGACCGACACGACCGCGCCGGTGGCCGTCATCGCCACGTCCTCGCGGCCCTTGCCGAAGGCGCGGACGAACATCCGGGCCAGGGCGTCGGCGCCCCCGCTCTCCTCCAGCACCTTGCCGATCATGACGCCGAGCGCGATGACGATGCCGATGCCGGCGAGGGTGTCACCGAACCCTGAGGTGATGTAGCCGATCAGGTCGGTGATGGGGACTCCGGCGACCACGCCGGTGACCAGCGCGCCGGCCAGGAGGCCGACGAACGCGTCCAGTCGCGACCATACGATGATCGCGACGACAGCGGCGACGCCGAGGACCAGCGCTGCGAGCAGCTGTACATCCATGTCCGCCCCTTTCGTGGGGTCAATCGGTTGCCGCAGGCGTGTCGGGGCCGCCTGCGGTCGCTGCGACGCGGAGCCGGCAGGAGGGGTCCGCGTCGAACGTGCGGGCGTCCTCGTCGCTGATGCCGTCGTCGGTGACGAGGACGTGGGGGCCGGGCAGGACCGCCCAGTAGTGGTGTTCGCACGAGTGGAGCTTGCTTGCGTCGGCGACCACGACGACCTCGCGGGCGCTGCGCATCTGCAGCTCCTTGACCGCCGCCAGTTCAGGGCTGGGGCAGTTGACGCCGCGGCCGGGGCGCAGCCCGTCGGCGCCGATGAAGGCGATGTCGGCGGTGATCCGGTCGAGGACGCCGCGCGCGTAGTCGCCGACGATGGAGCCGCGCCGCCGCCGCACCCGCCCGCCGATGACGATCAGCTCGACGCCTTCAGCGTCGTGCAGCGCGGTCATCGGCCCCAGTCCGTTGGTGACCACGGTGGGGCCCCAGCGGTCGGCCAGCCGCTCGGCGATGAAGGTCGTGGTGCTGCCCGCATCGAGCAGTACGACGTGGTCGTCCTCGACGAGGTCGGCCGCGAAGGCCGCGATCCGCCGCTTGGCGGCGGCGTTGCGCTGGCTCTTCTGCGCCCAGGACAGCTCCCCGCCTCCGGGCGAGGGCACGGCGCCGCCGTGCGTGCGCACGACCTTGCCCGCCTGCTCCAGCTCGGTCAGGCCGCGCCGGACCGTCGACGGGCTGATCCCCAGCGCACGGGCGAGGTCCTCGACCCGCTGAACGCCGTCGACGACCGCGTCCATGAGCTCCTGATGGCGCACCCGGCACTCCCGCCTGATTGCTTGCTCATTTCACGCAAATGAACAGCACAAGAATGACCCAAATGAGCAACCTAAGCAATAGATAGACCGAATCGTGACTGATTCGCGCAACCTCCCGTGCCGGGTTCGGTCGAACCTGGCGAGATCGCGCTGCTCTGCGGGCGTCCCTCCTGCGGAGCACACACGCCGCGGAGGCGCCGCAGGCATCGGGCCCGGCGTGGACATGCGTGCGCGGCTCCTGCGGACGACCGCCCGATGGGCCCTAGCCTGCGGGCGGGGCGGCCCCGGCGTCCGCGCGGCCGCGGGCGACCAGGAAGTCGGCGGTGTCGGCGTCGGCCGGGAAGAAGGACTCGACGACGAGCTCGGCGAGGGTGACGTCCACGGGGGTGCCGAGCGTGGCCACCGCGCTGAAGAAGGAGAGCTCGCGGTCGCCGTGGCGGAGGCGCAGCGGTACGACGAAGTCGCCGGGGCCGCCCGGTGCTCTCTCGGCCGCGGAGCCGTCGCCGCCGGGATAGGAGCGCAGCTCGGCGTAGAGCTCGCGCAGGTCGGCCGCGTCGGTGATCTCCGCCTGGCGCTGGAGGCGCCCGAGCAGGTGCGCTCGCCATTCACCCAGGTTGGCGATCCGCGGCGCCATCCCCTCGGGGTGGAGGCTGGCCCGCAGCACGTTGACGGGCGGACTCAGCAGGTGGTCGGCGACGAGGCCGGTGAACAGGGCGATGCCGGCGTTGGCCTCCAGCATGTCCCACCGCCGGTCCACGACCACCGCGGGGTAGGGCTCGTGGCCGGTGAGCATCCTGCCCACGGCCGTGCGTACTGCGGCCATCTGCGGATCGTCCAGCGGGGTCTCCGGGTAGGCGGGCGCGTAGCCGGCGGCGAGCAGCACCCGGTTGCGCTCGCGCAGCCCCAGATCCAGGTGGTCGCACAGGCGCAGGACGAGGCCGCGGCTGGGCGCCGAGCGCCCGGTTTCGACGAAGCTCAGGTGCCGGGTGGACACCCCCGTCAGGCCGGACAGCGCGAGCTGGCTGAGACCGCGCCGCGCGCGCCAGTGCCGCAGCAGGACGCCGACGGGCTCTTCGGTACGCGCCGACACCATCACCACCGCGCCGCCTCCTCCAGGGTCGGAGCGGGCGCTACCGCGCCTCGCCTGCTCCGCTACGATGCCCGCCCCGTGCGGCCGTGTCCATTACCCGCCGGGTAACGCCCGCGGGCTCCGGACTCACCGTTACCCCGCGCGTAATCGACGCTCCCGCCGCCCCATGGGAGCTTTCTCGGCACCGGGCGGGGCGACCGCGGAGAGCCCCCCGTCCCCGCACGATCGAAACCGACGCAGGAGGACGCACCATGCTGGACTTCGACGAACTGGTGAAGCGCTACATCGCCGCATGGAACGAGGCCGACCCCGCCGCACGGGCCGACGCGGTCGCCCGCCTGTGGACCGAGGACGGCCGCTACACCGACCCGCTGGCCGAGGCTTCCGGACACGAGGGGATCGCTGCGGTCATCGCCCAGGCGCACGGGCTCTTCCCCGACCACGTCTTCCGCGCCCTGCCGGGAGTGGATTCCCACCACCGCGTCGCCCGGTTCGGCTGGGAGCTCGTGCCCGACGGCGGGAGCGAGCCGGTCGCGGTGGGCTTCGACGTGGCCGAAGCGGCCGACGACGGGCGGATCAGCGCGGTCTACGGCTTCCTCGACAAGGCGCCCGCGCTGGGGTGACCGCCCCCTGCCTGCCGGCAGCTCGGGCCCGGCAGGGGGCGTCCGCGCGGGCGGAGCCGGCCGGCGCACCGCGAAGGGGCGTCCGCGGTCCGGTCGCCCGATTCGACCGGGCCGCGCCGGCGGCGGACGCGGCCGTCAGGACCGCAGTGCAGCCGAGGGCAGCGCGAAGTGGACGGTCTCGCGGGCGACCTCGCGCTCGTGCACGGTGACCGGCCCCAGCCCGCCCAGCGCGGTGATCACCTCCTCGACCAGCCCGGGCGGCGCCGAGGCGCCGGCGGTCAAGCCGACCGTGTACACGCCCGCGAGCCACTCCGGACGGATCTCACCCGTGTCGTCGACCAGGTGGGCCGGAGTGCCGCGGCGCTCCGCCAGCTCCACCAGCCGCACCGAGTTGGAGGAGTTGGCAGAGCCGACCACCAGCACGACGTCGGACTCCCCAGCGATCGCGTCCAGCGCGTCCTGGCGGTTGGTGGTGGCGTAGCAGATGTCGTCGGAGGCGGGCCCGCGCACCGCCGGGAATCGGGCGCGCAGCGCGTCGACGACCGCGGCGGTCTCGTCGACGGCCAGAGTGGTCTGGGTGAGGTAGGCGACCCGGTCGGGGTCGGCGACCTCCAAGGCCGCGACGTCCTCGGGTGTCTCGACCAGGACCGTGCTCTCGGGGGCCTCCCCGAGGGTCCCCTCCACCTCCTCGTGCCCGTCGTGGCCGATGAGGACGACGGTGTCGCCGCGGGACGCGAACCGGCGGGCCTCGGCGTGCACCTTGGTGACGAGCGGGCACGCGGCGTCGACGACGCGCAGGCCGCGTTCGGCGGCCTGCCGGTGCACCTGCGGCGCGACACCGTGTGCGGAGAAGACCACGGTGGCCCCCTCGGGAACCTCGTCGAGCTCGTCCACGAAGACGGCCCCGCGCGCTTCGAGGCCGGAGACGACGTGGGTGTTGTGCACGATCTGCTTGCGCACGTAGACAGGGCTGCCGCGCTGCTCGAGCACCCGCTCCACCACCTCGATGGCGCGCTCGACCCCAGCGCAGAAGGACCGGGGGGCGGCGAGCAGGACGGTGCGCGCCGTCCCTGCGACGGCGAGCCAGGAGTCGACCGCCTCACGGACGGCACGCTCGCCCTTCTCCCCCGGCGCCGCCGCCGCGGTGCGGGCCGCGCCGAGCCCGCGCGGCGGGTCGGACCCCGCGACTACGGCGGTGTACCCGCCGTCGTGTACCGCGCCCTCGGCGCCGCTACGATGCGCCCCTCCTTCCCCCGCGCCTGCGCCGGGGGGCGCGGGCAGCCGCAGCGCACCCCGGACCGGACGGGCGCCGCGGCGGCTCAGTTCGCCGGCGACCAGGGCGGCCGCGGGGCAGGGGACATCAGGGCCCTGTGCAGGGACGAGGCGGTCGGCGACCAGGACGTCGCCCAAGGGCAGGTCCCCGTCGCCGGGTGCGGTGGCCGGTGCTGCGGTCTGCGGGGTCCAGGACATGGCGGTGCCTCCTCGGCTCGGGGTGGCTCAGTGGTCGCGTCGGATGGCCAGACGGGCCAGCTCCGCGAGTTCGGCGGCGGGGGCAGCCGCCGCGGCCGCGGAGCGCAGGCGCTCCAGCGCGCTCTCCAGCAGGGCGGCGGTCTCGCGCTCGGCCCAGGAGCGCCCTCCCGCGAGCTCCACCAGCTCGGCGGCGCGGACGAGGTCGGGGCCCTCGAGTGGCCGGCCGCGGGCGAACAGGGCCGCCAGCTCCCCCGACTCCGCGGTGTCGGCAGCCAGCGCGGCCACGACGGGGAGCGACTTCTTGCGGTTGCGCAGGTCGGAGTGGACGGGTTTGCCGGTGGTCGCGGGATCGCCCCAGATGCCCAGCAGGTCGTCGGCGATCTGGAAGGCGAGGCCGAGCAGCTCGCCGAAGCGGTACATCTCCTCGGCCCGCTCCGGCGCGGCCCCGCCGAGAGCGGCGCCGAGGCCGCAGGCGCAGCCGAGCAGGGCCCCGGTCTTGGCCTCGGCCATCGCGCGGCATTCCGCGGGGGCGATGCCGACGCGCCGCTCGAAGTCCATGTCGGCGCTCTGGCCGGCGATGAGCCGCTGGACCGTGGCATTGAGTCGCCGCGCCGTGTCGCTGCCGGCGGGGTCGCCGCCGACAGCCAGGGTGTCGAACGCCAGCGACAGCAGTGCATCGCCGGCGAGGACGGCGCCGCCGGTGCCGAAGACGCGCCAGGCGGTGGCCCGGTGCCTGCGGGTGGCGTCGCCGTCCATCACGTCGTCGTGCAGAAGTGAGAAGTTGTGCACCAGTTCGACGGCCACCGCCGCCGGGATCGCGTCTTCGCCGGAACCGCCGGTGGCCCGGGCGGTGAGCAGCGCCAGAGCGGCACGGAACAGCTTGCCGCCCGCGCCGCCCGCCGGGTTCCCGTGCTCGTCGCACCAGCCGAAGTGGTACTCGGCGATCGCGCGCGGCGCGGAGGGAAGGGTCGCGACCGCCGCCCGCAGGGCGGGGTCGACGACATCGCGGACACCGGCGAGGACCTCGGCCGCCGGCCGGCCGCCCGTCGTCTCCTCGATTGCCACCATGGTGGGGAATCCCTTCTGTGCTTAGCGCCGGTCGGGTCAGCGTCCGGTCTCGACGTTCTCCAGGATCCCGAGGGCGTCGGGGACCAGCACTGCGGCCGAGTAGTAGGTGCTGACCAGGTAGGACATCAGGGCCTTGTCGTCGATGCCCATGAACCGCACCGACAGCCCCGGCTGGTACTCGTCGGGCAGGCCGATGTGGTGGAGGCCGACGACCCCCTGGTCGTCCTCGCCGGTGCGCATCGCGAGGACGGAGGTCGTCCCGGCCCCCGTGACGGGGATCTTGTCGCACGGCAGGATCGGGATCCCCCGCCAGCCGACGACCGTGCGGCCCTGGTGGTCGATGATGTCGGGGTATACGCCGCGGCGGCTGCACTCGCGGCCGAACGCGGCGATCGCGCGGGGGTGCGCCAGGATGACGCGCGTCTTGCGCCGCCGTGACACGAGCTCGTCGAGGTCGTCGGGGGTGGGCGGACCTCCGCGCGTGGGAATCCGCTGCCTCAGGTCCGCATTGTGCAGCAACCCGAAATCGCGGTTGTTCACCATCTCGTGCTCCTGGCGCTCCCGAAGCG